>VFZO01000121.1 GCA_016871155.1 Acidobacteriota bacterium | reverse complement strand
CTCCCAGGGGGCCTCGGGGTTGGTCAATAGCGGCTTGAGGCTGACGCCGTCGACGTTGGCGGGAGCAGCGAGGCCGGCCAGATCGGCCAGCGTGGGATAGACGTTCATGGTGTCGACGGGACGGGAGCAGCGCGTGCCCGGCCTGGTGACGCCGGGCGCGTGGACGATGAGCGGAACGTGGGTGGCGCGCTGCCAGAGCGCCTGCTTGTGCCAGTGCCACTTTTCGCCGAGGTGATAGCCGTGATCGGACCAGAAGCAAACGATGGTGTTATCGCGGTAGGCGCTTTTGTCGAGGGCATCGAGCATGCGGCCGATCATGGCGTCGGAGAACGTGATGCAGGCGAGATAGGCCTGCACCGCCTTTTTCCAGTTGCCGGTGCTGACGACGAGATCGTGGCGGGAATGCTCGTTCAGGGCCATTTGGCGGGCGGCGGGCGGAACATCGGCGAGATCGTCGTCCTTGACGGCAGGCAGGATGATCTCCTCAAGCGGATACATGTCGAAGTATTTTTTCGGCACATACCAGGGGATGTGCGGACGGAACATGCCGGCGGCGAGGAAGAAGGGTTTGGCGTGTTTCCGTTCCAGAACGGAGGCCACCCAGGAGGCCACTTTGTAGTCAGGCATTTCCTCGTCGCCGGCGACGAGGGGCGCCCAATCGAAGTTGCGCCAACTGACGCTGGGCATGGGGGTGACGGGACGAGGCGGCTCAGGGTCGGGCGGAAAGCTGTAGCCGTCGGTCATTCCGTTCGCCTTGGCGGCGGGGTTCCAATGGAAGTACTCATCCCAGCAGGCGGGGTCGTTGTAGCCGCGGCCGTGGTGGAAGAGCTTGCCGGCGCCGTGGGTCGTGTAGCCGGCAGCGCGAAAATGCTGGGGCAGCGTGACGGCGGCAGGCATGGCGGCTCGCCACGGCTGATCGTTATCGTAAACGCCGGAGGTGGTGGGCCGGCGGCCGGTCATCAGCGCGGCGCGCGACGGATTGCAGAGCGGACTGGCGGTATGCGCGTCGGTGAACAGGAGGCCGCGGGCAGCCAGACGGTCGACGTTCGGAGTCTTGACGAGAGGATGCCCGCCGAGGGCGCCGATCCAGTCGTTCCAATCGTCGACGGCGATCATCAGCACGTTGGGACGCTGCGTTTGGGCCAACAGAGAGCCGGAGAGGGCGAGGAACTTGCGCCGATTCATCGCCCCCGATTTTACCGCTTACCGAACGTTGAAGTAGACGGTGTTGGCGGTTTTCCCGCCGGCGGTAAGAACAACTTCGACGCGTCCCCGGCCGGCGAGCTCCGAGGGAATGACGATATTGAACTGGTCCAAGCCGCCGAAGGCGCCCTGCGGGCCGGCGTAGGCCACGCCAGCGCGTATGCCGCCGACGGTGGCGGTGACGTCCTTTTCGCCGCCGAGCCCGGTTCCAAAGAGCACGGCGTAGACGGTGTCCGTGCCGAGTTCGACCGCTTGCGAGACCGGTTCGGCCGTCGACTGGCCGTTGCGCAGGCGGGAGAAGTACGCGGCGGCAAGCCCGTCGTTATTGACCGTAAAGAGATTCGGATAGACGTCGCGGATATGAATGTTGCCGCCGTAGGAGACACCGTTGGCGGAGACGGTTACGACCGCGAATCCGACGGCCACGGCCTCCGGAATGCGATAGTTCACCTGCGTGGGAGAGGCGTAGTAGATGGGCGCCTGGTGTGCCACGCCGCCGGCGTCGCGGATGAGGACCTCGGTGCCGGCAAGCGACGTGGGCCAGTTGGCCGTCGCGGCCGTGGCGGTGGAGGCGGCCAAAGTGGAGCCGAATTGCGAGAAGGCCGTGACGAGCGCACCCTTGGCGAAGGGGCCGCGCTCGAAGGAGGCGGCCGAGACGTGTAGGGCGGTGGGCGAGACCAGGCCGCCGCCGACATCGGCTTGGCGGGCGGTGCTGTATGTTGCACCGTCGAGCATGTTGAAGACGGCCACGCCGTTGACGAACACGCCGACAGCGCCAAGGCCCGTGTTGGTCCGGGTGGAGGCCGCGGCGGGGTTCCGGGTCACGCGGAACTGGGCGTTCTGACGGCTGGGCCAATTGCCGAATACTCCACCGGGTTGGAGCGCATCGAACCAGGGGCCCATGACGTAGGCGCCGAGGTTGTTGGAGTTGACGTAGACATCGGAGTCCGTGAAACGAATGCGCTGAATGTCGGCATTGGTTGGGGTGGTGACGCCGCCCGCGGTGCGCGCGCCGGCGATGGTTTCGAAGGGCCACGTGTTCGACGCGGCGGAGGAGGGGTCGAAGGCGGACCTGACGCGGGCGGGCGTCTGCGCGCCGGCGGTGCGCCACGCGGTGAGATAGGGAGAGTCTCCGCCGCTCGTGTACTCCTGCGCGGCGGCGGGCACGGCCTGCGCGTTGCCGCCGTTCAACGTACCGTAGAATTGACGCCCGAGGATGTAGGGGAACGCGGGCTTGCCGGTCTCATCGATGGTGACGAAATAGGCATAGGTACCGCCCGGAAATTCCGGTGTAACGGCGGTGCGGCCGTTGTAGACATCGAGATCTCCGAGACCGGCGGCGAATTCGTAGTCCTCAATGTAGCGGCCCAGCGGGAAGGTGGCGTTGATGGGCGGACCGTATTGATTTTCGGCCAGCGTGGCGGGAACGGCGGGCAGGTAAGCGCGGGACCATTCGGCCAGCGTATTGCGTTGCGTGATATTGCGCAGGCGGAAGGCGGAGCGCATGCGGCGAACAGGGCTGGAGGCGTTCCGGGCGTCGGCGTAACCGTAGGGCCCATAGATAGGATGCCCGTCGAAGGCCCAGCCGAGAATGGGGGAATGCGTAAGGCCGGCCGCCTTTTCGCGATAGACGGGTCCGGTGCGGGTGTCGCGGACGAGCTCCAGATTGTCGTTCAACTGGGCGCGCAGGCAGGTGGGGCTGGCGTGGTGATGATACTGACCGTTTCCCGGCTGGTGGCCGGTGCAGGCGTCGAAGGTTTGGGCCTCTCCAAAATACGCGTCGCGCGCCCAAACACCGTCGCCTTGTTGCATGGGAGGCTGCGCGATGGCCGCACCCGCGCAGACGATGAGGATCTTCCAATTCTTCATGATTACAGCCTAAAGCGAGACGGCTAAATTGGAAGTTAAGTCGCAGTTAAATGATATTGTGTGAGGCGATGACGCGTATTTTGTTTCTGTTCAGTCTTGTTACGGCCGCCGAAGACTGGACTCGTTTTCGCGGGCCGAACGGCTCCGGCGTCGCACCAGGCAAAGGGTATCCGGTGCGGTTTGGGAAGGGCGAGAACCTGGTGTGGCGTTCAGCGGTACGGCCGGGCAAGTCGTCGCCGGTATTGACGGAGAAGCACGTGTTTCTGACCGCCTTCGCCGAAGGCAAGTTGTTCACGCAGTGCTTCGACCGGGCGACGGGCGAGTTGGTATGGGAACGGTCCATCGACAAGACGCGTTCGGAGGTGGCCAACGCATTGAACCATGAGGCGGCGATCACGCCGGTGACCGACGGCCGCAACGTGTATGTTTTCTTCAAGGACTTCGGCCTGGTGGCGTACGACCCAGCGGGCAAAGAGCTGTGGCGCTCGCCAATGGGGCCATTTCAAAACACGATGGGGCTATCGTCGTCGCCGGTGCTGGCGGGCTCGAACGTCGTCGTGGTGGTGGATCAGCTCTTCAACGCTTTCGCGGCGGCGTTCGATTCGAAGAGCGGAGAGATGCGATGGAAGTCCGGCCGGGAGGAGGCCGATGGCTGGGGCACTCCGTTCGTTTTCAACAAACAGTTGGTGACGGTAAGCCGCGGGTTGTTCGGTTCCTACAATACGGCCAACGGCAAACGGCTATCGACGCAGATCGGGTTCCCGGCGACGATCGTGGGCAGCCCGATCCTGGATGGCGACCGCATGTTTGTATTCGGCTACGGGGCAGACGCGGCCAAGCCGTTCGCAGACGAACTGGCGAAATCCGACAGGAACGGCGACGGCAAGCTGCAACCGGAGGAGTACGCCAAGAGCGTGCTGCTGACCGGCGTGGCGCGCCACACGGGCAACCGGGACGGCGTGGTAAGCGCGGACGAATGGGACCTGCTGCAAAAGCGCATCATGGGACCGAACGGACTGTACGCGTTCCGGCTGGAGACGGATGCGAAGACTGGCGAGATCCGGCCGCGCGAGTTGTGGAAGTACGAGAAGAGCTTCACGTCGGTGGTGCCGTCGCTGGTGCTTCACGAAGGTGTGCTGTTCAGCGTGCGCAACGGCGGAATTCTCACGGCGTTTGACGCGGCTACGGGCCGGGTGACTAAGAACGAGCGGCTGCCGGGTGCGCTGGGCGGCTACTCTTCGTCGCCGGTCGCGGCGGAAGGCCGCGTCTACATTTGCAGCGAAGAGGGCAAGGTAGTGGTGGTGAAGGCGGCGGCCGAGTGGGAAGTGCTGGCGGCCAACGAGCTGGGCGAAGGCTGCTTCGCAACGCCGGCGCTGAGCGGCGGGCAGCTCTACCTCCGGACCGACGAGGCGCTGTACCGTTTCGGCGCGGGGAAGAAATAGCTCAAATTTCTCCGGGCCGGGCCGAAGAGTTTGTCATGGGAATCGAAGCGATTGGACGTTGTTCCTGCGAGGCGCCGGCGCAACAGTACGCGGCGCGGGCCAGCTACAGGGAGCGCACGCAGACGCAGGCGGGATCGCTGTCGGTCCGTACCGAGGACGGCGACGTTGTGAACATCTCGTTCGCCTCGTTGTCGCAGAAATCGGTGGGAAAGTACGCGGCGGCGGGCGGAGGCGCAGGTGTCCGGGGGTCCGAACGGAGTTCCACTTCGGCGGTGGCGGTGGAGATCTCCATCGAAGGGGAACTGGATTCGGACGAAGTCGAAGACATTCGAAAACTGCTGAGCCAACTGGCGTCGGCGGTAAGGAATCCGAACCCGCGCAAAATCGAGCGTCAGTTTGAACAGCTTGATACGCTGTCCGCGTTCCAGTTCGGCTACGAAGAGACGGTGTCGAAGAGTTACGAGTCGATCAGCCTTCTTGCGTGACGCCGCGCTACCTTGAAGGTAGGTGTCCCGCAAACCCGAGTTGATGAGTCCGGCCGGCCACTGGCCCCAGCTCCACGCCGCTATCGATGCCGGCGCGGATGCGGTCTACTTTGGGCTCAAGCACTTTACCGCGCGCGCGAAGGTGGGATTCGATCTCGCCGAGTTGCCGGAGGTTATGCGGACACTGCACGCACGCGGCGTGCGCGGCTTTTTGACGTTTAACACGCTGGTGTTCGAGCACGAGCTCCGCGAGGCGGCCCGCGTGTTGACGGCGGCGATCGACGCGGGCGTGGACGCCTTAATCATTCAGGACATCGGCGTACTGCGCGCGGTCCGGCAGATGGCGCCAGCGATGGAGATTCACGCGTCGACACAAACCTCGATTACCGACGCGGCCGGCGTACGGTTTGCGAGGGAGATGGGCGCCGACCGGGTGACGCTGGCGCGGGAGTTGTCGATCGACGAGATCGCGGCGATTCACCGGGAAACGAACGCGGATCTGGAGATCTTCGTGCATGGCGCACTGTGCGTGGCGTACTCCGGGCAGTGCTTTTCCTCGGAGGCCTGGGGCGGGCGCTCGGCGAACCGGGGGCAGTGCGCGCAGGCCTGCCGGTTGCCATACGAACTGGTGGTGGACGGGGAGACCACGCCGTTGGGTGACGCCCGCTACCTGCTTTCACCGGGCGATTTGTACGGGCTCCGGCAGGTGCCGGAGATTGTCGCGGCCGGCGTGTCGTGCCTGAAAATCGAAGGGCGGTACAAAGACGCCGCCTACGTGGCGCTGACGACGCGTGCGTATCGCGAGGCATTGGACGGCGCGTTCGACGCGGCGCGCGAGGCGCAGTTGGAGCAGGTCTATTCGCGCGGGCTGGGGCCGTACTTTCTCACCGGCGTGAATCATCAGGCGGTGGTGCGCGGGCGCGGGCCGCGCCATCGGGGCGTGCGCGTGGGCCGCGTGGAACGTGTGCTGCGCGACGGCGTGGCGGTGACGTTGGAACGGCCGGTCAAGCCGGGAGACGGGCTGGTGTTCGACGCCGCCGACTGGCGGAGTCCGCAGGAGCGCGAAGAGGGAGGCCGGGTGTTCGAAGTTCGCGGCGACACGCTGCGCTTCGCGAACGGGGCCATCGATTTTTCGCGCGTCCGCGCGGGTGATTGGGTGTGGCGGTCGGACGATCCGGATGTGAACCGGGCCGTGAAAGCGATCGCACCGCGCAAGCAGCGGGTGGACGTGACGGTCCGGGCCGGGGCAGGAAAGCCCTTGGAGACGGAGTGGCGCGCAGGTGCGAGCGTTGTGACCGTGGCTTCGCTCGAGAATCTGGAGGCCGCGTCAACGCGGGCGTTGGATGCCGGCTCGCTGCGGGAACAGTTCGGGAGGTTAGGCAACACGGCCTACGAGCTGGGTGGGCTGACGTTCGAGTGCGCGGGAGCTGTGTTCGCGCCGGTTTCCCTGTTGAACGCCATGCGGAGGGAGGCGATTGAAAAGCTGCTGACCGAACAGACGCGGGTTCCGGTCCGTGCGGTGGCGCCGTTCGCCTATTCGCCGCGCCACGTGCCGGCCGAGACCGGCGCGCCCCGGCTTCACGTTCTGGTGCGGACACCGGAGCAGCTCGACGCGGCGCTGGAGACGCGGCCGGCAAGCATCACGCTGGACTACCTGGATCTCTACGGACTTCGCCCCTCCGTGCAAAAAGTTAAGGCCGCCGGACTTCCGGTGCGGGTGGCGAGTCCACGAGTCTTGAAGCCGGGCGAGGCCCGGATTCCGAATTTTCTGCGGGATCTGGATTGCGCGATTCTTGTGCGGGCCTCGGGGATCTTGCAGACGCTGGCGGGCGGAGAGCGGGAGTTGATTGGCGACTTCAGTTTGAACACCGCGAACGCCCTGAGCGCCGAGACGTACTTAGAGCGCGGACTGAAGCGTTTGACGCCAGCGCACGATTTGAACGCGGCGCAGATTCGGGAACTGGCGGAGCGGGCCGGCGCGGCCAGCCTGGAAGTGATCGCTTACCAGCACCTTCCGGTGTTCCACACCGAGCATTGCGTGTTCTGCCGTTTCCTTTCGACGGGGACGTCCTGGAAGGACTGCGGGCGGCCATGCGAGACGCATCGCGTGGCGTTGCGCGATGAACGGGAGCGGCTCCACCCGGTGATGGCAGACGTGGGGTGCCGCAATACGGTATTCGGCGCGGAGGCGCAGCAGGCCACGGCGCATATGGCGAATTGGATGGGGGCGGGCATTCGCCACTTCCGGCTGGAGTTCGTGCACGAATCGGCCCAGGAGACGCAGGCCGTGATTCGTGCGTTCGATCAAGGTCTGCGCGAGGAGCTTTCCTGGCCGCGCGTGGCATCCTTGTTGAAAGAGATCGCGCCGGAGGGCATTACCGAAGGCAGCCTTTTCGTGCCGAAAGATTATCAACTCTTCCCGATACTCCAATGATCGACAAAGTAGGGTTGCTTGCCGCCCGGAATGGCAAAATTCTCCTCTGCCGCAAGAGAACCGGCACCCGGCTTCTGATCCTGCCCGGAGGCAAGCGCGAGCCCGGCGAAACCGATCTCGAATGCCTGCGGCGCGAACTCGGCGAAGAGATCACGAACGCGCAGTACGGCGAGTTCCATTTTGTGGGCGTGTACGAGGCACCCGCCGCCGGCGACGAATCCCGGATCGTGCGGATCACCCTGTACGGGGCCGCGATCACGGGCGATCCGCTTCCCGCCGCGGAGTTGGCCGGGTTGATATGGTTCCATCCCTGCGACGATTGGTTCGCCGTCTCGCCCGTGATTCGCGAGCGGATCTTCCCCGACGTGCTGCAGCGCGGGCTTTGGCCGGAAGATTAATCGAGGCGTTCGAGAAACACGCCGTTTCCGAAGGTGCCGAGCGCAAGCCTGCCGTCGCGCAGTTCGATCACCACGTTGACGAACGGGTTCTCCATGCCTTCGTTCCACAACTGCCAACGCGGCGAGTCCGGCGCTGAGCGAAACAGGCCGCGGTCCGTCGCCAACAGCAGATCGCCGTTCGATGCCCGGGACACTGCAGAGATGGCCGCGCCCTCCGGTCCCGGGACGCGCACCCAGTCCTCCGCGCCAGCGTCCAACCTGTATAGGCCCGCGCGGCTGCCGGCCAGAAGGTAGCCGGGGCCGCGGGCGTCCAGATATAGCGGCGGCACTGGCAGCGGTTGCCCCAGACCCAGCCAGGACGCGCCTTCGTTATTCGACCCGAAAACGCGGTTCCCCGAGAATACGAAGAGGTCACCGTTGGTTCCGCGCGCCAGGGTCGAGGCGCGCTCTTCCACCAACCCGCGGTTCGACGGCTGCCAGCTATCGCCGAAGTCGCGCGACCGGTAGACGCCGCCGTTCGTCAACGCCGCCAGCATGGTCCCGCTGTCCGGCAGCGCCAGCAGCGCCGCAACATTCGGCTGCGCTGGCAGGCCCTCGTTCGTCCTGCGCCACTCCAGGCCCTGGTCGCGGGAGCGGAAGATGCCTACGCCGGGAAAGCCGGTGTAAACGTGGCCGGCGTAGTTCACGGCGAGCACGCGGACCGATCGCCCTGGAAGGCCCTGGTTGATCTCGGTCCACGTTCGCCCGCCATCGTCCGACCGGGCCAGGCCATTGTTCACCGAACCGGCATAGATCGCGCCATCCCACGCCTGCGCCAGCGTCTGCATGCGCGTGGCGATCATTCCCCGTTTCAACAACCGCCACGTCGCGCCTCGATCATCGGACCGCGCCAGCGCCTCCGCCGTGCCGGCGTACACTTCCCCGGCCGGCCCGACGGCCAGCGACCATACCGAGGGGCTGGGCAGCCCGTTATTGATCGCCGTCCAACGGCCGGCGGGTTCGGTGTAGCGGGCCATGCCACCGCTTAAGGTTGCGGCGTAGAGCGTATCGTCCGAGTCGCGGGCCAACACAAACACATTCGTGGACGGCAGCCCAGGGGAGATGTTGGTCCACGTCGCGCCTTCATCGTTGGTGCGGAACACGCCGCCATTCGTGCTCGCCGCGATGCCGTCGCCGATTCGAGCGAACGCGGTACCCGTCAAAACCGGATTGGCGTTCAGACCGGACGGCATCCACGTAACTCCGTTGTCCGTGGTTTTGAAGATTCCGCCCTGCGTGCCGATGAGAAATGCGCCCGGCGCGCTCAGCTCGATGAAAAAATAGACAACGAGGTTGCGAAGGCCGTTGTTTTTTTGTGTCCATGTTGAGCCGCCATCGGTCGAATGAAACACGCCGGCGCCAAACGTGCCCGACCAGAAATCCCCGTTGCGGGACTGAAAGACGTAGAGGACGAACTGCGTGTCCATCCCCCGGTTGATGGGAGTCCAGGTATCGCCGTTGTCGCCGGATACGAAATTGCCGCGGCCAAGCGTTCCCGCGAACAGCCGGCCGCCGGGCATGGCCACCAATGCGGAGCTCGAGCGGTTTGTTAGCCCGCGATTAATTTGCTCCCAGGTTTCGCCGCCATCGGTGGAACGGAACATCCCACCGCCGTCGGAGCCTACGAAGACGTGGCCACGCGCGTTAACCGCGAGCCCACCCATGAATCCGCCCTCGGGCCCGCCCGATTGAATCCACCGCGGCTGCGCGGCCAGCACGGCCGCGAAAAGCAACAGGCGCATGTGTAGCATTACGCCTTGCCGCGCCGCTGGAATCAACGCACTCGTGGCGAACTGGTTCGATTACGGGACGATCTGGCTACAATGCGAGGCTAACCAGCACCATGATCAAGCTGGCGGCAGGCAACAACAGCAGGGCTTTCTTCAAGCCCTTGGGATCGTCTCCGGCAACCGAGCCGATGATGGGAGAACTGACCACCAGGCCGAGCCAACCGCAGGTGATGGCGACGCCCATGGCGGTGGCGGTCATGTCCTTGAAGCGATCGCCGACGACGGCGAGCGTTGTGGGGAACACCGGGGCCATGGCGACGCCGCCGAGAAATACGAGAATGCCGGCCATTTTCGGATCGCTCGATTGCAGCATCAGGTATGTGGTTACTGTCATCAACACCGCCGCGCCCAGCAGCACCGTGGTGCCGGGAACGCTGACGAGAATCGGCGACACGGCCACGCGGCCCACCAGCAGGCCGAGAGCAAAGCCAAGCGAGAGAATGGTGAGCGCGTTCTTTTCCGGCACGCCCTGGGCGATGAGGTGGCGCGCGAGCCAGTTCCAGACGCCGACTTCCGCCGCGACGTAGAGGAACAGCAGCGCGGCGAGAATCATCAGGCTGCCGTTGGAGAGCAGATCCGTGACTTTGGAGAATTGAAACGCCACGGTGCCCGAAGGCGCCGGCATCTCCGTGATCGCGTGGACGGCGAGAGTCGCGACGGTCATCGCCGCCGCGAAGTTGCAGATTTTGTTCGAATCGTTATTCAGAATCCGGGCCGAAACCAACGGCGTGACCAGGCCCCCCAGACCGAAGAAGAGGTTGAGCAGATTGAGCGTTGTGGCCTGTTTATCGGGGCTGACGTCGTAGGCCAGCGCGTTGGCGCCAGTGACGATGATGCCGCCGCCTAAGCCAAGCACCAGCATGAACGCCGCCACCTGGATGAAACTCTTCGATCGCGGCAGCGCCAGCAGGCTGAACGCGATGAGTGCGAGCCCGATGAGTAGTCCGATTTTCTTGCCTTGCAGGTCGATCAGCGGACCGACGCCGAGAGAGGCGATCATCAGGCCGATCGCCTGCGACAGCGCGATGTTGCCGTTCTCCTTGGGAGACAGATTGAACTTCTTCGAGAGATCGGGAAGAATCGTGCCCAACATGGCGGCGATCATTCCGTAGACAAAAATGGCCAATACCGCGGCGAGAATCAGCATTCGTTTTCCTTGAGTCGTTTATGAGAAGCGGTACTTCTGGGTCTTCGTGTCCCACAACACTTTCCGGTTGTTGCGCAGGGAAAGCGTTGCCAGATGGCCGGAAATGGCGGCTTGCTGGCCAACCTCCACGGGCGCGACGACCTTCTCCAGGCCCATCACGGCGCGGATGAAGTTCTTGGTGTGGTCCTGAACGGCCGGGACGTCGTTGCCCGGTTTTTCCTCGGTGAACTCCTTGCGCGCGGATACGTGAGCGGGCGCCTTGCCCCTGAACTTCTCGGTGGTGAAACGCAGCGTCTGGCGGTTCAGCACCTCGATGGTCCCTTCGTTCCCCATGAACTGCTCGCCGTAGCCGAAGTTTTCGTTGCCAAAGTAGCAGGAGTAGTTGATGTGGAACTTATCGGCGTATTCATAGAGCGCGCTCAGCGTGTCGGGCACTTCGCCCTTGTCGTTCTTGGTGTCCCAGCGGTAGAGGCCGCCGGACGCCGCGCAGGAAACCGGTTCCGTCTTGCCGCAGACAAAATTGGTGATGTCGGTCTGGTGCACCAGAAGATCGGTGGAGATGCCGCCGGAGTAGTCCCAGTAGAGTCTCCAGCGGAAGTAGCGGTCCTTGTCGAACTGCCGGTTCTTGGCCGTGCCCACGAACCGTTTCCAATCGGTGTTTTGTTCGGTGGACTCGGTTGGAATCACATAGTTCCACGGGCTCTGTTCCAGCGCGTTGCGATACCAGAACGCACGCACGTAGTGCACTTCGCCGATCATGCCCTTGGCCACCATCTCCTTGGCCTTGATGTAGAGCGAGTTCGAGCGATTTTGCGTGCCAACCTGAACAACCTTGCCGGCCTTCTTCGCTTCGCGAACGATTTCGGCGCCCTCTTCGATGGTGTGCGCGAGCGGTTTCTCGACGTAGACGTGCTTGCCGGCCCGCAGGGCGGCGATGGTCATTTCGTGGTGCAGGTGCTCGGGCGTCATGATGAACACGGCGTCGATGGACTTGCTGTTCAGAATGTCGCGGTAGTCGACGTGCGTCGACGGCGTGTTCTTGCCGATGGACTGGATCTGATCCTTGCCCTTGGCCAGATTAGCGGCGTAGGTATCGCACACGGCGCTGACGATGACGTTATCGGGCACGGCGTTGTACATCATCTTCATGACGTGGGCGCCGCGCGTACCGGTGGCGATCCATCCGACGTTGACGCGATTATTCGCGCCCTGGGCCGGGAGTAATGCGGGGGCTCCGGCGAACGCGGCGGCGCGAATGAGGTTGCGACGAGAAATTTCCGTACTCATTGTCTATCGAGAATAACATTGCGGCCCGGTGAATTATCATCACGAGCATGCACCTGCTGCTGCTCGCGCTTCTGGAACCCGGCTCCGCCTGGATTGTCCTGCGGGACGGAAAGGTGCTGGAACGCCGCGTGGAAGGCTACGCCGATACGGAAGCGGGGAAGAAGGTGACGGCGAAGACAAACTTCCGCCTGGCGTCGGTGACCAAGCAGTTCACCGCGGCGGCCATCCTGTTACTGGAGCGGGACGGCAAACTGCAGCTGGCCGACCCGGTTGCGAACCACCTGCCGGAGTGGCCGCCCTATGCCCGCGCGGTGACGTTGCTGCATCTGTTGCAGCATGAGTCCGGTCTGCGGGCTTACGACGCCGGCGTGGCGGACGGAACGCCTCAGTTGCGGGACAGCGATGTGCTGCGGTTCGTGCAGGGCCAGACGAGCCTGCTGTTCGACGCCGGAACCGGCTACCGCTACTCGAACACCGGGTACGCGATTCTTGCGCTGATCGTGGAGGCGAAGTCGGGCCTGCGGTTCGGTGACTTTCTGAGGCGGCGAATCTTCGCACCGCTTGGGATGAAGAACACGCTGGTGCATGAGGAGGGCCGGACAAAGGTGCGCCACCGGGCCTTCGGCCACTCCCGCGTGGGCGCCGGATGGAAGCGGGACGACCAATCGCCAACCTCGGCCGTGCAGGGCGACGGGGGCGTGTACTCGTCGATCGACGACCTGACGAAATGGGCCCATGCGCTGGACCGGTGCCGGCTCCTGGATTGCGGCACATGGCAACGCGCCTGGACCGCATCAAAACACGGGTACGGGTTGGGCTGGCGCGTGGAAACGGGCCGCGTGAGCCACACGGGCTCCACGCGCGGGTTTCGAACGGTGATCCAGCGCTATCCCGCGAGGCGCTTAACTGTGATCGTGCTGACCAATCGCAACGAAGGCGAGCCGCAGGCCCGCGCGGAGGAACTGGCCGCTTCCCATTCGCCCGCCACTCTCACTGGATTGCCACTCGGGGCGCGAGACTCTGAGCCCCGGGGCGGACGCTCACTCGTCCCGCAAAGTGATGGCCGGATCCAGCCGCGCCAGTTTGAGTGCGGGCAGAAAACTCGACGCGGCCACGGCGAGGAGCAGAACGGCGGCGAGTATGCCGAGCGCCAGGGTGTCGGTAGGCTTCACGTTATAGAGGAGCTTCGACACCGCTTCCCTGCCCGCATACGCGAGCGGAACGCCCAGGGCCACGCCTCCGGCGGCCCACAACAGGCCGGGCCGCATGGCGGAACGAACGACGCGAGAGCGTGTGGCGCCGAGCGCCAGCCGGATTCCCACTTCGCGCGTGCGCTCCGCGACACCGCTGGAGACGAGCCCATAGATGCCCAGGACGCAAAGAATCAGGCCCAGGCCGGAGATCGCCGCGATGAGCGTTACGGTCAACTTCTGGGTGCCGAGCGTCAGGCTCTTCAACTCATCGGGAGTGGTGAATTTCGCGAGCGGCAGCATGGGATCCAGACCGCGCATGATGTCCTCCAAGGGCCGGGCCAGCGCCTCCGGCCGGCTCTTCGTGCGCACGACCCAGACCGGTGAGAACCATTGATGGACTACGCGGAGGAACTCCGCCTCCACCTGAGCGGCCGGAACGAAGATGGCGGGCATGGGATGCAACGGACCGTAGGAGCCCCAGCCCCCGCGTTGCTGGGTGTCGCCCGCGACGCCGACGATGCGCAGTGCAGCGCCATTGCCGACGCGCAGGTGACCGTCGAGCACGGGTTTATCCTTCATGAACAGCTTTACGAAGGCTTCGTTGACGATCACGACGCGCTCTTTGGAGGCCGTATCGGACTCGCTGAACACCCGCCCCCGCAGAACGGGAATGCGCAAAGCCGCGAAGTAGTTGGGTGTGACATAGTTCATGTTGCTCGTGAAGAACGCTTCGCCGGGCGACGGCTTTGCTCCGAGCGAAACGCCCATGTTCAACCATCGTTCCATGGGGGCGTGGAGACCGGCGGCGGCCGCCTCCACGCCGGGCAATCGCGACATTTGATCCACGCCCTCCCGAAGCAGACGGTCCACTTTCTCCCGGTCCGCATAGCGGCTCTCCTGCAGGGAGAAGCGCGACAGCAGTACGCCGTCCGGGTCGAAGCCCGGCGGAGCAGTCCAAAGCCCAAGGAACGATCTGCCAAGCAGAGCGGCGCCCATAAGCAGCGGGACGACCATGGCAACCTGCGCCAGGACAAGCGCGCCGAGCGGGATGCGCCGCTTGCGGCCAGAGAAGCCGCGGGCCGCGCCGGCGCGCGGTTGCATGCGAGTGGCCTGCCAGGCCGGGAAGAGTCCGGCTACCAGGCCAGCAACAAGCGTCAATGTAGCGGCGACGGCCATGCAGCGCTCGTCGAGAGCGGCCGCGTCGGCAATAGAGGTCATCTCGTACGTGAGGGCTTTTAGACCGCTCAGCGCCAGGCCGGCCGCCGGAATCGCCAGCAGGCCGCCAAGAGCGATCAAAACGACGCTGTCCAGCAAAACCTCGGAGAAGATCTGACCTGAGGATGCGCCCAGCGCCATGCGAGTGGCCAACTCCGCGGCGCGGCCGCTCTGGCGCGCCAGCAGCAGGCCGCCCACATTGACGGCGCCGATCAGCAGCACAATCCCGACCGCGGAAAGCAGCACCAGCAGCGGCGCCCGGAGGCCGAGTCCGCGCGCCTCAACTAGCGGGCGCGTGATGTACCACTTGGCGCTCGTCGATCCGTTTTTGGCGACCCTGGCGGGCAGTTCGCGGGAGAGATTCGCCAGTTCGCCTTCGACCTGCCGCATCGAGATGCCGGGCATGGGGCGAATCAAAATGCCGAAGTTGCTGCCGCCACCCTCGCCGCTGGTGGAGGCGCGGAGCGGAGTCCAAAGGTCGGCGCGGATACCGGAATAGAAGGCGGGCGGCATGACGCCCACTACCTCGAAAGGCTCGCCTTTCAGCAGAACTTTTTGGCCTATCGGGTCGCTGTCCGCGCCGAACAGACGGCGGCTAAGGGCGTCGCTTAGCACCACAGCCGCTCCTCCGCCCGGCGTGTCCTCCTCCTCGGAAAAGGAACGGCCTCGCACCGGCGGAACGCCGAGGGTCGCGAAGAAATCGCGGCCCACTCGCTGCTGCTTCACCAGAGTGGCCCGGTCTCCCATGGCCAGATTCACCTCTGACGACATGCCGGAGTAGACGGCGCGTTGAAACGTTGTGGCGTTGGCGGCCAGCACCTTCCAATCGGCGCCCGTGCAGCAGACTTCACCCAACTGTCCGCCGTCACCCCGAAACTGCACGCTGATCGCCAGGAGCTTCTCCTGCTCCCGATAGGGTAGCGGCTTGAACAGCGCGGCATCGGCAAAAGAGAACAGTGCCGTGGACGCGCCCACGGCCAGAGCGATGACCAAGGTCACGGTGGCCGTGAAGCCCGGATTGGCGGCGGCGCGGCGGAACGAGAATCGGACGTTCTTGCCGAAGGCCGCCAGGCCGGTCCAGCGCCACACGTCGCGAGTGCGCTCAGCCGCCAGCGATGGACTCCCAAAGGCCCGCCGGGCTGCGGCGGCGGCCTGAGCCGGGGGCAGGCCGCCGGCCCGCAGTTCCTCGGCTTCCATTTCCAGGTGATCCCGCAGTTCGCGGTTCAAATCGTCGTCGCGCTTCATAGCGCGTGGCCTCCTTGTTGCCGGTTTAGGCAGGCCGCATCACTTTTCCGATGGCGGCCACGAGTTGTTCCCACCGGCTCTCCTGGCCGGCCAGATGTTTCTTGCCGGCGGGCGTGAGCAGGTAATACTTCACTTCGCGGTTCCGGCCGGGCGCCTTGTCCCACTTGGTGGTCACCCAGCCCTGGCGCTCCAGCCGGTGCAGTGCAGGGTAGAGCGATCCATGCTCCACCAACAGCGCCTCGTCGCTGGTTCTTTGAATGTGCTTGGCGATCGCGTGCCCGTGGCATGGCCCAAATAAAAGGGTTCGGAGCACAAGCATGTCCAGCGTCCCCTGCAGCAACTCCAGCCGTTCGTTGTCCTGTTTGCTCATCTTGACAGTAGACAGTCTACTATTCATACGCAGGTTTTCGCAAAAGGTTCCGAAGAATTTTCAACGAACGGTCATGCCGGGCAGTAGCGCCGGAACGCGGTCGCCACCGAACAGGACCCAGGTGACGGCTTCCTTGCCCTCCGGGTCGCCGATCACGACTTCCCAAACCAGTTTTGGCCGCCGGGTGTGGGTGTACTCGCGAATGCGAGTCCAGGTGGCCGCCTGCTGCATGGTGTCCCAATCGATTCGGCTGAGCTTCGATTGCGGCAGCAGTGCGCCGTAGTGCACCAGTACGTTGCCGGTTTTCGGCATCCAATCGACGTCGCCCATGGCGGTTCCCACCACGGACTCGGCGGTCTTCGGCTCGGAACTCCAGGTCTCGCGAATCGTCATGGACTTCTCGTCGATGGCGTATTCGGCGGCGCGGGACCATGTATCGGAGAGTTTCATCGGCTTGTCGAAGGGCACGGCCCGGTAGTTGCCGTTATCGAACAGCAGCAGCGTGCCGCGCGGCGTCGGCATCGGAGCGTGTTGATGGTAGAACCACTGCGCCCCGCCCGCCATTTTCAGGAATTTGCCTTGCAACGCGGAGGGATGGCCCTTGGGGTCGCCGGCGATCCAGCGCACCTGCTTCGAGTTTCGGTCGACCTTGACGACAATCGCGAGGTAGCGGAAACAGATGAGAATCGCATCGTCCTTTTCGTCGTACATCATGCCGTTGGCGTGGCTCCAATCGACGACACCGGGAAATCCGCGGCGGTCCCAATATCCGGAGAAGGTTTCAAAACCGATCCGGTATGGATCCAACACGTCAAAGGCGTTCCAACGCCAGACGACCTTGCCCGCCCGGTCGAACTCCACGACCTCGTCACCCATCACCTTCTGGCGCTTCCTAGGCGCGCCGGCGTCGGTTTCGGAGGTGAAGTAGTTGTCCAGTTCCCGAACCTCCGAGCCCAGGGCAATCAGGTTGCCATTGGGAAGTTCGTCGACCTCGTGATGGAAGGTGGTGGTCTCAACCGGCACTGCCGTGGGGTGAGCGCCTTCCGGCCGCTTCGAGGCGTAGTATTCACGAACGGTGTTTCCGAGCACGTCGATCTCGGTGATCCGGTAGTCCTGCGTGACGAAGGCGATGTTGCCGCTGCGCAGCCGTTGCAAGTCGCTGATCCGGGAATCGGTGCGGAAGTACCAGACGACTTCGCCATCGTCGTCGATGGCCAAGAGCATGCCGTATCCGGCTCCGAAGCGGGGTTGGCCCTGCCGGGCGCGGCGGGGGCTGAACATTGTGAAGCCGGGCTCTTTCCTGGAGCGGTCGTTCACAGTGATTCGAAACGGCGGCATTTCGCCGGCGCCGGCGGGTAGGGGCGGAGTGGTGAACTCCAGAGGTTCGGGCGCCGCGACGCGACGGCCGGCGGGATCGCGGACGGTCAGAGAGATTGTGTGTTTCCGAGCCGCACGCATGCCGACAATCGGCAGGCCCTTGGCCGGGTCCGACGTAAATCGCTGTTTCCATTGGTTTTTTCCATCGGAAATCACCACTTCCGTTGTCACAGGTCCGCCGGCGCGGAAGGTGACAACAGCGGCCAGAGGCACGGCTTTGTTCGGGTTGGGACGAACTTCAGGCTGGGTCAGGAGGCTGGTGGCCAGAATCCAGGGAAACATGGAGGTATCATCCCACATTTCCGTTTTGAGCCGCGCGTGCGAATCTCCCGGATGCTCGTCCGCATCAATATCCATAGGGGTTTGAAGGCAGCGAAGACCCCTGCGGAGGACAGCACCCAATGGGTGACAAACAAAACCAGCCCTTTCAGCTCTCGTTCAACGGCCTTCTCAAGATCGACTTCCAGGGATCGCGCGTTACT
>VFZO01000120.1 GCA_016871155.1 Acidobacteriota bacterium | reverse complement strand
TGGTCGAAAGAAGCCATCCGCAGGCACTGGCCCGCCCTCGGAAAGGGGATTCTGATCAAATCCGGCACGGGAGTGAGGCGTTGGTGTATACTGTGGGGGTCCGGGAGACCCAAAATGGAAATCCCGGCCCACTTGTCCCTGTGATCTTTCAGCATCTCAGGCCGAATCGCCATGTGAAAGGAATCGTACTTCTTCGGACGAACGCCACAGTGGCGTTCGAGATATTGGCTATACGGGGCGATCGCAATCGCCTGGAGATCGTTCCAGGTTAATAGGTAGAACTCGTCCGAGCCCAATCCGTGCAGTCGCACGAATACGCAAACCAAGTCAGGGTACGCGGGCTTGGTCGGGCGAAGGACCATCTGCCTTCTGCCCTCGAGTTCAATGTCAGCAAAAGAACGGGCGTCAAACTGCCACGCGCCGCCGTTGATTGCTTTTACTTGAACCGCTTGGCGCCGGCCGTTCGCGTTCGAGGCGATGATGTCGTAATGCGGCACGTTGCCCGTGAAGGTCGTGGCAATGAACCCGCGTCTACAGACCTCAGCCGCCACAAGGCGCCCGCCAACCTGCTTCGTGAGTTGAGTATCTCGACCTGTCGCCACGCCTGTCCGCCTCCTTCGAGTTAAAACCTTGTTAGGCCAAGTCGAACATATTATTGCTACTCTGAGCCGCAACTCTCGGCCCGGCCAGTTCCAGCAGGCCCCGGGGCGAGAGAGTTGCTGGTTTCCCGATGGCTTCCCCAAGACGGGCAACCCGGAAGCGAGCCGCTCCACCAATACTTGGAAGATGAGTCAAGTCAACGCCCGCGGAAGATCCGTATGCCACCTGAGGCCTAATTGTCCTATTCAAACGCTCGCCCGTTGATTGGTTAAACGGGGTGCCCTTCGCCCACTTCACCGCTAGTTTGCAATCCCCTGGCTCGCAAGAGGCCAAACCGGGCGAATGGGTAAGGGCGAAACGCCGGGCTCAGCTACCGCTGCCCGGAAACGGCGCGTCCTCTCTTCTCGCAAGCTTCGAGCCTTGTGCCGGCCTTGGCGGTCAGATTGTGGCAGCGCACCGTTGGCCCGCTTCTTCCCTCTCCGCACAGCCGGCCGAGCCATCGCGATCGTCTCTGCTTGGCGATTCGGGTCAGCATTCTTGGCCCGATTTCGTCCTGATCGTGAAAGGAGAACTCGTAATCGGGGCGAGTGGGATGGACGCGAGAACGGCGAGAGCTACGCTGAGCCTTCGCCCTCTCACCGGCGCTCTCCAAGGTCCCGAGGACTCGCCGGGCTCTAGTGGCTGGCCAGTTGCTCATCTGGAATCGAGAACGAAACGGCTAATGCCGCTGATGCCATTTCGCCGTGGGCGATGCGATCCGCGATCACTTCGATCGCCAGCCGTTCGGCACGGCGGATTGCTTCGTCGTGCGTCTGCCCGTGGCACATTGCGTTTGGCGGTTCGAGAGCTTCAGCGATCCAGCTCAATGGCCCCTTTCACCCATCCGCCGTAGCCTTCCGCCGCGCCGGGATCCGCTGAGACCGGCAGCGACCGGCCCGTCCGTTTGGGGCCGGGCGGCAGCGCGAGAGCGAGAACGCCGCGAACGGGGGACAATAGAAATCGTAATGAACCCTTGCGACGAGAGCCACCGCCGAACGGTGCGCGTGAAACGTGTCGACGAAGTGAACTCGCTCGACGAACTGTTCCGCTTTTGCCTGCCGGCGTTTGGCGGCGCGTATCTGCGGCGGGTCTATACGATTCTCGACCGCGCCATCGGCATGGGATGCCCGCTCACGCTCGCCATCGCCGGCCCGGTGACGGTCTCCGGCCAGCATCAAACCTGGCTGATTCCGCTGCTGGAAACCGGATGGGTCGCCTATCTTTCCACCACCGACGCCGTCTGCTATCACGACGGCCACCGCAGCTTGACCGGCCGCCGCGATCCCGTCTTTGAAGTGCCCATCTTCGGCGACGACGGCGCGCTCCGCGACGAGCGCACCATTCGCGTCACCGACATGGCCTTCGACGAAGACGTGCTGCTCGACCAGGACCGCTTCCTCACCGCCCTGCTCCAGCGGCCCGAGTTTCAAAAGAAGATGACCGGCACCGAGCTCCGCCACAAACTCGGCGCCTGGTACGCGGCGCAGGAGCAGGCCGCCGAGGTCGACCCCGGCCTGCTGGCCACCTGCTCCAGGATGGCGATTCCAGTCTTCGTCGGCGCGCCCGGCGACGGCAGCGTTTTCCTGAACTCCATGAAGCTCTGGGCCATGAAAGAGGCCGGCCTGCTGCCCGCCCACGCCTTCGATCTCGATATTCACGCCGAAGTGTTCGAAGCCTGCGCCTACCACTATTGGGGCCTGTTTCAAAGCGACTCCAAAGCGCTGGCGACGTTTATGCTCGGCGGCGGCGTGCCGAAGAACTACAACCTCCAGCCGGAGCCCGCGCTGGGCCAGGTGCTGGGTCTGCCCGGCGTGCGCGGCTATGAGTTCGACGTGCAGATCACCACCGCGCCGGTCACCGACGGTTCGCTAAGTTCCTGCCCGCCCGCCGAAGCCGTGACCTGGGGCAAAGTGGATCGGGAATCCTACGTACAATCGACCGAGAGCATGCAAGGGGATTACTCCATGGTCATTCCGTTCCTCATCAAGGCACTGCTGGATCGCCGCGCCAAATTCGAGCGGCTCCACGCGGAGCTGGGCGATACGCTATTTGAACGCCATCCCGAAGCGAAAGGCTATTTGCGTTCGCGGCAAGGCTACCGCCTGTACGAGAAACGCGCGGGGCTGACCGATGAGCTCCGCGGCGCCGTTCGCGAGAACGCCGCGTGGCTGCGAGAGTCGCTGCAATATGCGATTCCGGCGGCGGTGCGGTAATGTCGAGACGCCAGCCTGTCCACGTCGTCTACGGCGGCGCACATCTATTCAACGCCGGCACGGCGCAGAAACTCGGGCGGCTCGCGCTCGCCGCCCTGGACCGCTGGCGGCCCGGGCCGGAGGAGCTCGACTGTCCCGCCAAGTTGCTGGAGCGCGTGCGCGACAAGCTCACACGGGAACCGGTGGAGGACTATCGCATCGACTTTGAGGACGGCTACGGCGCCCGTTCCGGCGACGAGGAGGACGCCCATGTCAAGTCCGTCTCCCAGGCCGTGCGGCAAGGCGCGGAGGCCAACACCCTGCCGCCGTTTCTCGGCATTCGCATTCGGCCGCTCCACGGCGAAACGCGCGAGCGCGGCTTAAAGACGCTTCGCCAGTTCCTACAGACTGTCAGCTACCGGCTGCCCGCCAACTTCCGCGTGACGCTTCCGAAGGTCGAACGGCCGGAGGAGGTAGCGCTGCTGGCCATGGAGCTGCGCGGCCGCGCCTGGATTGAAGTGCTGGTGGAGACGCCGCCGGTCATGGGACGGTTACGAGAATTGATCGACGCCGCCGGCGGCAAGCTGCTGGGCGTGCATTTGGGACCGTATGACCTGCTGGCCTCCCTTGGAATCGCCGCGCCGTTCCAGCGCCTCCATCATTCGGCCTGCACCCATACGCGCACGCAGATGGTGATGGCCTTTGCGGGGACCGACGTCGATGTCGTCGATGGCCCGACGAAGATCCTCCCCATCAGCGAACGGCGCGACGAGGTGATTGCGGCGTGGCAACAGCATCGCGACGAGATTCTGCTGTCGCTCGCCGAAGGCTTCTACCAGGGCTGGGACCTGCACCCGGCCCAGTTGATCTCCCGTTACGCGACGATCTATGCGTTCTATGCCAGCCACGCTCCGCACATGGCCGAAAGGCTGGCCAATTACGAGGCGGCGGCCGAGCAGGCGGTCCGCATGCAACGGCAGTTCGACGATGCCTCCACCGTCCGGGGTCTGCGAGCGTTTCTGAAACGCGCCAAGGACTGCGGCGCCATCCTGTAAGCGCCGAAATTGGCCGATAAGGAAGTCGAGGGCCAAATTTTCCACAACGAAAGCCGGCCTCCCGCCGTCCAACCTACTGGATTGGTATACTCAGAATCGAAACTCGGAGGTACTGGCATGGCCGAAACGCGCCGCCATCTCAATTGGATCGTCCCCGCCGTCATTGTGGTCTCGTCGGTGCTTGGGGGCTTGGCCGGCCCGCTTGTGACCGATGCCGCCGCCGCCACCAGTGAGGACGAAATCCAGCAGGCGGTCCGGACCTTCTCCAAGGTCTACTCGGCCGTCGAACAGAACTTCGCCGACAAGGTGACCTCCGACAAAGCGGTGTACAAGGGCGCCATTCCGGGCATGTTGAGGACCCTCGATCCGCACTCCAGCTTCTTCGATCCCCGCGACTACCAGCAGATGCGCGAGGATCAACGCGGTCATTATTATGGCGTCGGCATGACGGTGAGCGAGCGCAACCGCCGCACCGTGGTCATCGCCCCGTTCCCCGGTTCTCCCGCGTACAAAGCTGGTATCCGGCCCGGCGACACCATCGTCGCCATCGACGACAAACGGACCGATGGATGGACCACCACCGAGGTCGCGGATAAGCTGAAGGGTCCCAAGGGAACTCCGGTCCAGGTGATCGTCTCCCGGGAGGGCGTCGACAAGCCGCTGACTCTGAATATCATCCGGGACGAGATCCCGCGCAAGTCCGTGCAGGACGCTCATTTCGTCAAGCCGGGCGTGCTCTACATCGACATCGAGTCATTCAACGAGAACACGAGCAAGGAAGTGGAAGAGAACTTCAAGCGCGTGGGCGAGCAGAACGTGAAAGCCTTGATTTTGGACCTACGCGACAACCCAGGCGGCCTGTTGAACGAAGGCGTCTCCGTCGCCGGCCGCTTCCTGCAGAACGGCCAAACCGTCGTCTCCCATCGGGGCCGCGCCTCCGCGGAACGCCCATACGTCTCCCGCAACGGTTCCAACAAGCGAACCTACCCAATCGTCGTGATGGTGAACCGCTACTCCGCCTCGGCCGCCGAAATTGTGGCCGGCGCGCTGCAGGACCATGACCGCGGATGGATCGTCGGCGACAATACGTTTGGCAAGGGTCTGGTGCAAACCGTGCATCCTCTGAGCGACTCCACGGGCCTGGCCTTGACCACCGCCAAATACTACACTCCTTCCAACCGCCTCATCCAGCGCGACTACCTAAACACGTCGTTCCTCGACTACTACTACCGCCGCGACACCGCGACGCAGAACCCGAACGATGTAAAGATGACCGACTCCGGCCGCACCGTCTACGGCGGCGGCGGTATCAAGCCGGACGAGATGATCGCGGCCCAGAAGGCCAACAAGTTTCAGGGCGAACTGATCCGCCGTTTCGTTTTCTTCAACTTCACCGCCAAATACTTCGGCGCCAAGGAAGCGAAGCTCCCCCAGGGCTGGGAGCCGGACGCCGCCATTCTTGGCGAGTTCAAGGCGTTCCTTACCAAGGAAAACGTCGCCTTTACCGAGGCCGACTGGAACGAAAATCTCGACTGGACCCGCATGCGCGTCAAATACGAGATGTACCTAACCGCGTTCGGCCAGGAAGATGCCCGGAAGCTCGCGGTCGATTCTGACCCGGCCGTCATCAAGGCGGTGGAAGCCGTCAATAAAGCCAAGGAACTATTGGAGAGCGCCAAGAAGCTCATCGTGCAGCGTACCGCCCCGCGCGCGGAACGCTAAGCGCCCCGTTCTTGATCTGTGAACGACTACGCACCCGAACCTCAAATCATCATTCTGGATACGGGTGGGCAATATACCCATCTCATTTCCAGAAAGGTGCGCGAACTCGGCGTCTATGCCGAGGTGCGCCCATCGGAAACACCAGCCTCGGAGATGGCAAACGCCAAAGGCGTAATCGTCTCCGGTGGACCGTCCAGCGTCTACGAACCGGGCAGCCCCACCATGGACCCGGCTCTGCTTCGCTCGGGAATCGCCGTGCTCGGCATCTGTTACGGCCAGCAGTTGATGGCCTATCTGCTCGATGGGCAGGTGCGGAAGGGCGACAAGGGCGAATACGGCATCGCCCACCTGGATATCCAGGTCCAGGCGCCGATCTTCGCCGGCGTGGAGAACCACCGGCAGGTCTGGATGAGCCACCGCGACACCGTGTTCGCGCCGCCGTCCGGCTACCAGGTTCTGGCCTCCACCTCTACCTGCGCCGTGGCCGCCATCGGCAATGTCGCGGCCCGCAAATACGCCGTACAGTTCCATCCGGAGGTGGTCCACACCCACGAAGGCCGGAAGGTGCTTCACAATTTTCTATTCGATATTTGCGGCTGCAGCCGGGACTGGGAGCCGGCCAGCCGTGTCCCTGTCGTTGAGAACTCCATCCGCGAAGTGGCCGGCCGGCGCAACGTCTTCTTTTTCGTCTCCGGCGGCGTCGATTCCACGGTGGCCTACACTCTTTGTCTGAAAGCCCTTGGCGACGAACGCGCGCACGGCGCCTACGTCGACACCGGCCTAATGCGGGAGGGCGAAACCGAGTTCGTCCGCACCATCTTCGCCTCTCTGGGCGCGAAGAACTTCCACGTCGTCGATGCTCGGGCCGATTTTCTCGGCGCGCTGCGGGACGTCACCGAACCGGAGCGCAAACGCCACATCATCGGCGAAAAGTTCGTCGAGATCCAGCAGCGCATTCTCGAGTCCGGCCACTATCTGGACGGCGATTGGATTCTCGGCCAGGGCACTATTTACCCCGACACCATCGAGAGCGGCGGCACGGCCAAGGCCGATCTCATCAAGACCCATCACAACCGCGTGGCGGGCATACAGAAACTGATCGACGAGAACCGCATCGTCGAGCCGCTCACCCAGTTCTATAAGGACGAGGTTCGCGAGATCGGCCGCGAACTGGGTCTACCACCCGAATTCCTGGAGCGCCACCCGTTCCCCGGCCCAGGTCTGGCCATCCGCTGCCTCTGCCAGGAGGCTGATGCCCCGCTGGTCCCAACCAGCCTGGGCCACATCGCGCCCGTGCACTCGGTTGGCGTACAGGGAGACTCCCGCTCTTACCGCCCCGTGCTGATCGTCGATCATCTCGATCACGCCAAAGCCACCGAAGCGATCAATACGGACATGCGAGTGAACCGCGTCATTGGCGTGATCGGGTCCAATGCGCCCGTCGCTTCCCTGACCGTCTTCCAATCGGCGATTACCGAAGAACGGATGGACCGTCTGCGCCGCGTCGACGCCATTGTCCGCAAACTGTCGCACGAATCGGGCTACGACCGTTCCGTTTGGCAGTTTCCCGTGGTGCTGATTTCGCTTGGCGCCGGCGCGCAAAGAGACTCGGTAGTTCTGCGGCCCATCGACTCGGTCGACGGCATGACCGCGCAGTCCGTTCCCATCCCGCCTGCCCTTCACGCCGCCATGGCCGCGCAACTCCTTGCTGTAGAAGGAATTGCCGCCGTTTTTCAGGATCTGACGCACAAGCCGCCGGGCACCATCGAATGGGAATAGCCGGAGACGCTATAATATTCGGAGTCTTATCTTGCCGCCTATACCGGCCGCGAGCGACACGCAGGAGTTCCACTTACAATGTTCGATTTCTTCCGCAGCCGCGACAAAGCGGCCCGCACAGTGCTGACTGTTCTCTTGGGCATGGTCGCCCTCTCCATGGTGACCTACCTGGTCCCGGGAGGTCCCGGCAGCGGCAATCCGTCGGAAACCGTGGTCGCGGAAGTCTGCGGCGACAAGATCAACGCGGCGGAAGTCCAGCGCCAGTTGCAGAACCAGCTTCGCAACCGCAACCTCCCCGCGCAGATGATCCAGAGCTACATTCCGGAGTTCATTAACCAGTTCGTAGCCGAGCGCGCCTCCGCCTGCCATGCCGAAGAGATGGGCATTCGCGTCACCGAGGAAGAAGTTGCCAACGCCATTCGCTCCATGCTGCCGCAGATACTGGGCGGCGGTTACAACAAGGAGCTCTACACCGGCTTCCTGCGTGAACAGGGTCTCACGATTCCGGAGTTTGAAGCCAATGTCGCCAAGCAGATGCGCCTGAACCGCCTTCGTATCATCGTCATGGAGGGCATGGTGGTCGGCCCGCAGGAGGTGGAAGAGGAGTTCCGCCGCCGGAACGAAAAGATCAAGGTCGAGTACGTGCGCTTCGGGGCTGACAAGTTCCAATCCCAAGTGAAGGTGACTCCCGAGGAGTTGCAGACCTATTTCAATGCAAACCGCACCATGTACCGGACGCCGGAAAAGCGCAGCTTCGAGATCCTGGTGGCCAGCGAGGACCGCTTCGCCGCCAATATCACGCTGGATGACAACCTGATCCGCCAGGCCTACAACAACGCCGGCGACCGCTACCGCTCCGGAGAGCGCGTGAAGGTCCGCCACATCCTGGTCAGCACGGCCGGCAAATCCGCCGACGATGCGAAGAAAGCCGAAGCCAAGGCCAATGACCTTCTCGCCAAGATCAAGGGCGGCGGCGACTTCGCCAAACTGGCGCAGGAGAATTCAGACGATCCCGGCTCCAAGGACAAGGGCGGCGAATACGGCTGGATGAGCAAGGGGCAGACCGTGGCCAACTTTGAATCCACCGCGTTCTCGCTCAAAAAGGGCGATATCTCCGGCCTGGTGAAAACCGAGTACGGATTTCACATTATCCAGACGCTGGACCGTGAAGACGCTCGCGTGAAACCGTTTGAGGAAGTGAAGGGCGAACTCGCGGCGGAAGTGCGCAAGCAGCGCGCCCAATCGATGATCGAATCCGCGGCCGAACAGGCTCGCGCCGAGCTGGTCAAATCGCCCGGTAACGGCGCCGCCATCGCCGCGAAGTTTGGCTTGGCGCACTTCAGCGTTGCCGATGCCGCCTCCGGCGGACCGCTCCAGGAAGTCGGCTTGGTGCAGGAATTGGACGGCGCCCTGTTCAGCGCCCAGAAGGGCGGCGTCACGAACCTCGTCGTCGCGCCGGGAAACAAGATGGTGTTTGGCGTCGTGAACAACATTGCCCCGCCCCGCCCCGCGGAATTCAACGAAGTGGAGAGCCAGGTGCGTTCCGCCGTTACCGCCGGCAAGACCGCCGAACTCGCCGCCAAGCGCCAGAAGGAAGTGGAAGAGATGGTCAAGCAGGGCGCCGACCTCAAGCGCGTCGCCGCATCAGTGGGCGTCGAAGTCAAGAGTTCGAACGACTTTACACGGGACGGCGCGGCCGAAGGCATCGGAACCGGCACGCACTTCACCGAACTGTTCGGCAAGGAACCCGGCGCCATGCTGGGCCCGATGAACATCTCGGACCAGACTATCGTTGTGCGCCTGGTGGCCAAGACGCCCGCGGACCTGGGCAAGCTCGCCGCCGAGCGCGACACGATTCTCGCGGCCCTCAAATCCCGTCGCGCCCAGGAGCGGAAGGATCTGTTTGAAGACGGACTCGTAGCCAAGATGGTCGACCGCGGCAAGGTCAAGCTGAATCAGGACGCCATTCGCCGCCTCATCGATAGCTATCGCGGCTAAGCATGGTTCAGACTCTGATTGACTTCCTCCGGACCCTTACGAATCCGGATCAGTTAAGGCAACTCTTAACGACCGTCTTCGGGGGCTGGCACGGCTATGCGCTGCTATTTGGAATCGTGTTTTCCGAAACCGGCTTACTTGCGGGCTTCTTCCTGCCCGGCGATTCGCTGCTGTTCACCGTGGGCGTAGTAGCCGGGGCGGGCGATCTGAATATCTTCGCCATTAATGCGGTGCTGATCGTCGCGGCAATCGTTGGCGACGGCGTGGGCTACTTGTTGGGGCGGAAGGCCGGTGTTGGCGTGTTCAACCGGCCGGACTCCCGTTTCTTCAAGAAAGAGCACCTGATCAAGACCCAGGAGTTCTACGAAAAGCATGGCGGCAAGACAATCATCTATGCGCGTTTCGTGCCCATCATCCGCACCTTCGCCCCGTTTGTCGCCGGCGTGGCGAAGATGGATTACAGCCGCTTCCTGAGCTTCAACGTCTTCGGGGGCATCGGCTGGGTGGTTTCGATGACAACGCTGGGCTACATGCTCGGCGACAATGAGATCGTTCGCAAGCACTTCGAAAAGGTGATTGTCGGCATTATCTTGATTTCGGTGCTGCCGATTGTGGTTGAGTATCTTAAGAGCCGGAAAACCAAGTCAGCCTGAACTTCCTCCGTTTAGCGGTATGCGGCCGGAGACAGGCCGTCCCGCCCCCAGTGCGCGACGTCCCACAACCGGACACCAGCAGATGCCTCCGGCCCATTTGAATCAATTACTTAGCACTGGTCCCCCGATTGCACCCCCCAAGGCATGTGGCATGACCTCCGATTCGGTTGGCGGACCCTCTGGCGAAACCCGCTCCTCACGTTCGCGGCCCTAATAACACTGGGCCTCGGCGTCGGCGGTAATACGGCCTTGTTCAGTGTCGTGTTCAAGACCCTCCTTGAGCCTCTGCCTTTCCCCGCACCGGAGCACCTAATCATGATCTGGGAAACCGATTCCCGCCGGGGCATGAACCAAAACGTTGTAGCGATGGCTAACTTCCTGGACTGGCGCAGCCGCGCGACTTCGGTCACTGGAATGGCCGTTGCCGCCAGTCAGTCCGCCACCCTGAATGGAGAACATCCGGAGGTGGTTCCTTCGCTCCGCGTGAGCCCGGAATGGCTCACCACGCTGGGCGTCAATCCAATCCTTGGCCGTTCGTTCATCGAAGCCGATTCGAAACCGGGCGCGCCGGCCGTCATCGTCCTGGGCGAGTCTCTCTGGCGCCGCAAGTTCGGGGGTGACACCAGGATCATCGGCAAGAGTATCCAGGTCGACGACACTCCCCATCAGGTGATCGGAGTGATCAATGAGCCATTCGCCGGCCTGAATCACAAGGCTGAAGTCTGGCAGGCGCAGCGAATCGATCCGGCCCGCGACTACAGGCAGTCCGGCCGCAGCTTCCGTGTCATCGCCCGCCTGCGGGACGGTGTGACCATCTCCCAGGCCCAAGCCGAGCTTAACGGCATCGCGATGCGGCTGCAACAGGAGCATCCCAAATTCAATGCCGGCTGGGGCGCCAGCGCCGTCCCCTTGTCCGAGCAGTTCGCTGCGCCATTGCGCGGTTCCTTGTGGATCATCTTCGGAGCAGGGCTGGCCGTCCTGCTGATCGCCTGCGTGAATGTGGCAAATCTGCTGCTGGCGCGCTCGGCGGGCCGGCGGAGAGAGTTGGCCGTGCGAGCCTCGCTGGGCGCCGGCCGTGCGCGTCTGGTGCGGCAACTGCTTGTGGAAAGCGTACTGCTCGGGACCCTCGGCGGTTTGTTCGGGCTACTGGTGGCCATTTGGGCGATCGATGGGCTAAAGACGCTGCTGCCCCCGGCCACGCCGCGGCTGGAAACGATTCACTTGCAGATGGAGGTCGTCCTTTTCGCGCTCGCCATGGCGTTGGCCACCGGACTGCTCGCCGGCGCCGGCCCGGCGGTGCTGCACGCGGGCGCGAACCTGACGGGCGGAATGCGGGAGGGCGCCGCTGGCTCCGGCTCCGGGAAGTCCGGCCGCCGCCTTCGCAACGCACTGGTGATCCTGGAAACCGCTTTGACGGTTGTCCTGCTTGCCGGAGCCGTCGTGTTCACGCAGAGCCTGCTGAACTTGCGGGCCGTGCCGGCGGGATTCGATCCGAAGAATGTTTTGACTTTAAACGTGTCGACCGGCGGCGAACAGTATCGCCAACCCGCCGCGCAACTTGCCTATTTCGAGGAGGCCGTCCGGCGCGCCGCGCGTGTCCCCGGTGTCGAGTCGGCCAGTGCGATTACCTTCCTGCCTTTCTCAGGCCCTGGCTCGGCCACGTCCTATCGAGTCACGGGCCTGCCGGAGCCCGAAGCCGGCACGGCTCCCGTCACCGATGTCCGCATTATCCTGAGCGGGTACATGGATACCATGCGTATTCCACTTCGCGCCGGCCGCTTTTTCCAAAGCGAGGACTTTCGGCTGGGCGGCCCCGCGCGCCTCCTGGTGAACGAGACCCTCGCTCGCCAGAGCTTTCCCGGCGAGAACCCCATCGGCCGTTCGCTGAATGTCGCGATCGGGAACTCCAACCCGGGCGAAATTGTGGGCGTTGTCGCGGACACCCGGCACAGTTCCTTGACAGCGCCTGTGCGCCCAATGGTCTACTATCCCTACACGCAACTCGCGTTCGGTTTCATGACACTCGTGGTTCGCGCGCGTGGAGACGTCCAGGTTATCCAGGCACCTGTGGAGGCCGCCGTCCGCACCGTGGATCCGGCTCGTCCGGTGACCAATGTCCGGACGATGGAGACGTATCTGGAGCGGACACTCCAACAAAACCGCGCTCAGTCCTGGCTCCTAGGTTCGTTCTCCGGGTTGGCGCTGCTGCTGACAGTCGTCGGTGTCGGCGGTGTTTTGATGTTGACAGTCTCGCAAAGTGTTCGTGAACTCGGTATCCGGCTGGCGCTTGGCGCTCAGCCAGTCAGCCTGCTGACTCAGGTGGTGGGCCAAGGCTTGGCGCTCGTGGCCACAGGCATCGCGATCGGCGTGGCCGGGGCACTCGCCCTGGCCGCGCAAGTCCAAACGCAGATCCACGGTGTCTCCTCGCGAGACCCTGGGACCATCGCCGCTGTGGCGGTCACGCTGTTGGCCGCCGGTGCCCTTGCCGCCCTTTTCCCCGCCTGGCGCGCCACGAGGGTCGACCCCGCGGTGGTCCTGCGACAGGACTAACCGTTCAAAGCGATCCCGCGGCGGAAACGAGTGGTCACGCCCAAGCGCTCCGTCCTAGCGCCGGAGCGCCAGGATCGGATCGATGCGGGATGCGCGGCGGGCCGGCAGGTAGCCGGCGAGCACCGCGATGGCGGCGAGAATCAGCGCGATGGCGATAAACGTAACGGGATCCGTGGGCCGTGTTCCGAACAGGAGTGATTCGAGGAAGCGGCCGGAGAAGTACGAAGCAAGGCCGCCGGCAACTACTCCGGCGGCCACCAGGCGCAGCGCGCTTGCGAGGACGGAGAACTGCACACCGGAAGCGGAGGCACCGAGGGCCATACGTATTCCGATCTCCTGTGTGCGGCGGCTCACCGAGTACGAGATGACGCCGAAGATGCCCAGGGCGGCGAGGACGAGGCCCAGCGCCGCGAAGGCGGAGACGAGCAGGACGAAGAACCGGCGCGGCGAGACGGCCCGGTCGACGATGTTCTGCAGCGTGCGGAGCGTGGCGGCAGGCTGAGCCGGGTTGAGCTCGCGCAGCGTGCGCAGAAGGGTGGGGGCCAGCGTGCCGGGGTCGAGGCGCGTGCGAATCACCATTTCGGCGCCAGCGGGGCCGGCTTGGGTGATGGGCACATACATTTCAGGTCCGGGGTGCGTCTCGAGACTGAGATCCCGGACATCGGCGAGGCTGGCGATCACTCGCACCTCGCGGCCGCCTACCATGGCGATGCGGCCAACCGGATCCTCGCCGGGCCAATTCGCGCGGGCCGCGGCCTGATTGATGACGATGACGCGCTCACTGGTGGAAGAGTCCGCCCAGGTGAAGTCGCGGCCGTTCTGGAGGCGGATACCCATAGCCGCGAAATATCCGGGCGTGACCACCCGGATAATGGCATCGCCGCGGTGGCCGGGCGAATAGGTGCGTCCTTTCGCCTCGAGGCCCCAGCTCCGGTTGCGTCCCAAGGGCAGCATGTCGGCCACGCCCGCCGCTTCAATGCCGGGCAGGGCCGTGACCCGCGAGAGAATGCGTTCGAAGATGGGTCCGCGGAGTTCGGCTTTACCCTGGTCGTCGAAGTCGATGCGCATTACAGCCGCTTGCGCGGGCCGGAAGCCGAGATCGACATCCAGCACATTGAGGAAACTGCGCAGCAGCAACCCGGCACCGAATAGCAGCACGCAAGCGAGGGCCACTTCGGAGATAACAAAGAGTCCGCGGAGGCGTTCGCTGGCGGGTCCGGCGGAGGTGGATTGACTGCCTTCGCGGAGCGTCGACTGTAGATCGTGGGAGGCGATGCCGTGAATGGGCGCGAGCGACAAGAGGACGGCGGCCGTCACACCGAGCACCAACGTCCACAGCAGGGTATCAACGTCGATGCGAATGTGGTGGAGAAGCGGAAGCGCGAAGGAGCCTTGCTGCGCGAGATAGGTGGTGAACGCCCACGCAACGGCGGCGCCGAGCAGCGATCCGGCGGTGGCGAGCGTGGCGCTTTCGGCGAGCAGTTGGCGGAAGAGGCTGCCGAGTCCGGCGCCCAGAGCCGAACGGAGCGCGAATTCGGCGCGGCGCGCGGCGGCACGGGCAAGCATCAGGTTCGACAGGTTCACGCAGACCAGTAGCAGAATAAGTCCGACGGCGCCCCACAGGACGGTGAGGGAGCGCCGGGTCTTGCCCGTAACATGCTCCTTCAGGCCGGTAAGCGAGGAGGTGTAGTCGCCCCACTTCCAACGGCCGTCCCGCTGGAGTTGGGGAATGAGCGTGTCGGCTTCTCTTTGCGCCTGCTCGATGGTGACGCCGGGCTTGAGCCGTCCAACGATGGCGAGCGTGTTGCCCCAGCGGGACATCTCGTCGAGGTCTCCCGGCACAAAGATGTCAAAGCTCAGGCCGGGGCTGAAAACGGCTCCGAAATCGAAGGAGGCGGGCAGGACGCCGGCAATCGTGTAGGCCTGCTTATTGAGAGTAAGGCCGCGGCCGAGAATGCGTGGATCTCCGCCGAACTGGCGCTGCCACATTGCGTGACTCAGAAGTACGGACCGCGCGCCGCCCGCGCGGCATTCGGCCGCCGTGATGTTCCTTCCCAGCAACGGGTGAACGCCGAGCGCGGGCAGGAAGTCCGAGTCGATCATCACCCCGGAGACGGACTGCGCTTCGCCGCTGAGGCCCGACACGGTGTAGTCGCCACTGCCAAAGTACGGATTGTAACTGGCAAGCTGAGCGAAAGAGCGGTTGGTCTCCTGGATGGCGCGGAAGGCGGCAACCTGGTAGGTAACCGCCGAGAGACCGGACGTTTTAGGACGATTTTCGATCGTGTCGCGGCCGCCGCTGAACCAGACCAGGCGATCCGAATCCGGAAACGGCAAAGGGCGCAGCACGATGGTATTCACCACGCTGAAGACGGCGGTGTTGGCGGCGATGCCGAGCGCGAGCGTGAGGACGCTTATAGCGGCGAAGCCTCGTTCCTTGCGGATGAGGGTCCGGAGGGCGAACTGGAGATCGCGGGCGAAAAGGCCGAGGTGGTCGCGGAGTCGCATCTGACGTTCCTTTCTTCGGGCATGGCGGTGGCCCGTTTGGCGGATGGAGCGAAGGTCGCCGAACTGGCGGAGCGCTTCGCGGCGGGCTTCCTTCCGGGAACAGCCCCTTTGGGCAACGAGGTCGTCGATCTTTTGTTCGAGGTGAAAGGCGAGTTCGTCGTCGACGTCGGCTTTCAAATCGACGCCGAGGAAGCGGGCGTAGCGGCGCCACATTGGAACGGGCATGGTCAGCTCTCCTCGGGCCGGTGGGTGGCGCTCAGCATTTTGCCCACGGCGGCGGCGTAGGCTTCCCAGAGCTTGGATTCTGCGCGCAGGTGGCGGCGGCCCTCGGGCGTGAGGGTGTAGTACTTGGCCTTGCGGTTGTTCTCAGAGAGTCCCCATTCGGCCTCAAGGAGATTCTTCCGTTCGAGGCGCCAGAGCGCCGGGTAGAGAGTGCCTTCTTCGACTAGCAGGGCCTCGTCGGTCTGCTGACGGATCAGGTTGGAAATGCCATAGCCGTGGAGCGGGCCCCACGCGAGAGATTTGAGAATGAGGACGTCGAGAGTGCCGCGGATCAGTTCGAGTTGGGTTTCCAAGAATACTCCCCTGTGATTTCAAGGGGAGTGTCGCATATGTCCCCTGGGAATGCAAGGGGAGTGGCGCCCGCCGCGGTTCCATGTCTGAATAAACGCTGTAACGCTCCCGCTCCTTTCGTCACTATCCATTTGAAATGCCCCTTAAGCGTTACGGAGTACTCAAAGGCTGGATCACCCACCGCCTGCGCCCGCAAAAATGGCGATCACTATCAAATCCTGGTGACAGATGGCGACAAGACGCTGCACCGCATCGCGGTGAACGTTCTGAGCAAACTGAAGCCCTCCGAGTTGCTGTACGTTTCCACCAACAACCTGCCGGCCAAGTTTCGCAGCGGGCTCAAGAAGCTAAAACCGGGCTACACCGAAGTGCCCAGCAAACCCGGCGGACTGGCCATCGACTTCGTTCGCGGCGGACTGATCAAGAAGTCCGATATGAAGATCGTACCCAATATCAAACCAGGCCCCGGTAACGATTTGGGAGACCTGATCGACGAAGCGGTGATGAAGGCCATTCACGAAGATAAGCCGATGGTCTACGCCTTCGGCGAGAAGTGGGGACCGGAAAAGGGCAAGACGGACAAGTACTTCGACTTTGAGCCCGGCAACGGCATCCACGACATCCACATGAACCAGGGCAACGCCGCGCAGTTCAAGAAGGACGACGGCATCTGGCAGGACGGCGCCTTGATTCTGCACTTCCCGGCCGGTTCCGATGGGCCGAATGAAAAGTGGATCGCGATTTTTCTGGCGTTCCAATCGCAGTCCTGGGACACCGACGAAAAGGGCCACGCCAAGAAGAATAAGAAACCGAAATAGCCTACCGGCGCCTGAACCAGCGATACATCGCGGGCAGCAGGAACAGCGTCAGCATCGTCGACGACATAAGGCCGCCAATCACAACGGAGGCCAACGGCCGCTGGACTTCCGAGCCGGCGGACGTTGACAGGGCCATGGGCAGGAAGCCCAGGCTCGCAACGAGAGCGGTCATCAGCACGGGCCGAAGGCGCATCGACGCGCCTTCGCGCACGGCTGTGTCTTCGTCCATGCCGTCGTCGCGCAAGCGGTTGATCTGGCTTACCATCACGATTCCGTTCAGCACCGCCACGCCGAACAGCGCGATGAATCCGATCGATGCGCTGAGATTCAGATTCATCCCGCGCAGCCAAAGCGCGCCCACGCCGCCCACCAGCGCGAACGGCACGTTGCAGAGAATCAGCAGTGTCTGCGGCACCGAGTGGAACGTGAAGTAGAGCAGGATCAGAATCGCCGTCACAGACACGGGCAGCACCAGCGTCAACCGGCCCATCGCCCGTTCCTGATTCTCGAACTGCCCGCCCCAGTCGATAAAGTACCCGGCGGGCAGGGAGATTTCTTTGGCCACGCGCTCCCTGGCGTCGCTGGCGAAGCCGCCCAGATCGCGCCCGCGAACGTTGCACTGCACCACCACGCGGCGCAGTCCGTTTTCGCGGCTGACCACTTCCGGTCCGCGGGGCGTCGTTACCCGCGCCACCTGTCCCAGCAACACCCGTTCGCCGCCGGGCGCCGTAAGCCGGACGCCCTCCAGCGATTCCGGCCGCGTGCGGTAGCTCTCCGGAAACCGCACCACGATCCCAAACCGCCGCTGTCCGTCGATCCATTCGCTTACGGTCCGGCCACCCACTGCGGCCTCCACCAACTGGCGGATGTCCTCGACGTGCAACCCGTACTGCGCCAGCGCCTCGCGGTCCGGCTCCACGTGAATTTCAGCCACACCGTTGGCGATCTCCATTTGCGCGTCGGCCGCGCCCGGCACCCGTTCCAGCAGCCGGAACACGCGCAGCGCGATGTCGTCGAGCACGCGGGGATTATCCCCGAAAATCTTCACCGCTACATCGGCCTTAATGCCGCTGATTGTCTCGTCGAGCCGCATCGCCATCGGTTGCGTGAAGTTGTAGGCGGTGCCCGGCACCTTCTCAAGCACCCCGCGCATCTTGTCGATTAACTCTTCCTTGGTCCGCACGCGCCATTGGCTCTCCGGCTTCAATAGCACGTACACATCGGCCTCAAAGATGCCCATCTGGTCCGTGGCCAGGTCCGGCCGCCCGAGCTTGGAAACAACACCGCTTACCTCCGGCATGGTGAGCAGAAGCTTCTCCAACTCCCGGCTCAGCGACGCCGAATCCGTCAGCGAGATGCCCGGCAGCTTCTTTGACTGCACGAGAATCGAGCCCTCCTCCAATCACGGCATGAACTCAGACCCGATGAAGTGCAACGACCCGAAGGCCACCGCCGCGATCGCCGCTCCCACGGCGACCGTCAGCGCGCGAAACCGGAGCGCGATTTTCAGCAACCGGCCGTAGCCCCGCCG
>VFZO01000119.1 GCA_016871155.1 Acidobacteriota bacterium | reverse complement strand
GCACTTACCGTGCTGGATGCCGGCCAGAGGATCGGCCGGTATGATCTGCCCGCAGAGGGTGCCGAGCAGGCGATGATACTCGCCGTTGTTCGGATCCGCCGTAACGGCTGCGCGGGCGGCGGCAAAGCCCGCTTCGGCCGCGGAACGCGCCTGCCGCTTGTCCCGAAGTTCCAGCGCCACTTCCGAAAGATAGGATTGCGCCAAGGCCGCCTCGTAGTGCGACTGCGGCGACTTGGCCTGCCTAAGCCGCTCCGCGCCAAGGCGTTCTAGGACGGCACGGTCCTGGCGGTTTCGCGCGGACTCCAGGGCGGAATCGGCGCCAAACGCGAGAACCGGACAAAGAAGTAAACAACCACGTATCAAATCGAAATTCTCCACTAAACTCGGGCGATTTTGCGCTGGACGAACAGGCAGTATCCGGAGAGCGCAATGAGTAGAACACCGTTGGCGGCCAAAATCTCCGGTGCGCTAAAAAATGTCATCATGCGGCCGGAGACCAGGTTTCCGAACGGCATGCCGCCGCGAAACGCCACGTTGTAGACCGACATCACCCGCCCGCGCATCTCGTCCGGGGTGATTGTCTGTACCAAAGACATGACGAGGGCGAAGACGGACATCAACACGGCGCCACACAGGTACAGCAGAAAACAGGTTAGCCAAAAATTGCGCGAAGCGGAAAAGCCGATCGTCAACAGACCCATGGCGCTGAGCAGCAGCAGGGCGGCCCGGCCTTTGTGCTTGACGTTGTTCATGCCGGCGACGATCAGCGCACCGGAGACCGATCCGATGCCGGATATCGACAGGAGCGTCGAATACGCGTCGCGGCCCAGATGCAGGACGTCCTTTGCGATGACCGGAAGGAACGTCAGAAGCGGAAGGCCCAGGAAGGTCATCAGAAACGCCAGGACGATGAGCGGGACCATCGCTTCCCGTTCCCGGACGAACGCCAGGCCGCCTTTCAGCGCGTCGACCGGGCTCTCCTTCTTCGTAGCCGCGGGCAGGCGGGCGGGCAGCACAATGAGCGAGTAGATGACCGCCAGGAAGCTGAACCCGTTCAAGAAGAAGCACCAGGCCGCGCCCAGTTGCGCCATGGCGACGCCGCCAATGGCTGGGCCGATAACCCGAGCCAGATTGAATTGAATGGAATTTAGCGCGATTGCGTTCTGCAGTCCTTCCTTCGGAACGAGCGACGGGATAATCGACTGGTACGCCGGTCCGCCGAAGGCTTGCGCGCAGCCGACGACGAAGCTCAACAAAAACACAATCTCCACTCGAATCATTTCGGACGCGAGGAGTCCCGCCAGCGTGAAGGCGCAGGTTAGCTGCACAAACTGCGATGCCAGCAATAGTTTCCGGCGGTCCATCCGGTCGGCGACCACACCGCCGATGAGCGACAGCAGGAAGATCGGAATCTCGCCTAGGAACGCGTCCAAAGCGAGCATCCACGCCGAATTTGTGAGTTCGTAGACCAACCAACTCTGGGCGAGTTTTTGCATCCACGTACCGATCGAGGACGTGCAGGCCCCGATCCACATCCGGCGAAAGTCCGGATACTCGAACGCTTTGAATACGCGGCCGAACAACGCGCGCTCAGTATCCAGGCAGCGGCGCGGGGCGCTCGATCAAGTGGAGGATGTTGCCATCGCAGTCGCTAAAGAACACCAAGCGGTTGCCTTGTGTCGTGAAGGGCTCTCCGAGGAAGTGGACACCCTTTTCCTTTAGAGAGGCGTGACCGGCGTCGAAGTTGTCGACTTCGATCGCAAGATGGCGGATGCCGGGATCCTTCATTTTGTTGGAAGGCCGGTCGCCCTCCGACGGAATGATCTCCAGCATGGAGCCGTTGCGCGCGCGGACGAAGTAGTTGCCGGCGTACTCGAAATTGATGTGGAACTCGAGAAAATCGCGGAACCACTCGGCGAGCCGCTTCGGATCCGGCGATGCGATCGCCGTGTGTTCTAAGCCATTAAACATACCCGCGATTGTACCAAGCGCCCGCTAGAAAATTACCTTCAACCCCAACTGCATGATGCGCGCGTCGCGCGAGGAGTTGATAGTGCCGAACAGCGCGGCTGCGTTCCTGCCGTCCGGACCGGGACTGAAATTGTCGTTCACAAGGCCCAGATTGACCTTGTTGAACAGATTAAAGGCCTCGGCGCGGAACTGCAGGCGGACGCGCTCGGTGATGGTTGTGTCCTTGATCAATGACGCATCGAAGTTGATGGTGCCGGGGTGCCGGACGTCCGGCAAACCGCGGCTGACGTTCCCGAATTCGAAGTCCGGCGGATTCACGAACTGCGCCGTGTCGAACCAGCGGCGGGCGTTTCGTTCGCTCGCGGGAAGGTTAGCGGTTTTGCCCGTGGAGTTCGGCCGGTCGGCGGCGAAATTCGACGCACCGCGCACGGTCAACGGCGTTCCAGTTTGGAAGACACCGATCGCGTTTACCTGCCATCCGCCGAGAATCCGGTTCAGAACCGCATTGCCAGGGTCGAGGGCCTTTCCTTTGCCAACCGGGAGCTCATAAACGGCATTGATGACCAGGCGGCGGGATACGTCGGCGGGATCGACGGACTTGTTGATTTGCCGGTTGTAGAGTCCATCTTGAAAGCTGCCTTCGTTGACTTGCTCGATTGGACCGAAGTCGACGGGCACGATCGCCGAGTCGGCGATGCGTTTACCCCCGGTGAAGGCGAAATCCAGCAGAAGTCCATTCTGCATGCGCTTTCGGACGTTCACCTGCAACTGGTGCGACGTGTAGTTGCCCAGGCGCGGATTCCGGACGCTGACTCCGTTGTAGTAAGGGAAGGGTTGCAATGACCGTTCGCGGGTGATTGTGGCCGCGCCCAGGCCGCCTGGAACGCGGCCGGCGAACGGATTCGGCACTGTGGTGAAGAGATTTTCGCGCAACTGCAGCCTGACCCTAGGATCGACCTGGTTCAAGTTGTAGCCGTTCCCGATAAAGTGATTCCCCTTGTTGCCGGCGTACGCGACATCAAACACCCAGTCCTTGATCTGGTGTTGAATGCCCCCGTTCCACTGCTGGGTCATCGGCGTGATTGGGTCGCTCTCGGTGATGGAGACGCCTTGGCCAAGCAGCGCCAACGGGCCGGCCGAAGCGCCGGGGGATTCAAGCGGCGCACTTGGGAATCCGTCACTGAACCGGAGCGCGCGCCGGCCGGGCTCGAGCGCGACATATTGGGTGTTCGTCGAGGAGAACAGTTGGGTATTGCCTAGGAAATTACGATAGAAGATGGACGGGTAGAACACTCCGTATCCGCCGCGGAAAACGGTCCTGCCGGAGCCGAAGATGTCCCATGCCCAGCCGATTCGCGGGCCGAAGTCGTTCAAGTCTTCGTCCAGGAACGAGCGCGGCTGACCGTCGCGGCCGGAAAAGACGGTGATGCCCCGGAAGCCTTGCGCCGTGGCGGAGGGGTCAAAATTGATGTGGCCGTTGTGACGTTCATAGGGCTTTTGCTGCCAGTCCCAGCGCAGGCCAAGATTGAGCGTCAGGCGGCGGGCGATCTTCCAGTCGTCTTGGACGAACGTGGAAATCGCCAGGCCGTGCCAGGAGTTGCCGATAATGCGGTCGATTCCGGCGCTTCCCACTTCGCCCATCAGGAACTGCGCCATCGCGTTGCCGGTGTTCGTTGTCACCAACGGCTGATTCGTCAGGCCGCCGAAGCTGAAGTTGCCGGCCAGGGCGCCGCCTTGGCGGTTGGAGCCCTGCAGGATGCGATGGTTGTAACCGAACTTCAGCGTGTGGTTTCCGGCGATCTTCGTCAGCATGTTCTGGATGTCCCAATTGAACGAGCCGCGGTTGCCCACAGCCCCGCCGCCGATGGCGCCGAAGCCGAAATCGACCTGCACGAGCTGCTCGTTCGGATAGCTGGCCGGCAGACTCAGAATTGAGCGCCAGTCCGGACCGGCGTTGATCGCGCGGAAGATGAAGGACTGCCGCATGACGCCAACGCGGAGGTTGTTGATCATCGTCGGAGAAAACGTGTACGTGTCCGAGATCATCGCATTGCGGTTGGTTTGATTGTCTTCGCGATTTTGGCCAACCAGCGGATTGGTAAAGATGTTGTTCGAGGCTGGCGCGTGGGTGGCGTCGGTATACCGGAAGAAAATGTTGTGGACATCGTTGAACCGGTGGTCGACCCGCGTACTCTTCTGGCCCCAGTCGACGATGCTCGCCGCGCTGTCGCCGTAGTTCTGGGCTTGCGTGAATTGGTTTGTGGGAGTGCGATTCGGCGCCGGCCAGAAGCCTACCATCTTGGGCGTGATCGGGTCGAACCGGCCCTGCGGTACGATGTTGCCTGGAAACGGATCCCGAACCAGGCCCGCGCCATTCGGGTTATTCCGAGTGGTGGCCGGATCGAAGATCTGAGTAAAGACACCGTTCGCGTTGGCCAGAGTGGAGAAGTCGCCCCGGCGCCAAGGATCGATGGGTACAGTGGCGAAACGAGGGGTGCTCTGTCGCAAACGGTACTCTTCCCAGTTGAAGAAGCCGAACGTCCGGTTCTTGATGGCCGGGCCGCCGATCGAGCCGCCGTATTGGTTGTAGCGCAGCGGCAGGCGGCGGGTGGCGAATGCGTTCCGGGCATCGAAGGCGTCGTTACGCAAAAATTCGTAAAGGGTCCCGTGGAACTGGTTGGTGCCGGACTTGGTCACCAGATTGATGGCTCCGCCGGCGGTGAATCCGAATTCCGCCGACATCGAGCCGCTCTGGACCTTGAACTCTTCCACCGCATCGACGGCGGGCGGTATGCCTACCTCACCCACGTAGCTAAGAACGTTGTTGTTGCCGTCCAGCATTTGCGCGTTCATCGAGCTGGGGGAACCGTTAATGGAGAGCGACGAGATCTGGATGCCGCGGTCGCCAAAACCGGAGTTCGTCGGGCCGGCGTTGGAGATGACACCGGGCGTGAGCAGAGTCAGCGCCAAGGCGTTCCGGCCGTTCAGCGGCAGGTCCGTGACGCGCCGGTTTTCAATAACGTTCCCGAGTGTCGCGCTGCCGGTATCTACGAGGATCTGCTGGCCCTTGACTTCTATCGTCTCAGCGACCTGGCCGACCTCAAGGGCGAAATTGACCTCCGCGTTCTGGTTTACCTGCAGTGTGATGCCGGCGCGCACGGAGCGTTTAAAGCCCGTCCGTTGGGCGTTGATCTCATAGCCGCCGACCGAGAGTCCGGGCATGGTGAAAAACCCGCTCTCGTTACTGGTGGCGCGCGAGATGTTATTGGTGCCCGTGTTCCTGGCCTCCACGGCGACACCGGGAATCACCGCGCCTTGCGGGTCCGTGACAGTACCGGAGATCGTACCGGTCTGAAGCTGAGCGAATGCGGACATCGCACAGGCGAATGTGAGAAGTCGATGTGACATAACAGATTTCAGCCTCAGTATACTCGATAGCCGCTCCCCATCACTACACGCGGAGGTGATACTGTATCGGCCATGCGGACCGTTGCGGCCTTGCTCGTAGCTCTTACGCTCGTAGCGGCATTCGCCTTTCAGCGCCGCGGCGGATTGCGGCGATCGTCCCAATACGAGTGGGAAATGCAAAATCCGGCGGACGACCCGGCCGACGCCATGGAGCCCGGAGAATTTTCTTTCGCCCGCTTCCGCTATCCCAGCGCATTTGGCGGCTGGCGCCGCGCCTCCTGGGGGACGGACGCCAATAAAGCGGAACGGGTTTTCCTGCAGGGGGTTCGCCGCCTAACCCGCGTGAACGCACGGAGCGTGGAAGAGATCATCGACGCCGACGATGAGGAGATCTTTCACTGGCCGTGGCTGTACGCCGTGGAAGTGGGCTATTGGCGCTTAAACGACGGGCAGGCCAAGCGCATGCGCCAGTATCTGGACCGCGGCGGTTTCCTTATGGTCGACGATTTTCATGGAAGCCGGGAGTGGGCCACGTTCGAGGACAGTTTGCGCCGCGTGTTTCCGGACCGCACCGTGGTTGACTTGGACGACGAGGAGCAGATTTTCAACTTGCTTTACAATCTCAAGGATCGCTTTCAGGTGCCGGGCCGGCAGTTCATCTGGTCAGGCTCCACCTATGAACGTGACGGAGTGGATGCGAGGTGGCGGGCGATCCTGGATGAGAAGAACCGGGTCCAGGTTCTGATTTGCCACAACATGGACCTAGGCGACGCCTGGGAGTGGGCCGACGATCCGCAGTATCCGGAACGGTTCGCGTCGCTGGCTTATCGGATCGGCATCAACTCCATCGTCTATTCGATGACGCACTAGGCATGGAACCGCGAAGCGGCCCGCGGTGTCCATGTGTGCATGGCAATGCAAACCGGATCTCACGCGCCTCTCATCAACATGACGCCGCTTATCGACGTGCTGCTGGTGCTCCTCATTATTTTCATGGTGATTGTGCCGTTGAAGCCCGTGGGGCTGGCGGCGCGCGTACCTCAAGACGCCAAGGAGCAGACGCTTGCGGCGGAGCGGACCCTGGTGATCACCGTTCAAGCCGGTGGGGCCATTCGCCTGAACCAGGAGTCGCTGCCGGCCGATGGCTGGCCTGGCCGGCTTCGCCAGGCGCTGTCGCTGCGCGCGGACAAGACCGTCTATTTTCGAGCCGAGCCGGACCTGGAGTTTCGCCACGTGGCCTACGCTATCGACGAAGCGCGCGGAGCAGGCGCCGGGGCGATCGGTCTGCTCTCGCGATAAACTTTTTCCAGTGCACATCGATTCGATCCGCCTTCGGAATTTTCGAACCTTCCGCGACTGCACGGTTCAATTCTGCCATCCGGACGCGGATTTCGAGGCGCTGGGTTTTCCGAAACCCGCGCTTCCCAACGTCAATCTGATTCTCGGCAACAACGGTTTTGGAAAGACTACGCTTTTAAAAGGAATCGCGCTCGCTGCCCTGGGCCCAGCCGTCTCCGACGCCGGCGTGTATCCGTACCGTCTGGTGCGGCGCGACCCAAAATCCAAGAAGCTGATTCAGGAAGCGCTGGTAGGCGCGCAGTTCGCGTCCCATCCGCAGGACCGCACCGATCAGGTCCAGTTGGAGTCGCAGTTCGCCGTCCATCGAAAGGGCGATTTGGAGACGCTGCGCTGGACGAGCCCAAACGAACTGCCGTGGCAGCCGATCTTCGAATCGAGCAACGATGCGTTCTTTTTTGTCGGCTACGGCGCAACGCGGCGCGTGGAGAAAAGGGACAGTCTGAATTTGTCTTCACGCCGGGCGTCCGCATTTTCGCGCGCCCACCGGATCATGAGTCTTTTCGAAGAGTCTCACTCGCTGATCCCGCTCAACTCATGGTTGCCCGAGTGGAAGACGCGCAATCCGGGCCGTTATAGCCAGGTGGTGACGCTTCTGCAGAACCTAAGCGGCAAGGAACATTACCAGTTTACCGGCGAGCGGAGTCCGGAGGGCGAATATTTATTCGAGCGTGGACGGATGAAGGTACCCTTTCCGGCGCTGTCGGATGGGTATCGCGCCTATCTGGGCTGGATCGGCGATCTGCTCTATCACGTGTGCATGACCACGCCGTCGGGCAAGAAGCTGGCCGAGAATCGCGGGCTGGTAATGGTCGACGAGATCGATTTGCACCTGCATCCGCACTGGCAAATGACGGTGCTGGAGAGGTTGGCGACGACGCTCAAAAATATCCAGTTCATCGTCACCTCGCACAGCCCGCTGGTCGTCGGATCGCTGGAGTGGATGAATATTCTGGTGATGTCTCCCCGGCCCAACCAGGCGTCGGTGGCGCACCGGATTCCGCGCCCCATTCACGGTCTGGACGCCGACCAGATCTTGCTCACCGATTTCTTTGGCCTGGCGTCGACGCGGTCTGCGCGGAAGGCGAAAATTCTGCAGGGGCTTGGCGCCAAGGCCCGCGCCGGCGACCTGGACGCCGCCGAGCGGCTGTTCGCGTCGATGAGCCGTGGGGAGGAGCCGGACCGGTGATCGCCTACCGTTGCACGCTGGAGGAGTTGAGGGCCGATATCGAGGCCTCCGCGCCCGGTTGGCTGGATCGCGCCGCGAAACGTTCGGAGGAGATCGCCGCGAAAGGCAAGTACGAAGAGTCCAAGTCGATCTGGAGCGAAGTAAAAGCAGTATACATGCGCCGGCAGGGCGGCGAGAAGTGCGCCTTCTGTGAGCGCAAACTCGAATCGCAGGAGTTTGGAATGGGCGAGCAGGCCGTGGAGCATTTTCGCCCGAAAGGCCGTGTCACAAATTGGAAGATGGCGGAGATCCCGACGACACCGGTCGCAAAGAATTTGCGCGGCTATTACAAGCTGGCCTATCATCCCTTTAACTACTCGGCAGCTTGTATTCCTTGCAACTCCTCGCTGAAGGGGGATAAGTTTCCCATCGCCGGCGTCTACAACACCAACGGCGATGACCCCCGGGAGTTGCGCGAAGAGTTGCCGTTGCTGCTGTATCCAATTGGTGATTTCGACGCGGACCCGGAAAATCTAATCGCCTTCCATGGCGTAGTGCCGCATCCTGTCAAGAAGGACGGCGTGGACTATCGACGGGGCTATGTCACCATTGCCTTTTTCCATTTGGAAGATGGGGCAGGGAGGGGAAATCTATTCAAGGAACGCGCGAACGTCATCTGCTCCTTGCACTGTGCGCTGAATCTGCTCGATTCGAGCCTAAGCGCAACCGACCGGAAGCGCTGTGAACGGCTGATCGGCAACTGGACGCGGCCCACGTCGGCCCATACCAATTGCGCGCGCAGCTTTGTGCGGCTCTATGAGACCGATCCCGGAAAGGCCGCGAAGATTGCCGACCTCGCGTCGGAACTCGCGGCGAGTTCTTCGTAGCGTTACTCCCGGAGGAACCTGGCCGCTTCTTCCGGCGGAGTGGGGTTAATGAAGAATCCGGTGCCCCATTCGAAGCCGGCTACACGCGTGAGCTTCGGAATGATTTCTATATGCCAGTGGTAGTGGCTGGACGCCGGCTCCTGCGCAGGCGCCGTGTGGATCATCAGGTTGAAGGCCGGCCGCTCGAGGACCTTGTCCATTTTTCGCAGGATTGTTTTGAGCGTCCACGAGAGGTTGTAGACCTCGCGCTCGGAAATCGTTTCGAAGTGCGACTCGTGGCGCTGGGGAACGATCCAGGTCTCGAAGGGAAAACGTGCCGCGAAGGGACACAGCGTCAGGAACTCTTCGGTCCGGATGACCACTCGTTCATCGTCGCGCGCCTCCTGCCGCAAAATATCGCAATAGACGCAACGTTCCTTGAACTCGTAGTAGCGCCGCGCCCCATCGATCTCCTCCTGCACGCGTTTGGGAACGATCGGCAAGGCGATGATCTGCGAATGCGGATGCTCCAGACTGGCTCCCGCGCCGGCGCCGTGATTCTTGAACAGCATCATGTAGCGAAGACGGCGATCTTTTTTCAAGTCCAGCACGCGATCGCGGAAGGCCCAGATGATCTCCGCCACTTTGGCCTCATCCATCGTTGCGATCGTCGCCTCGTGATCGGGAGATTCGATTACGACCTCATGCGCGCCAACGCCATTCATGCGGTCATAAAGTCCCTCGCCCTGGCGGTCGAGTTCGCCCTCCACGCGCAGGGCTGGGAACTTGTTCGGGACCACGCGGGTGCTCCAGCGAGCCTGCCCTCGCAACGCCTCGTTGGCATAGGCCAATACTTCCGGCGGAGTTTTGTCCTCATTGCCTGGACAGAACGGACAGAACCTCGACCGGCTTATCGATACCGTCTCGGGAGCGAAATCGGAAGGGCGGCGGGCACGGTCCGTGGAAATGATGACCCAGCGTCCCGTGATTGGGTCCTTGCGGAGTTCCGGCATGAACCCCTATTATCGCCCTCGATCAAAAGATGGTGAAAGTGAAGACCGTATTCTCACCTTCGGGTGTCAGCGCGTATTCCCCATTGTCGAGCGGCTCGGTCGGTTCCAGCCGGTACAGTCCGGTATCAAGCTTTTGCGCAGAAAGGCGGATCGCTTTGGCGGAATCCTTGCGCTTCTTGGGATTGTCGAAGAAGAAGACCTCTCTGGCGCCGTTCTTCACGTCCAACTTGTAAAGCGTCAACTTCTCCGGCGGGATGGACTTTGACTCGAACAGGAAAATCGGTTCCGCCAGGGGGGTCTTGGCCTTGGCGCTTGCGCCGGAAGTTACGTAGGCCTTGCCCTCCTTGCGCTTGTCCTCTCTGGCCTCGGCGGCGTCGGTCGCGATCAGGTTTTGGGCATGCAGGAGATACGGGACGTCCGGCTTTTCCGGCCGCGGCCCTTTGTACTTCTGGCCAGCCGCGAGTCCGGCGAGGAAGAGGCAGAGGACAATGATTCGCATATCTCTGATGTTACAGACGATTCAAACCGTCTGGGCGTTGCAGCCACTGTTGCAGGGCCGGGTCGAAAAAGTTCCGGATGGTGAGCTCCGTTCCCTCGAGGTGGCGGCCGTGCTTCTCAACGCCGATGACTCTCGCCCCGGCCGCGCGGGCGGCCGAGATGCCGGATGCCGAGTCTTCAAAAATCAAGCAGTGTTCCGCCGCCACTCCCAGTAGCTGTGCCACGCGCAAGTAAATGTCGGGCGCGGGCTTGGGGTTTTCCACCTGGTGACCGTCGACGACGGCCCGAAAGTAGGGCCGCAGGGCGGCTGCGTCCAGCAGAAAATCGACGTTGGCGGGTTCCGCGTTGGAACCCAGTCCGACGGGCAGCTCGCGAAGCTCTCCGAGAAACTCGCGCAAACCCGGCGTGAGGTGGCGCTCCACGACTGGCGCCATTTTTCGGCGGTACAGCGCCTCCTTCGCCGCGCCATGGTCGAAGACCTCGCGATCGGCAGCCTCCGGACCCAACAGGCGGCGCATGATGAAATCGTTCCGCTTTCCGGCCATCCACGTGTCGATGCCGCTGGGCGAGATTCCGTGCTCGTTCAGATGCTCCACCCAGGCTTCGGCGTGTAAAGGATTCGAGTCGATCAACACGCCATCCATATCAAAAATCACTGCAAACAACGAATTGGACTCCTCGAAATCCTAAGATTTTTCTGGTGTTAGTACCAATTGTAGCCTTACCATCTACTCTCTTCGCTCGTATTCCCCGATAACTGAATTGTGGCTGATCGCGTTTTATCGCAAGACGAAATTGACAACGTATTCCGGCGCTTCCATGAGAAGCGCGTGGCGGAAGATCTTGGGAAGCGAGCCCACCCATATGACTTCCGCCGGCCGGACCGTATCGCCAAGGATCAACTGCGTGCCATCCACCTGCTGCACGAGAACTTTGCTCGAAGCCTGGCATCCAGCCTCTCGGCATACCTGCGGGCGTATGTCGTGGTCAACTTGGTCAGCGTAGAACAACTGTCATTTCTAGAGTTTACGCAGTGCCTCCCGACTCCCACCTGCATCGTAGCTCTAGGTATGCGTCCATTCGATGGAAGCGCGGTTCTGGAGATCAATCCGTCGCTGGTGTTCCCGATCCTGGAAATGCTGCTGGGCGGAGCCGGAAAGCCGATCGGCGCCAAGATCACGCGGGAGATCACCGAAATTGAGCAGAGCATCCTGGAGGTTGTCTATCGGATCATCCTGCATGACCTGAAGGACTCGTGGCGTCAGGTGACCAGCATTGCCTACTCGATTGAGAGCCACGAGACGGAGCCCTCGCTGCTTCAATTCCTGGCCCCCAACGAAGCCGTGGTCGCCATCAGCCTGGAGGTCCGTATCGGTGATAGCGCCGGTATGATGAACATCGGTGTTCCGTCGATCGTTATCAAAATGCTCCGGCAAAAGTTCGAACAAGGGTGGACGAACCGGCGCGCTGAGGCTTCCGAGGCGGAGCAGGGGCGGGTCTTCAAACTCATCCGCCAGGCAAAACTACAGTTGGACGCCCGGCTGCAAGGGCCGACGCTTTCGCTGGAAAACATGCTGCGTTTAAGCGAGGGCGATACGCTGGTTCTCGACTACTCCGTCGACAAACCCATCAACCTGCTGATCAACAACCGGGTCAAGTTTACGGGTCAGGTGGTGGCGTCCGGCACAAAGCGGGCTTGCCAGCTTTCCGCGCCCTTTTCGCGCCTCGATTAGCGATCCGGCCGTAGGACGGCGGAAGGTGGACGCGCACCCTCAGCCGCGATCAGCCGGGCGCCTCTATTGAACGTGAAGTATTGAAACGCCCAATGGACGAATACCAAGACTCGATTCCGGAACCCCACCAGGAAGAGGATGTGAACAAAAAGCCAAATTAGCCACGCCACGAATCCGGTCAGATGGAAGCTCCCGAAATCGGCGACGGCCGCCGCGCGTCCGACGGTCGCCATGTCGCCTTTATTGACGTATGCGAATGGCCTATCCGGCTTTCCAGCGTTCGCCTGAATTGCGTTCGCTACGTAAGCCCCTTGTTGCATGGCGACCGGCGCGATGCCGGGCAGCACCTTTCCCGCTGGCGTCGAAAACGCCGCCATATCACCGATTACGAAAACTTCGTCGCGGTTTGGGTGCTGGCAAGTGGGCCGGACGGCGATCCGGCCGGACCTGTCGGTAGGAGCCTCAAGTAATGCAGCCAGCGGGGAGGCTTGCACCCCGGCCGCCCAGAGGACCGTTCGGGAGGGCAGGAATTCGCTTTGGCCGCCGCTGCGGAGGTTGACGCCAGTTGCGTCCATGTTTTCGACGGTCGTGGCGGTTCGCACCCGCACTCCAAGACGCAGGAGGGCCCGCTCGGCGAACTCAGGAAGCGGATCGGGAAATGCGTTCAAGATTCGTGAACCGCCCTCCACGAGTAGAATTCGCGCCTCTTCCGGGCGGAAGCCGCGGAAATCATGTCGAAGGGTGTCGTTGGCGATTTCGCCGAGGGTTCCGGCTAACTCCACTCCTGTGGGCCCGCCGCCGACAATGACAAAAGTCAACAGCGCCTGCCGGACTTCCGCGCTCGATTCGCGTTCCGCCGCTTCGAAAGCCGTGAAGACGCGGCGCCGAATTTCGGTCGCGTCCTCGATGGACTTCAGGCCCGGAGCGGAGGCTTCCCAGTTTTCCCGGCCGAAATAATGGTTCCGAGCTCCCGCGGAGACTACGAGAACGTCATAAGGCAACTCCCCGTCGGCGAGTTGGACGATCTTGCGATTGAGAGCGAATCCGGTTACCTCGGCCAGGACGGTGCGTACGTTTTTGTGGCGCCGCAAGACGCTGCGCAAAGGCGCGCAGATGTCCGCTGGAGAAAGGCCACCCGTTGCCACCTGGTAGAGCAGCGGTTGGAATACATGAAAATTGCGGCGATCGACGAGAGTGACCTCGTGCGAGGAGCCGCCCAGAGCTTTGGCCACGGCCAAGCCGCCAAAGCCTCCGCCAATAATCACCACGCGCATCTCTTGACTCTACCTAGAAACCCAGGGCTTTCGCGATTGCGGGCACGTGCGCTACGGCCACCGCGCCCTGTGCCAGTTGGGCGTTGCCCCCGCCCCGGCCCTGGCTAGCGGCAACCAACTCTTTCAGACGGTTTCCGCAGTGCAGATTTGGATCGGACGACGCCAGCAGGATGGCACCAGTCTGATTCGAAGTGGCCAGGAATACTCCCGGCGCCATCGCAACATAGGCCTGGGCAATCGAGCGGGTGGATTCGTCCAGGGGGCCTTCAGTACGCTGCCAATGGCGGCCGGGGAAGGCCGCCGCCAACTCCCGGCCCTGGTAGCCGGCCAATTCGATCTGCAATTTTCGCAGCGCTTTGGCGGACTCCTTCGCCGTCTCCTGCAGGGAGGCCACCGTGGCGGCGACATCGTCGACCGAAACGGAAAGCAGCCGGCCGGCGGTCGATAGCACGTCGAAATCCGCGCGGGCGCGGCGAACGGCCTTGGCTCCGCACACGAATTCGATGCGAGTGTGGCCCCGGATCTTCTCGGTCCGGCGAACAAACAAGGCGCCGATCTCTCCTGTCGAACGCACGTGCGTTCCACCGCAGGCGCTCTTGTCCAGTTCGTCAATCGTGACAATGCGCAACGGCCCTTCGCGTTCGGACGCCTTGCGGAGGCCGGTCGCGGTGGCTGCGTCTTCGAACGAAACGGCCACCGGACGATTTTCGGCGATCACGGCATTCGAACGGGTCTCGGCCTGCCGCAATCGCGACTCCGGCACTTCGGCCGCGGCCAGTTCCACCGTCGCGCCGTCGTCGCCAAGGTGGACGCTCACCGTTTGAAATCCAAACAACTCATACAGCACGGCGGAGAACAGATGCTGGCCGGAGTGCTGCTGCATGAACTCGAAACGGCGTACCCAATCGATCTCGCCCGCGACCGGTCCAGAGGCGATGGGCCGTTCCAGAATGTGGGCGACCTCATTGCCTTCGTCGATGACGTCGACAACCCGCTCGCCGCTGAGCGTTCCGTGGTCCGGCAGTTGACCGCCTGAGGCCGGATAGAATGCGGTCCGATTGAGGTACACGCGGAGGCCGCCTTCGGCGACGGTGGCCTCCGCATCGAATGTGCACAGGTACGAATCTGCGTAGTAGAGCCGCTCCGTCACTCGATGGCGAGCTCCACGGTGTTGCTGACGATGTTGTTTCCCATGGTCAGGAACATGGGCACGCGCGGGCCGCGCTGCACGTTTTGCGGCAGCGTGACGTTGATCTGATAGAGGCCTACGAAGCCCGGCGTCAAGCCAGAAAACAAAGGCGTCACCGCATCCGACTCGCCAAAAGCCAAAGTGCCGATCTGCATAAGCGGCCGCCGGGGTGCCGTTACTTCGGCTAGCGGCGACTGAGGAGATCCCGCGCCGTTGGCCACACCCGGCGTGGTCGGGCCCAGGCCGATCGCGTAGACGACCAGGGTTTCGCCAGCACGCGCCGGCCGGACGTTCACACCGCTCACCGAATTGCGCGGCAGCGGGAACGACTGGTCCGAATTCACCGCGATACCATACTCTCCGATTCCTAAGCGCAGCAATCGCGGCGCATTGTTGGCGATCGGCACGCTCACCGGATTCGAACGCTGTCCGCCGCTCTCGACGACCACGGTCGCGGTGCCAATGGCGGCATCGAACGGAATCTGGAAGTTGATCTGGCCGTAGGAAACGAAGTACACCGGGGCCGGCTGATTGTTGACCAGGACGCGCGTTCCTGCGAGCGTCTGTTGGAGCGGCAGGCTGGTCGCGGCGACGGGCGCGGAATTCGTGAACTGTTCGCCGAAGACAGCCGCGATGGCGCCGCGGCCGAGCGTGTCGCCACGGGCAAAAGTCGCGTTATTCAAGACGCCGCCCGCGTTGGCGAACGGGGCGCCGCGCGGCGAGACTTCAAACGTCACCGGAACGCGGATACCAGTATTGACGCCGTTCGAATTCACCACCACCGTGGCCGTGTGAAGCCCCGCGCCGAGGGCGGCCGGGTTCGCCTTTACCTGGACGACGCCGAACTGCGGAAATGCCTCGGCGGTGATCCACGGGTTGGCTGCGGCTAAAGCGGGGGTCGGATTTTCAACGGCGGGCGCCAGGATCGAAATTGTTCCCCGGCCGCGATTGCCGATCGCTACATTGACCACTACCTCTGGGCCGCCCACGGCGCTCTTCAGGTTTAGAGCCGCCGGAGAGACTGTCATGATCGGCTGGGCCGTAACGCGCATCGTCACATTGACCGTCTTGTTGTCGACGGCCAGTGCGGAGCCCGTGGTGCGGAGTGTTCCGTTGTAGCTGCCCTCGGCAATTCCGCCGGGGTTCGATGCGACGATCGCGTAGGGAAGGGTGAAGGCGAAACTCCCAGAGCCTTCGAAGGCCAGCGCAAGCCAATTTCCGCCGCCGGACGTCGACGGCGCGCCCTGCAGAACGGAGTTCGTGACGAAGCGCGCGCTGTCCCGCGAGCCTGCGTCCGGAGTCACAAAGAGCGTTACGTTGTCCGGAACCGTCCCGCCCACGGCGACTGTTACCGTGATCACCTGCGGCGCGTCGACGGCATTCGGATCACTGACAGTAATGGCGGCGGTATAGGTGCCCGCCGCGAGCGACGAAGTATTCAGCGCAATGTTGATGGGCGTGCAGTTGTTGCTCCCGCCGAAGATGCCGCATGCCCGCGGCGCGCCCGCCGAGGCCGTGGCCCACGGAACCGAAGACCGGAAGGTGACGCTGAGCGTTCCATCTCCGGCGTTCGTCATCTCAACGGTGCGCGTCGGCCCGTTGGAACCGGGGGCGACCGAAACCGGCCCTATCGCCGTTTCGGACAATCGAAGCAGCGGTGCGGCGAACGCCACAGCCGAACTCAGCAGAAAACATCGAAATGTGTTCATGGAATGGTCCTCTCACCCAAAAAACATTATTGCTCAATTTTGTTTTTTGGGACACCACTGGCTTTGGAATATCCAGGGGAATTTACTTTCCTGCAGGGGGAGAACGCGGAGCGGACGGTGAGGCGGGAACCGGAGGCTTGCCGTGGCCACCCGGTCTCATCGGAAGGATAGCATCGTTTTTTTTATTTGTACATCAGATAATGGAGGCCTTAGCATGTTTCGAACGATCCGTGAACAAATCGAGACCATCTTCCGCGAAGACCCCGCGGCAAAGGGTGTTACAGAGATCGTTCTCTGTTATCCGGGATTTCACGCGATTCTCCTGCACCGTTTGGCGCACGCAGTGCACCGGACAGGCTTGCGTCTGCTCGCTCGCATCATTTCGCAATTCAGCCGCGCCATTACCGGAATCGAGATTCATCCGGGTGCGCGAATTGGCCGAAGATTTTTCATAGATCACGGAATGGGTGTTGTGATCGGAGAGACCTCCGAGATAGGCGACGATGTCCTGATTTATCAGGGCGTAACGCTGGGCGGCACGGGCAAGGAGTCTGGCAAACGGCATCCGACGATAGGCGATAAAGTGGTGATCGGCACGGGCGCGAAAGTGTTGGGCAATATTCGCATCGGCGACAACGCTCGAATCGGCGCTGGCAGCGTGGTGGTGCACCCGGTTCCGGACAATTCCACCGTCGTTGGCATTCCCGGCAAAGTCGTGCGCCAGCGCACCGATCAGAACGATCCGCTGGAACACGGCAAGCTTCCGGATCCCGAGGGCCAGGCGATCAGTGACCTTTCAAAGCGCGTCGCAGAACTGGAATCGATGATTCGCGCGATGGCGAACGAAGACTCACATAAGCGCTAACAGAAAAGCCGCCACGCTGTGCATCTCGGTAATGCCGCCGAGGCGAATCCGCTCGAGAACTTCGCCGCGTGGCAGCACTAGCACCTCGTCGATCTCCGAATCGAGATGCGGTTCCGTTTCGGGCGCCTTGGCGCGTCCGCCGGCCACATGGCATTCGCAGTCCAGCCACCCGGGTTGCGGTTCCAATACACCGAGCACGCGGGCCTCCGTCAGTTCGTATCCCGTCTCCTCGCGAAACTCCCGGGCCGCGGCCTCAAGTGGTGTCTCGCCGGGATCGATGTAGCCCGCCGGAAATCCGGTGTGCGTCTTTCCGCTGCCCGGGCGCCACTCCCGGATCAGAACCATTCCGCTTTCGCTCTCCGCGACCACCACCACGTAGGCGGGTTTGGTCACGAGCCAATAGCTGGGCAGCCTCGTTCCGTCAGGCAATTCGAAGTCTTTTTCGTCCACCGCAATCCACCGGTTGCTCAAGTGGTTTCGCGCACTCATCTGTTTCCAGGCCATCCAAGATAGAATAGCGGGGTGCGCTTGGCCTGTCTTCTTTTTGGACCCGTTCTATTCGCCGCGGAGGTTACCCGGATCTGGGACGCCGCTCCGCACAACGCCTTCACCGATCTCACGTATTTCAAGGGCCGATTCATCTGCGCGTTTCGCGAAGCCCGCCGTCATGTTTCGACCGATGGCAAACTGCGAGTGCTAGCCAGTAAGGACGGCAAAAAGTGGCAATCGCTCGCGTTGCTGGAAGACCCCAAGGCCGACCTCCGGGATCCCAAGCTCACCGTTACGCCGAAGGGGGAATTGATGCTCACCAGCGCGGCCGCCTATCGGGAGCGCGACAACCAGTCGCCGGTGCCGCACGATTCGATTGCCTACTTTTCAAAGGACGGCGTGCAATGGTCAGCGCCTGTGAAGATCGGCGATCCGAACTTCTGGCTTTGGAGGGCGAACTGGCATAAGGATAAGGCCTACATGATCGGGTACGAGACGATGTCGCGGAACGGGGTCACGCGCTTGTATCAGTCGAACGACGGCCGCACGTTTCAGACAGTTGTGCCGGCGTTGCACACCGAGAACTACACCAACGAATCCAGCATTCAGTTTCTG
>VFZO01000118.1 GCA_016871155.1 Acidobacteriota bacterium | reverse complement strand
CGGGAGGGGCTGTGTTTTCTCGCATTCGCGGGCGTCGGAGAGGAGAATCTCATCGACGATTTGGGACCCTTCGTCAGAACTGGAAAATTCGCGTAAGTCCTTGAGCGTCTTGATGAGACGGGAGACTTCGCGGGAGTGCTGGCGAGCGCGGCGTTCGAGCGACTCGGCGCCGGTGCCTTCCATTTCGGCCCGGACGTAGAGGTGGCGCATTTCCGTGTTGGGCGCGGTTTCCTGGAGTTGGCGCATGCGGGCTTCGGTGATGGCGCGAGCGGCTGCGACGAGACGGCCACCGGTCCATTGATGGTCGACGATCATGGCGACGATTTCGACCTCGAAGGCGTTGCGCGAATTGAACTGGTCCATGGCGGCGAGCCAGACGGCAGCGTAGGCGTTCTGGTCCTCGAACGAGAGTGTGGACTGGCGGGCGACGTAGGCGGCGTGGGTGATGTTGACGCGGGCGCACTTCGCCTTGCCTTCCTGGGTTTTGGGGCCTTTGGACTTGGCGCCGTTGATGCGGGCCTGCTCGGACCGCGAGTTCTTTTCCTGTGACATGAGGGATCTCCTGAAAAAGGAAAGCCCCCGGAGTTTGGCCGGAGGCTTTGTTGGGGGAGCGCGTTGCGCTTCCTGTTCAGATTATAGAGAGGCGTCAACTGGAAACGGATGCAATTGGGTGCCGTTTTCGCTGGAAGTGGTTGAAATGATGGAACGAAAATTTTTTTCGAAATGCCGTGAACGGGGTTTTGGCGGGGGCGGATTTTGGGGTTGCGGTGCGGGCGGACATTGCGAGCTGCGCGCCGTCAGATGGGCTTAGCCAGCCCTTAGCGTGTGTTTTATTCCGTTCTCTGAGGAGACCCCATTCGAAGGAGCGTGCGCTCGGATCACCCCCTGGACGGCGTCCGTTTACAGTGTCAGGAGTTGCGCATGCCGCAATGCCGAGGTCAGGATGGATTGCTATTCCTTTCCTGTAGGGCTCTTTCATCCGCTACAACATTCCGGTTTATCCCGGCGCTCAACCCCTTTTGCTCACACTTTGGAGTTCGAACAATTCTCAGGAGAAGTGTTCAATTTCGACGGGTCCGATGATGGCTCCATGTATCAACTCGCGCCAACGCATGTCCTCGAAGGAGCGGCGGAGCGGAGGTTCTGAACAGAATAGCCAGTTCTGTTCAACGGCTGCTCTCAGCGTGGAAGGAGTCTCGCGTGGAGCCATTGCGAACACCACACTTGGGTAGAATCAACCCTTTCCGAAGGCTTACAATCAAGCAGAACAATGGCTAAGAAGAAAGCAACGACGAAAGAGCTCGAACAGCACTTCGCGGAGACGGCATTTCGACTGACGCAGGAGCGAAGCGATTTCTTGCTCCCACAGGTCCGGGACTTTGTGGGCCAGAAGAAGTGGATCAACCTGCGGCCAGAGTATCAACGCCGCACGGTTTGGGACGACGCGAAGCGAAGTCTATTCATCGAATCGCTGCTGCTCAACGTACCTATTCCGCCGATCTTCCTTTATGAATGGGATCTCAGCCGTTACGAGGTGATGGACGGTCAGCAACGGCTGAACGCGATCGTCGACTTCTACGAGAACACATTCGCTCTCAAAGGCTTGGAACGTTGGGCACAAATCAACGGCTGGCGCTACTCAGAATTACCAGACACGCTCAAGCGCGGACTGGACCGGCGGCGCATCTCCGCTACTGTTCTCCTCGTCGGGAACAGCGAAGACGGCGCGCAGCAGCCCGCGAAGTCCGATGTCCGTAAACTCGTCTTTGATCGGCTCAATACGGGCGGACAACCTCTGAACGGCCAGGAGTTAAGGAATTGCCTGTATGTTTGTCCAGATCGCGTACCGCGGCGAACACCTGACCGCTGCCTCGTCGCGTTTCGATTCGCCCAGTCAAAAATCTCAAACCGTTGCCATTGGCCTGGCCTCCGGCCAGTAGCTTTGACGAAGGCTCCGTCGACGCCCACCGTCATTGGTTCGACTGGCTCAGGAGCCGGATTGGGGTTACGAACTTCCTCGCAGAGTCCAGATTCGATTCGGTTGCCCACCGCCAAGGTGCTCCGTAAACGGGGTTTCGGAGAGGTCGCGGATTTTGGAGTTGGGCAGCGGAATGTACTGGCCCTGTTTTACGCGCCGGAGGTGGCAGAGGTGACTGACCCCACTTGCGACCCCACTTGCGACCCCACTTGCGGACCCACTGGCAACTGATCGAGGTTGTCCGTGTGCCTACTTCGGAGATTTCGTCAGTTCTTCCGCCTCCAGGATGCGCGCGCCTTTCAGAATGCCGGTAAACGAGTAGTTTCCTTCGTGGCAGGCGTACTCAAAGAGGCGCTGGGTGGTCCTGGGCCAAACGGTTTCGCCGCTCCAGGGCTTGACCCACACCGACGGATCCTCCACGGTGAACTTGTAGCTGAGTGTATTGGCGTCGAGACGGGTGAAGCGCTCGACGACATGCAGATTGCGGGAAGCCGAGACGAGCCCCGGGGTGTCGTTGAAGTTAGTGGTGTCCACCACGAGCGTGTCGCCTTCCCACCGGCCCACCGAATCGCCGAACCATCGGCGGATGTCGGGCGGGTCGTGTTCGGCGTTCATCCGGACGACGCGGACATCGTGAATCATTTCATTAAGGATGAGAATCCGGTCCTTGGTTTGAACAATCTGTTTGAGGTTGTTGTAGCCGGTTGGCAACATGGGCGGGCCGGCCGAGGTGCCGAAGGTGCCCAGGCAGCGCTCGGTGAGCGGGCGGAGCTCGGGATCGTCGAACGGGCCGGGGTTCATGTTCTCCGCGAGCCAGAACGCGGCCCCAGTGGTGCGGTTCCGCAGTGTGTTCCGGGCCGCAATTGCCTTGCCCTGCTGGGTAAGTTCCGGCAGGCGGCCGTCCGGCGGATCTGTGATGATAGAGGCGCGCCACTTGCCGCCGATCCTGGCAGCCTGCACACCGCGGTCGAACCATAGCTGGTTGTAACTACCTACATCGCCACCCGCGGTGGGCGCTTTGCGCTCCGGGTCACTGGCGCGATTGTCGGCGTCCACGGTGGCCGTCATTTTCCTGACAACCGCTTCCGCCTCGGCGTCCGTCATTTCCAGGCGCGTGCCGAATTGGGTAGGGCGCAGCAAAGGAGTGAGCGACGCGATGTCGTAGAGCCCGGAGAAGTCGGGCTTCCCCTCGGGGGTCCGCTGGCCATGGGCGCCGGCCGCCGCGGCCAGCGCGATCAGGTAACTCATGATGGTGCTGCGCATCTTCCCTCCTGCTCCGTTAACGTTTCAGCCGATTGCGCCGGTGCTCGCCATAGATTAGTTCCTCGACAAACTCGACGCAACGGAAGTCCATAATCCGCGCGTCCTTCTCCATCCGGCGATAGAGCGGCAGCGCGATTTTCCAGGGGCCGGTAAACACTTCGGGGTCGGTGATGGTGGCCTCGTATTGGATGTGGTACGGAGTCATCAGCTTGAGGCGCTCCACTACCTTTAGTTGGTTCGAGTGGTGATTCCCGGCGCGATCAAACCAGGTCTGATCGTTGAAGCCCGTGTTCTCGATCACCAGCGTATCTCCCTCCCATTTGCCAACCGCCTGTCCCATCCAACTGTCGGTTTCGGCCGGTCCCGGATCTTTGAAGAGCACGTTGCGATAGGCGCCGGCGTATTCGTACGAGAAAAAGAACTGGGTCGCGTTCTGGGCGATTTCGAACGGGAACGGCATGTAGTTGGCGCGCGGAATCCCGGGGAGATAGCACTTCACTTCCGGGTCCCGCTCGATCCAGTGTTGGCGGTTCTCGTCGCGGACCTTGAGAGCGCCCGGCTTGTAGGGAATCTGGCCGCCTTCCACAATGCCCATGCTGCCCGGCACCGCGCCTACGGCGCCGAGGGCGAGAGTGGGAACCGAGGGCAGTGGGCCGTGGGGGCCGTCGCGGAGCATCAGGGAGTGGCGCGCCGTGTGCCGTTCGATATCGTAGTGGGCGGAACTGGCGGCCTGCCAGATGCCGTTAAAGTCCGGCTTGCCGTTGGGCAGACGGGGAAGACGCACCTGAGCCGCAGCGTGAGGCAGGGTCAGCAGCAATGTTCCAATCAGCAATAGGCGCATCATTTTTTTCTGCGTTCGTGGAAAGCGATCGAGCGGCGTTAGCGAAGCACGCGCGGGGAGCGGAGCCCATTCGTGCGCCAAATTCCTGGTCACCCGCCGGCGATGGGTGAAGGAATGTATGGGAGCAGTCGCCAACAGCGCAATCTTACAGGAAAAACGAGGGCTCTTGGAGCACTGGGCCGCTTCGGAATGAAACATGGGAATGCCGGTGGCGATGAAGGGTATCCAGGCGGGCGGCTACTGGGGATCCGCTTTGGGCGGGAGCAATCGACGAGTAGCGGCGCGCCGGCCCGCAGGCGCCCGCCACGAACTCCGCGGCTTGACCAAGAATTTTTGCTGATGCGATGAAAAATTTCCATTCCGATTCCGCTCACTGAATTGAGGACCCGTTCTATGACTAGAAACTGGCTGTCTATCGCCTATGCTCTTCTGACCCTGCCGGCCGCCCACGCCGCGTGGACTATAGAGACCATCGCTACGAACTCTTTCTCGCCCACTGGCGAGCCGAACCGCGCCGTGCTGGCGATGCGCACCATCTTCGTCTCCACGCCGATCGGAACCTACATCGACGACAGAATCTTCGCCGCGTATCGCCAGCCGAACGGAGATCTGATGCTCGCCAAGCCTGGCAGCGCCGGCTGGACGGCGGAAGTAGTGGAGACGGCGTATCCGTTGACGTCGTACAACTCGTTCGCGAAGAACGAATTCTCGTTGGCGATCGACTCTACGGGTACGCCCCATCTCACCAATTTCGTCGTCAATCCCAACGCGCCGCCCAGCGGCTTCGTCCGCCACCTGCGCCGGAATGCCGCCGGAAACGGCACGTGTGTAAACAATCCCGGCTGGGACTGCCAGGTGCTCCACGGCGGAACGCCCACCGACTCCTTTTTGAAGATCGGCTCGAGCGGAACGGCACATGTGCTGTATTCGGCCCCGCCGCTTGGACCGGCGTACTACCGCTTCCTGCAGTCGAACGGCCTGTTTTCCAGCGCCGAGAATGTCGCTATGACGGCCAAGGGGCTGGCGCTCGACGCATCGGGACGTCCGAATATCCTGGTTAGAAAGCTCACAACACCCCCCAATAGCTTGTTCGTCCGGGCCTGGAACGGTTCGGCATGGGTGGATAGCGTGCCGGTCACGGCTGTAAGCGGCGACTTGCGATGGTCGAGCGGCGCCTTGCGAGCGTGCCTTGTCGAAGCCGAATCGAACGGAACCGTGTCGATCCGGTACGGCACATTAAATGGAACGACCTGGAGCACCACGTTGGCCTCGTATGTCCCCGTAGCCTCTCCAGGCCCCTCGACACACAATTGCTCGTTGACCTTCAAGGCGGGCAAAGCGGTCATCGCCTATTTCCACGGCGTGAACCGCGACCTGAAAGTCGCCACTCGCGAAACCGATCTAAACTGGACCATCGAGACTGTCGCCTCGCTCGGCGAAACGGGCTACTATCCGTCGATCGGCACAACGTGGCAGGGTAAACTGCGCGTCGTCTTTTCCGACACGGCGGGCAATATCCGCATCGCCAAGGAGCAGTAATGGGGGAATGCGGCTCCTCCTCGGGATCCTGCTCGGAGCAGCGCTCGCCGGACAAACCTACCGGGCCTCGACCGATGGCCGGAAGGTCTATTTCTCTGGGCCGGCATCGAGCCTTTCGAGCGCGATCTGGCTGTGGGTGGCGCAGGATGGGCCGCATTCGCGTGGCGATGGAAGGCTTGCCGGTCCATGCGCTGAGCGCCGATGGGATCTAGAGCCTGTTGCAAAGCGAGGCCGGCGATTGGCTCATCGCAAAGGACGCGGAGATCCGAACGAATCCTGGCAAAGCGGACCGCGTAGTGATGAGCGCCAATGGCCGCTGGTTCGGAATGGCGAATGCGCGAGGGTACTTCCGGGCCTTCCAAACAGGCCAGATTCAGGAACTCGCGGTCCCGGACGCTTTTCGCCTTTCGGAAGTTCAGTCCATCGCGCAGATTCAAAACGACGGCATGCTGGCGATGCCGTGCGAGGACAAGCGCCTATGCGTATGGAAAGGCGAGAGCGGCAGGTCTGTGTTCTTCTGGCGCGGCACGCGACTGACGGAACTGGCAATGGGGACCTTGACCGAGAACGCGAGGCCGGTCGAATGCCCGATTGAGCACATTCGCTACTCTCCTCAAATCACGCTTCCGATGTTCGTTGGTGGATTCCATGGAGTGGGCAGCGCGGTTCACTACCGCTGCGGCCCGCTCAACAATGTGTACTACCCCTCGACCGGCACCGTGGTGCAAGCTCCGCGAGACGCGGTGCTGGACCCATCCATGACCCGGATATTGACGCGGCCCGGGCCACAGTCCTTTTCCTGGATGCCGCTCCCCGCTCTCGGGGTTCAGCCGGCGCTCAACCGCTTCGATTTCGCCGGACTAAAGGGCGAACCCGGCGTGCGGGGAGTTTTGATCTATGACGGAGTAACGGACTTCACGGTGACCTGGGGCGGGCAGCAACTGACCTGGCTGGGAGGCGGCAACGGCATAGCGTACGCTCCGCTGCCGGCGGATATCGTCGAGGGCGCGGTGGACTCGGTGACGATACGCTCCGTCGAGCGGCCCTGGATCGAAGGCACTATTCAACGGACGGTGCAGGCGGCCAAGGCAGCACCGCTGCCGCTGCAGGGAGGCGATCCTGGTTTGATCTTGATCCACGGCGATTACTCGGGCTTGGTCGGGCATCTAAAACCGTCGCGGCTGAGCGAGTATTTGCACTTTTATTTGACCGGCGTGGACGGGAATGAGATTGCGAACTTCGACCGAATTACGGCCACTTACAGCATCTTGACCGGCAGCCTGACTCAGCGACTTTCGATCGAACTTGTAGTGACCGGAATCACGCCAGCCTCCTATGATCGCTCCATCACGCAAGTTACGGTCCGGTTGCCGGGGCAGGTCCCACAACAGATCGGGCTCAGTGGAAGGGCCGATCTGTTTGCGGTTATCGAGTTAAAGAACGGGCCATCGATGCAGTTCCGTGCGAGTGGTGTGGGGCTCTATGCGATTCCCTAGGGTTTGATGTCCTGTTCCTGGAGGAACGTCGTCCACTCTTCGGCCCAGTTCACTGAGCCGAATGCGCCGATGTAGTTCACCGACTGATCCCAGAAGCCGCCGGCCGGTTTGATCCAGTTCGGGCGGAAGACCGGAGAGCCGGTCATGGGCCGGAAGTCAGGATCGCTGCGCTCAAGCGGCCGCCGCAACATCGGATCGGCCACCAGGAACTGGCGGCCTTGGCCGGAGGTGCCGTTGGCGAAGCCAACCGAGTTCGCCTCCACCTGGCCCGCTATGGTGTTCTCGCGGTTGTTCAGCACGCCGTTGTTCCACAGCAGGAAGCCGTTCATTTTGATTTCGCCGTTGCCCAGGTGCGTCAGCGTCTGCGCGTCCACCACGCGGAGACCGAAGTTCGCCCAGTTCATGGCTACGACATTGTTGATCGTCGCCTTGGTGCCGCGCCGCAGGAAGACGGCGGCGACGTTGGTCTCGTCGGCGCCGCGCTGGCCGGCTCCGACAAAGGTCACATTCTGGACCTCTCCATTGGAGAACGGCTGCGCCGTGTTGTCGCGATCGTAGTTATCGGCTTCGATACCCATGTTGGTCAGATCGTCGTTGCCGTAAGCGACGCCGAACTGCATCTTCAGGCGGGTGCCGCTCTGCCAGTCGAAAGCGTCGTCGCGGCCATAGGTCGCCACCAGATACTTCGCTTCCTGGTTGCCGCCGAACCACTCGAAAGCGTCGTCGAATCCGTAGTGGGACTGGAGGAACTCCGACTTCGTCTGGAGACCGCAGCCGCCCCAGGTGAACGAGTTTACTTCCTGGTTCGGTTGGAACGGCGCGCCGGCGAACTCGACGCGAACGTACTTCAGGGAGCCGCAGTTGTGGTTGTCGTCTTCGCCGCCGTAGGTCGTATCTTCGCTGCGCGGCAGGCCTTCGATACCTTCCGAGCCGCCTGGGATGTTGATGCGCGCGCGGCCGAGCATGATCAGTCCGCCCCAGTCCTGCGCGTTGCGCTCGCCGAATGGCCGGGAGCTGGTCATAATGATGGGGCTCGTCCGCGAGCCTTCCGCGTTGATGCGGCCCGTGCGGGTCACAACCAGCGCGGTGGGCGGCGTGGTGCCGGGGTTGCCGATGACGAACGTGCCGGGCTCGATCGTCAGCGTGGCGTTGTTCTTCACATACGCGATGCCCGTGATGCGATAGAGTTTGGTGTTGCTCCAGGTGGCGTTCGACGTAATATCGCCGGACACGGCCACTTCGCCGTCGACCACGCCGATTTTCTGATAGGCCGCCTTCATAACGCGCGTGCCGGTGTAGTCGCGGAGTTCGACAATCACGGTATGCATGCCGAGCTCGTTCGGAATGGTGAGCGGCGATGTGACCACAAGGCCGCCGGCGCCAACCATCACCTGCTTATTGAGTTCCGGCAGGCGCGTGATCCGGAATCCGTCGGCGAAGTTCTGGCCGAAGATGTCGCAGGGCGCTTCCGTGGCGCACGGATAAAAGGTCTTCGCGCCCGTCTGGTTGTTTACGCGGTAGGCTACCAGCGTGTAGGGAAACAGATCGTCGTTGGGCTTCAGCGTCGCGCGAAGGGTCAACGTCTCACCGGCGCGATAGACGTACTTGTCGCTCCAGATGTACATAGCGGCGGACGAGCCCGCCTGTTCGAGAGACGCCAGATCGCGCTCCGCCTCGGATCGGGACATGCGGCCAAAGCTCGCGGCGGACATGGAGCCCGCCAATAGACAGAGCGATAGCGCCCCTCGGACGAGAGTGGTTTTCATGGAAATTTTCCTTTCTTAAATGATCGAGAAACTCGTGCCGATGGAGATCGTGCGGCCGAGTTGGTATTGGCGCTGCAGGAACCCGCCCTGGGTCCAGCGGTATTGGTTATCGCCCATATTCTCGGCGGCAAAGCGAATTGTCCACTTGCCGTTCTCCTTGATGTCGTACTGGTAGACGAAGTCGAGGAACGTGTTCCGCTCCTGGTAGATATCCGGGAGTTGAACGGTGCCCACATCGGTGATGCGGCGCGAAACGGAGTTGGCGTAGAACCGCGCGTTGGAGCGGTACTTCGGCTGGTTCCATTCCGCGATGAAGTTATAGATATAGCGGCTCTGCCCCATCAGCGGGCGCGACTTGGAGGTCAACAGCGCCGCGAACGCCTGGGGAATTGTCACGTTCGAGCCGACGACGGTGAAGTTCGCCTGGACCTCGAACGGGCGCATCCGCTTCGCCAGGAATCCCAGGTTCTTACGGAGCTCAAGTTCAATGCCCTGGTTCCGCGCCGAATCGGCGTTCAGGAAGCTCTGGCGCAATTCCTGCGCCGGGTCGATGAAGATCTCGATGGGATCCTTGAACCGCTTAAAGAAGTAGCTGACCGCCACCACCTGTGTCGAACTCGGGAACCACTCCCAGCGGACGTCCAGGTTGTCGATCTTCGCCCGCTTCAGATCCGGGTTGCCAACCACGTTGAATCCGCCGAGCACATTGTTGAAGTCGAAAGGCGAGAGTTCGCGGAAGTCGGGACGGGAGACCGTCTTTGAGTATCCGAACCGCAGGTTCTGGCGGCCCGTCAAGGCGTAGATGGCGTTCACGCCGGGAAGCGCGTCGCGGTTGTTCAACCGCGAATTCACAGGCCGGGCGCCGGGGATCAGCGGGTCGATGGTCGTGACGTTGATCGCGGCGTCCTCAATGCGGACGCCGCCGATGATTCGCCATTTCGAACCCAATGCCAGGTCGACCATGGTGAAGCCGGCGTAGACGTCCATCATCGCGTCGTAGCTGTCCGTCGCTCGCGTCAGCTCGCGAACTTCGAAGCCGTCCGGCCGGATGTTGGAGGCGGCGAACAACTGATTGCTGGGAAGCGCGAAGTTCAGCGTGGCGGAGCGGATGGGAACAAAGCGGAAGCGCCGGGCTTCAAAGTCGCGCTCGCGGAACGTGCCGCGGAAGCCGAATTTGAAAATAGCGGAGACCTTGCCCTTGAAGAACGGCTGGCTCCATTCGGCCAGCGGCTCAAAGATTCTATCCTGGAGCTTGTTGAAGAAGCGGAGGCCGGAGGCCGGCAAGGCCAGAAACTCGAACTTGTTATCGGATTGCAGGCCGCGGAAGACCTCGCGCAAGTCCGGTTCGTCCCGCTGCGACGACGAGAACGTCATCTGCCACCGCAGCAGGCCGGAACGGAACTTCGAGATGGCATGCTCGCCTTCCAGGCCTGTCGAGATGAGCCCGCGCTCGATCCAGCGCAGCCGGGTGGACTGGATATCGGAGCTGATGCCGCCCTGGAAGCCGCCGAACATGCGGGCTTCCTTATCCGAATCGCGCGTGAGCGTGTTGCGGAACACGATCTTGTTCATGTCGTTGATTCGGTAGGCCGCGTTCAACACCGCGCCCAGCTTGGCGGTTTCGTTCGACGTTCTGAAGTCGCCGTATTCGGTGAACAGTTGCTGCCGCCGGCCGCTGACGACGTAGTAGTTTTGAATCTCGTCGATGAACTGCGGCTTGCTGGTGAAGGTCACGGCGCCCACCAGGCCGAGCTTTCCAAACGTCCGGCCGCCGGCGATGTTGTAGGTCTGCTGCGGGCGCATGGACTCGATCGGCTCCGGGTCCCAATTGTTGTCGAAGGCGCGGCCGAACTCCTGGAGGCGCGCGCTTGGCGTGACGCCGGGGATCAGGCGCGAGTCGCTGGGGATCACGCCGGGAATCGAGCGGGTTCCGTTGTCGAAACCGAAGATATCGCGCGATCCGCCGCGGTAGGTGGAGAAGCGGTTGAAGGTCGTCCGCGAATTGAAGCCGTAGCTCACACCGACCCGGAATACGGGAGTGGTGGGGAACTCCATGGTCTGCATCTGCACCAGACCGCCGGCGAACTCGCCGGGCAGGTCGGGATTGTACGTCTTCAGAATCTTGATGCTCTCGATGAGCGAGGCGGGAAACAGATCCAGCGGCACGACGCGCTTTTCGGGCTCCGTTGTCGGAATCATGGCCGAATTGAGCATCGTGGAGCTGTAGCGTTCACCCAGGCCGCGGACATAGACAAAGCCGTTGTCGACGATGGAGACGCCGGTTACTTTCTGCACGGCGCCAGCGGCGTCGGAAGCGGTGGAGCGCTTGATCTCTTCGGAGCTGATGGCGTCGGAGACCGCAGCGGCAAGCCTTCGTTCGGCTAGCATCGCCTCGGCGGTGGCGGCGACCGCCCCCACTTTCTCCGTCACGTCTACGCTGGTGACGGTGTTCTTGTTCGACATTACGGTGGAGGCTTCCAGCACCTGGCCGGCGGCGATTTCCACCTCGATGGCCGTTTCGTTATAGGCCTCCTGCGCGAACTTCAGGTTGTACTTGCCGGGCGAAAGGACGAGTTTGTAGCGGCCTTCCAGATCCGACGACATCCCCGTGCCGGTCTGGCCTTCGATGGAGATCTGAACGGCGCGAATGGGCTGTCCGGTGCCGGCGTCGAGCACCAGGCCGGTCACGATTCCTTTGGTTGGGTCCTGCGCGAAGAGGAGGCTGGTAATCGAAAGAAGGAATAGTCGAGAAATCACTACTGAGCCACCCAGAAACTGACTTGGTTCGACGGAACGCCATTGATCGTCACCACGAGAGGCACCTGGCCGCTGATGTAGGGCTTATCAGGAACGATCGCGTTGATCTGCCAGAGGCCGGGAAACTGCGGCGATTGACCGGAGAATTGAACATCCGCCTCGTCGACCGAGATCATCACCTTGGTGGTTCCGCGGGTGCGGGCCAGTTGTGACGGCACGGCGCCATCGGCGAAGTCGGCGTCCAGTGGTCCCTGCCCGGTGGCAAAGATCTGGATTACCTGCCCGCGGCGGGCTGGCGCGCCCTGCACGGCGTAGGCGCTGGACTGATTCAGAATGCCGCCCTGGGCGAAGCGGTCGCCCTGGACGAAGAAGATGCCGGGCGACACAGCCACAACATCGACGGCGCCCTGCGCCAAGGCCTCCGTGCCGCGGACGACACGAACCGTCTGGCGGCCGATCGGCGTCGCTCTCGGAATCAGAAAGGAGACGGCGTTCGGACCGACGGCGTACAAGGGTGCGGCGACATTGTTGACAAGGACTTGTATGCCGCCAAGCGTGGTGGGCAGCGGCACGGTAGGCGCGGAGGCGGTTGCGACGCCGGCGTAGGTGCCATACGCTTGCGCATAGGCTCCTGGGGAGACGGGGTAGCGCACTTCGAAGCGTGCGCCGTTAACAACGTTGAGAGGGCTCTGTGCGCTTACTATCAGCGTCGACACGGCCGCGAGAAAGAGGATTCGTTGCATCTACCCTTGCAGGCTAACAACGTTCGGTCACAAATCCATTGCAGCTGCTACGCGGATTCGTGAATCCTGTGTCAATTCTCGGTTACACGGCGATGGGAGCGGCAGACTCCTGTTCCAACAGAACTTGCGCGAACCAGCACAATAGGACAAGGCGCTCCACATCGGGAACAAAAGCGTCTTTAATGTCTAGAGCGGCTTGCAGACGCATGGCGCCCTTCCGGCGTACGGTAAAAATGACGGATTTGTTGCAGTCCAGCAACGACCACCGAGTGGCCATGATGTTCGTGACTTTCCATGTGTATTTTCGTTCCCCCATTTTCACAGTCGCGCTGGTGCCGGAGAAGTTCGGTTCCATAGTGGCAACTGTCTTTCCGTCCTCCATGAGTTGTAGTCGCTTCTTCACATAGCCCGATGCTTGTAACTCGTATTTCGTCTGCCCGATGCGGCCGCGCGCGCCTGCGAAGCGCCAGCCACCGAACGCCATCTCCATCTCTTCGCCGCCGAGTACCCAGCGGCGCTTGAGACCTTCGGGTTGTTTCCATTCCATCGCTTGGGGGACCTCTATACTGAAATCGACAGATGCAGGCCATTCGTTTAGCCCTCTTGGCGGCTGCCCTCCACGCGCAGGACGGTTTTTACCGGTTTTCGGTCGATCAGGACGCGCTGGAAGGCGCGCCGGACTTCGGATTCTTGAATGCCCCGTTGACGTCAGACGATCGGATTACGGTCCGGGACGGGCATTTTCAGACCGAAAATGGACGGAGGGTCCGATTCTTTGGCGTGAATCTGGCGTTCTCGGCGAACTTCCCATCGGCCGGCGACGCGCCGCGAATCGCCAAGCGGCTGCGCCGGTTGGGCGTGAATCTGGTCCGGCTCCATCACATGGATACGCAGCCGGACGCCAATCCCCCCAACGGCGCGTCCTTATTAACGACCGGGCCGTACCCATCGTTGAACGGCAATTCGGTCCGGCTACTCCGCGGATTCCTAGACGCATTGAAGGCCGAGGGGATCTACGTCAATCTGAACCTGAAGGTCGGCTACGAGTTCCGGCCTGTCGTGGATGGGGTGCCGTTGGGGCTGATTCCCACGCAATCGAAGCCTCTGCACATCTTTGAGCCCCGGATGGTGGCGCTGCAGAGCGAATTCACGCGGAGGGTGCTGGACGCGCTGCAACTGCGCGAGGACCCGGTGCTGGCGATGGTGGAGATCAATAATGAGTCGTCGCTGGTCTATTCGTACCAAACGAATCAGTTGCCGAACACGGTGGCCGGGGCTTATCGCGACGAGTTCCAGCGCCAATGGAACGGCTTCCTGCGCACGCGCTACTCTGCCACCGAGTCCTTGCGCGAGGCGTGGGGGCCACGGAGGAAGACGGCGATTCGCTGCTGGCCGGCAACTGGCAGTTGGAGGTGCATGCCGGTTCGTCCGCCACGCTATCCCGGCCCTCGGACGATGTTGTCCAGTTGAACTTCACGGCCAACCAGGCGCGCGTGATCGCGAAGCAGACCGGGTTTTCGCTGCACGAGGGCGACGGCTACCTGGCGGAGATGGAGATTCGTTCGGACTCGCCGGTCAGCGTGTATTGGGACGTGAAGCAGGACGTGTCACCCTGGCGGACGCAGATTTCGCGGACGTTCACAAGCACGGCCAACTGGCAGCGCGTGACGCTTCCGTTCAACGCCGTGTTCGGCATGGACGGGATTGGCCGGTTCGGGGTCCAGATCGAGCGTACCGTCGCGCCGGTGCAGATTCGCAACGCGCGTCTGATCCGGCGCGGGCTGCGGGGACTTGGAATGGATGAGTCGCTGGAGGCGGGCAACGTGGCGTTGCCGGCAGGAGAGAGTTCGAACCTGGCGCGGACCAACGATTACATCGCCTTTCTGGCGGCGCGGGACAAGGCGTATCTGGACACGCTGCTCGAGGCCGTTCGAGAGTCGGTGGCGTGGAAGGTGCCCGTCGCCGGCACCCAGATGGATTTCGGCGGGATGCTGAACATCGACACCCACGCCTCGCTCGACTACCAGGACTTTCATTTCTATGTCGACCACTACAATTTTCCCGGCACGGCGTGGGACGGCCGCGATTGGCGCATCCGTGACAGCTCCCATCTGGAGTCGAGCCTGAACACGCTGACGCGCATGGCGGCGGCGCGCCCGCGCGGGTTGCCCTTCACGGTAAGCGAATTCAACCAGAACTGGCCGAACCGGCGGGGGCACGAACTGCTGCCGCCGTTGAGCGTCTTCGCGGCGTTTCAGGATTGGGACGGTTTGATGCACTTCGCCTACTCGCATGGGCGCGGCTGGGACGCCGGCGTTCCGAACGGCTTCAACCTGAACGGAGACTGGTCGAAGTGGGTTACGTTTGGGCAGTCCGCGTTCCTGTTCCGGACCGGGGCGATCCGGAGTCCGGAGACGGCGCTGCGCTTGCCAGTGTCGTTGGAGGATCGCATGCGCTACACGCGCGAGCGGCGGAACAATGCGTTTTCCGGGTTCTTCAACGCCGATCCGATGCGGCTGCTTACGCATCGGGTGGAGTTGGACACCGGTGGCGCGGGGGCGGTGCCGGAGGCGCTCCGCGAGCGGGCGCCCGTGCCGGCCGTCGCGGAGACCGGGGAGTTTTCCTTCGACCAGCAAACGAGGGTGTTTCGGCTGGAGGGTCCCAACGCGGCGGGCGTTCTGGGTACGTTGAACGGGAGCGTGGAGGCGGGCCCGCTGCGGGTGGTGGCGAACGGGTTTCGGACTATCCTGCTGACGCCGCTGGACGGCGAGCCGGTCGAGTCGTCAAAACGAATGCTGCTGACCAACCCCGGTTACACGCTGCGCAGCCGGGGCGCGGCCGCGCCGCCGGACATCCAGCGGATGATTCCTTATCCGAACACCTCGGATTGGTTCACGGTGGAGCCGGATGCGGGCGGGAAACCGTCGGGCGACCTGAACGGCGGCGCCGGGCCGACGTGGATGTCGCGGACGGATGCGACTGTGACCATTCGAAGCGCGATTCCCAACCTGCGGGTGTTTGCGCTGGATGGGTCCGGCCGGCGCGCGGGGGAAGTTGCGGTGACGGCGGTGGAGGGCGGGTACCGGTTCACGTTGGATGCCGAGACGCCTTGGTATGAGGTTGGGGAGGAGTAAACGCTGGGTTGTCCGTGCTACCGGGCTCTTGGTGGTCTCTCCGCCAATTCACGCTCACGTTCCAACGCATCGTGCAGCAACGACTTGATATAGGTCTGATAGGGAACCCCTTTAGACTCGGCGAGCTTCTGTGCGAGGGCGATGTCAGGCTCTGGCAACCGGATCGAGAGCAGGCGCGACAACACGCGGTGGAGCCGATGCTCTGGATGCTGGTATGCTCGGCATGGTCGCAGAGGAATCAGCCGAGGCGTTGCAGATCTCAGTGCCCGTGGTGAGGCACGATTTACGCTACGCGCAGACGCGATTGAAACGGAAGTTAGCGTGCTAGAGCCTGCGGCGTTTCACTAGCAACATTGAGCCGACTCCGCTCAGAAGCAGTATTGCGGCTCCGGGTTCGGGAACCTCGGTTCCGTGAAACGTGACCGTCATTGCGTAAGACAGCTCGGTCCCCGCGATGTCACGGCGCGGAATCGGATCGTAAAACGTAAATGGCCGTATCCGCATCGAGTCTAAACGAATGTCCACTTGACTGATCGCAAATCCAATCAGATCGCGGCCGGGTCTCGCTGGCAAGATCGACTCGTCATATAAACCGCTGCCACCGACGGATTCAAAGTTCGGACCGGTAAAGCTCGAGGAGAAAAGAATCACGTCGGCTCGGCCGTTGGAGAAGATGCCGGTGAGGACTGAGAAATCGGCGTGAGTTGCCGCATTCACTGAGTGCGTCGTGCCTACGTCGCCCAAGCCGAACTACCGCGCGGCCAGCACACATTGCAACACAACAACACCTTGATGACACTGGAGAGCGGGCTTAGCGGATTCGTAAAGTGAGATACGAATCCATGGATCGCTCACTGCGGGCAGAACGGATAAGACTCCGAGCCCGCTGGCGGTTATTGTGCCGATGACCGCGGACTGCGCAACACAGGCGCCCGCAACAAACAACGATACCGCCGCGCACATCTGTTTCATGCTTCCGCCGCCTCTCTTTGTATTGTAAACGACCATCTGCTCGAACGCTGCTCTTATTCATCCCACGAATACTCGGCCCGAGCAACCGAAATATGCGGCGTCGCAGACAGGCTGCCGCAGCGACGCCGCAACGGTTGTCCGCGCCTGTCCGGTTGTCCTCCACAGCGTGATCACCGGGCCCTTGGTGGTCTCTCCGCCAATTCACGCTCACGTTCCAACGCATCGTGCAGCAACGCCTTGATATAGGTCTGATAGGGCAGTCCTTTGGATTCGGCGAGTGTTGTGCGAGCGCGATATCGGGTTCTGGCAACCGGATCGAGAGCAGGCGCGACAACACGCGGTGGAGCCGATGCTCTGGATGCTGATGCACTCGGACCCAGCCTGCCGGCCCTTTCGCTTCCGGGATATCGCTGGTGTCGATCTGATCGTCCGGTAAGGCCGCGACTCGCTTCAATCGCTCTCGCTCCGCTTTCGTGATTCTGCGGGATTCGATTTGCACGATGGTCTGGGTAATTGTTTTGCCGGGCTTGTTAAGGCTTCGCATTGCGGGCCGCGATAATTCGAAGTGAGGCGTCGAGACGCTGCTCCGCTATTGTATGCACGGCCGGGACATTCGACCTGCTTCCTGATATTGCATTCGTTCGGCGAACAGCCTTTCGTGACTCGTCAGGCCGCATCGCCGGTTGCCGCCGCCCTCCGTTCCACCGCCAGTGCCCGATCAGCCCGGTTGTAAGCGAATGCGGGTCCTGATCGTCCCTGACACACGAGCATGGATGATTCAATCGTGCCCGGAGACGTCGTGGATAGGTCACGCTGACAGCAGTCGAACTTGTCCCGCCGTCGGCGGATTTCGAAACTTAGGTGCTCCGATGGCTGTAACGTGTCGAAAGCGCCGGCGCTAGCTTTTCGGAAGTGGGAATAATTGACTGATGAATCAGCTGTTTAGGGCGAATGCAGACGTCCCGGATGCGTTGGGGTCATGATGCGATTTCGGCCGTGGAAGGCGATTGTCGCGCCGCTGTCGACACGGATACGCCGAGGTATGAGGTTGGGGATGTCACTATTTAGACGTAAATTCCGCCTATCGGAATATGCGCCCCTTAGTATTGCTATCGGCTCTCATTCCGCTTCTCTCTGCACAGGACCTTAAGGTTTTCTACCGCATACCGGCGGGAAACATCTCGAAGATCTACCTCGTCGCCAGCAGTCCAACGGCCAAACTGGAGGGCGAATCGTGCGCCGGGGGCAGCCCAGGCTGCCGGCCGCCCGAACTGCTATTGCTCCTACCTAAGCCGAATGGCGGTAGCCGAGTTTTTGATCTCGACACTCTCATCGTCTGCAACACGGCGAACTCGCCCAAGGAGTGTCCCGTCCTGAAGAAGCTGGACGGAAGAACGCTCCGGGAGCCGTTCGTCGAAGTCACGACGACGGCCAAAGCCGAGAAGGCGGTTCTGGCCTATCCCGGTACCCTGGGCGCCGGCCAACGGCACGAACCCACGCTGTCCATCAAGAACCTGTGGGTGAATGGAGTGCCGACTACTCAGGTGATTACGTTCCCGGCTACGCTGGACCTGATCTTTGACTCGGGCGAGTCGATCTATGAGCCCACATTTCCGTTTTGAGCCGCGCGTGCGAATCTCCCGGATGCTCGTCCGCATCAATATCCATAGGGGTTTGAAGGCAGCGAAGACCCCTGCGGAGGACAGCACCC
>VFZO01000117.1 GCA_016871155.1 Acidobacteriota bacterium | reverse complement strand
GCGTGTGGGCGTTGAAAACACTCACGCCCGTCACATCGGCCGGCAGCATGTCGGCGGTGAACTGCAGCCGGTGGAATCCGCAATCCACCGCGCGCGCCATCGCGTTCGCCAGCGTGGTTTTGCCAACGCCAGGTACGTCTTCAATCAACAGATGCCCCCGCGATAGGAGGCAAGCGAGCGACAGCCGGACCACTTCCGCCTTGCCGCGCAGCGCATCTCCCAATCGCGCGGTCAACGCCGGCAGTTGGATCGCTGTCTCGCGTTCCGTCATTTCCCCTATCATAGCAACGTGAGCCCATTTGCCCCGGACGCGCGACATCTGCAACGCGCCATCGCGCTGGCCGTCGCCAATGCCGAATCCGGCCGCGGCGGTCCGTTCGGCGCGGTCGTTGTGGATGGCGCAGACCGCGTGGTGGCCGAAGGAACGAACCTTGTCACGGAGTCGCATGACCCCACCGCCCACGCGGAGGTCGTCGCGATCCGCCGCGCCGCCCACGAACTGCGAACGCACGATCTATCGAACTGCACCATCTACGCAAGCTGCGAACCGTGTCCGATGTGTCTCGGCGCCATCCTTTGGGCCCGGCTCGACCGCGTGGTGTTTGCTGCCGATCAGGCGCTGGCCGCCGCGGCAGGCTTCGACGATTCGGAATTCTACCGGCAATTCGCTCTCGCTCCCGAGTGCCGCCGGGTTCCCGGAATCCACGTTCGCGACCCACTGGCGAACGCTCCCTTTGAAGCCTGGAATCGAAGTTTGCGAAAGGTTCTCTACTAGCAAGCAATGAACGACTACCTGTGCCTGCGGGCGATCGAAAAATCATTTCCCGGCCATCGTGTCGTGGACGGAATTTCGCTGGATGTGCCCAAGGGGTGCTTCTACTCATTGCTCGGCCCGTCCGGTTGCGGCAAGACGACGATCCTTCGCATGATTGCCGGATTCGGCGAACCCGATCGCGGGGAGATCCTTCTAAATGGCCGCCGCCTGAACGGGCTAAAGCCCTATGAACGGCCCGTCACCACGGTGTTCCAAAGCTATGCGCTGTTTCCGCACCTCACCGCGTTTGAAAATGTAGCGTTCGGTCTGCACCGCCGCGGCGAGTCCGGTGTGGCGCCGAAGGTAACCGAGGCGCTCCGCATGGTCCGCTTGGAAGAGAAGGCTAATCGCCTGCCCGCCAACCTCTCCGGCGGCGAAAAGCAACGTACGGCCCTGGCGCGCGCGCTGGTCCTGCAGCCCGATCTTCTTCTGCTCGACGAACCACTCTCCGCCCTCGATCCGGCGCTGCGAAAGAAGGTCCGAATCGAGTTGAAGCAGATTCAACAGCGCACCGGAATCACGTTCCTATTCATCACGCACGATCAGGAGGAGGCGCTCTCGCTGTCCGACCGCATCGCTGTGATGAATAAAGGCCGTATCGAACAAATCGGGACGCCGCGCCAGATCTATCTGAATCCCTCCTCCCGGTTCGTCGCCGGGTTCTTGGGGGCGGTCAATTGGTTCGGCCCAATCGGAATCCGTCCGGAGTTAACGCGCATCGCGCGCGAACACCCGGGTAACGGGGCCAGGGCCGTTCCGGCCACTGTGGACACCGCCGTCTTTCTCGGCGATTCGGTCCATGTGCATGCGCGGACCCAGGACGGCATACCGATGACTGCCCAGGTCCACAACGCCGAGGCCGATTTCACCTCCGGAGAGCCCGTGCACATTTGGTGGCACGCGGACGACGAGTTGCGGGTGCCGGCGTGAACCGCTTGCGAGCCTGGTTCCTGGCGCCATCGGTCGCGTTCACCATCGTCCTGTTCCTGATTCCTCTCGGCATTATTCTCAGCTACAGCCTGCGGACGCGCGGCGTATACGGCGGTGTGGTGGATCCCTGGACCGTCGAGAACTTCGTCCGTCTCTTCGATCCCCTGTATGGCTTGATCCTCTGGCGCTCCCTGGTCATGGCGGCCGTCTCCACCGCGCTCTGCCTGCTCATCGGCTTTCCCACGGCGCTGTTCATCGTGCGCGCTGCGAAACACAAGAACCTGTTGCTGAACCTCATCATGCTTCCGTTCTGGACCAGCTTTCTTGTGCGGACGTACGCCTGGATGTTCCTGCTGCGTGAGACCGGACTCATCAACTCCGTCCTCATCGCCATCGGCGTTCTCTCCGAGCCCATCGCCATGTTGAATAACGAGACGGCGGTGATCGTTGGCCTCGTCTACGGCTTCCTTCCGTTTGCCGTTCTGCCCATCTATTCGAATCTGGAGCGCCTGGACAAGAACCTCCTCGAAGCCGCGGCGGACCTTGGCGCAAAGCCATGGGAATCGCTACTGCACGTCGTCTTGCCGTTGTCCGCTCCGGGCCTTCGCGCCGCTGGCGTCCTGGTGTTCATTCCGTGCCTGGGAGCGTATCTCACGCCCGATCTGCTGGGCGGAGGCAAGAGCATCATGATCGGCAATCTGATCCAGAACCAATTCACCACCGCGCGGGACTGGCCCTTCGGCGCGGCCATTTCGCTGGCGCTGATGGCAATGGTCATGGGCCTGTTGCTCGTGCTGATTCGCAAGGACGGGGAGCAGGCGCTATGACCGTGAATTCGCGCTGGCTCACCGTCTTCACGGCCGCCGTCTATGCATTTCTGCACATGCCTCTTCTGATCCTGTGCGGATTCAGTTTCAACAGTTCGCGTTTCACCGTTTGGGAAGGATTTTCGCTGGAATGGTACCGCCAGATGTTCACCGACGCGCAACTGGGTGAAGCCACCTGGAATAGTCTGTTGATCGCCATATCGTCGACGATCCTGGCCACAGGGATCGGCACGCTGTGTTCGTATGGCCTATGGAAACGTCAATCGAAGTGGCTCAGCGGCTCGCTCTACCTTTCGCTCGTTACGCCGGAAATCGTCAGCGGCATCGCGCTGCTGGCCTTCTTTCAATGGGTCTTTCGCCACGCGCATTTTCAACTCGGAATGCACACGGTCATCCTGGCGCATGTGGCTTTCTGCATCTCGTACGTCGTACTGGTCGTGTCGGCCCGGCTTCGCACGGCGGAGCCCGCTCTGGAGGAGGCAGCGCTGGATCTTGGAGCCACGGAATGGGAAGCGTTCCGGCTCGTCACGCTCCCCATGTTGAAACCCGGAATTCTGGCCGCGGCCCTGCTCGCATTCACCGTGTCGTTCGACGATTACGTAATCACCAGCCTTGTCGCCGGCGTCGACTCCGAAACACTCCCGATGGTGCTCTACGCCATGGCGCGCCGGGGCGCGAATCCGGTGGTCAGCGCGATCTCCGCCGTTGTATTCGTAGGCTTCGGCGCGCTGATTTTACTCTCCGAAAGGCTGCAAAAGAACGCATGAGGCGTCGCGAGTTTGTCGTCGCGTTGGCCGGCCTCGGGGCGTGCGGGCGCGGGAACGCGCGCCGTTTGAACGTATTCAATTGGTCCAGCTACGTCGCGCCGGAGACGATTCCTGGATTCGAAAAGCGCGCCGGCATCCGCATCCGCTACAGCGTCTACGAATCGAACGAGGAGATGCTGGCCCGCGTCTTCAGCGGCAACTCCGGTTGGGACGTGGTCTTTCCCACCCACTACATCGTCCCGCCGATGCGCGAGCAGAACCTGTTGGCGGAACTCAACCATTCGCTGCTCCCCAATGCCGGGAATCTGGACGCTGCGTTTCGGTCCCCTGTTACCGACCCGCAACTCACCCACTCCGTTCCCTACATGTGGAACGCAACGGGCATTCTGTTCAACACCCGTCACGGCCCGGCCCCCACCGGCTGGGCCGACCTGTGGGGCGCCCACTGGAAGGGCCACCTCACAATGCTGGACGACCCGGCGGAGGTAATCGGCGCTGCTCTCGCCAAGCTTGGCTACTCGCTGAACTCCCGCGATCCGGAACAGCTTCGCCGGGCGCAGCGGGAAGCGATCGATCAGAAACCGCTGCTGCGCGCCTACATCAACACGGAAGTCCGCGATCAGGCCGTTGCCGGCGATGTGCTCATTTCGCAGCTCTGGTCCACTACATCGCAGCAGGCCATCGACGCCGCTCCACATCTGGCGTTCGTCTATCCCAAGGAAGGCTTTCCGCTCAGCTTGGATTGCGCCGTCATTCTCCGCGAAAGCGCCCGCGTGGAGCTGGCGCACGAGTTTCTGAACTATCTGCTCGAACCGGCCGTCAGCGCGCGCGTAGCCGAAACCATGCGGACGGCCACCGCCAACGCCGCCGCCCGGCCGCTGTTGACCCAGGCGACTCGGGACAACGCCACGCTCTATCCTCCGCCCGGAATTCTGGCGCGTGCCGAGTGGTTCGCGCCCATCAGCCCCGAAGCCCAGCGGCTTCGCGATAGACTATGGACCGAAATCAAATCCGCATGACTCGCAGAGACCTCATCGCCGGAGCCTCGACAACCGCCATGGCCGCACCCTCCTATCGAATCCTCGATCCCCACGTGCACGTCTACGAAAACGACCCGCGTTTCCCGTATTGGAAGGGCAACTCCTCCCATCCAACCGACAACAAAACGCCGGAGATGCTCATCGCCCTGATGCAGGCCAACGGCGTCGCCAAGACCACCATCATTCAGGTCCGGCACTACATGTTCGACAACTCCTATTTGCTGCACACGTTGAAGCGGTACCCGCAATATTTCAAGGGAGTGTGCCGCGTCGACCCGGAGAATCCCAATGCGCCCGAGCATCTGGCCGAGCTGACGCAGGCCGGCATCCACGGTGTCCGCTTGAGCCCGGCCGGCAACGCGTCAGGGGATTGGATCCGCGGGCCCCTGATGAAGCCGCTCTGGAAACGCGCCGCGCAGTTGAAGGTTCCCATGACGATCTTGGCGCCTGTCTCGCGAATGCCGGAAATTGGCGCACTAGGCGATCAATTTCCCGAACTGACCATCGTGATCGACCACATGGCCGATACGCCCGTGGATCAGCCGGCGGAGCTTGAAAAACTCATCGCGCTGCGCCGCCTGCCCAATCTCTACGTGAAGATCTCGCACACCTGGTCGTTGTCCAAGCAGGCGTACCCTTGGATGGACGCGCAGGAGCATGTCCGGCGGCTCCATCAGGCATTTGGTCCCCAGCGGCTTATGTGGGGTACCGATTGGCCGGTGAGCTTGCCGCACGCTACCTACCCGCAAACGCTGGCCGTGGTCCGCGACGAAATGAAGTTTCTCAACGACGACGACAAGCATTGGATGCTTTCAAAAACCGTCGAGAAAGTGTGGCCGCAATGATGCGTTTAAGCTGTCTCTCGCTCAGCTACCAGAATCAGTTTCGAACCGGCAAAATGGATCTGCCCTCGTTCATTCGCACCGCGCGCGGGCTGAATCTGGACGGCGTCGATCTGCACATGCAGCATCTCAAGAGCTTCGACCGCATCTACCTGAAGCAGCTCCGGCGGCTTTGTCTCGACAACGGTATGTCGATTCCGAGCTTTCCAGTCTCGAGCGAATTCGGTCTTTATCCGGAGCGAATCGCTTCGGAGATTGAGAAGTGCCGCGTCGGCATGGAAACTGGACTGTTTCTTGGGGCGCCCCTGGTCCGGCTCTTCGTCGGTTCCGCGCCCGCCGGCGGCGATGCCGCCGAGGCGTTCAAACGCGGGGCCGATGCGCTCCGCCGCTGCGCCGAAATCGGCGCCGACATGGGCATGGCGGTGGCGCTGCAAAACCACAGCGGCCTCACCTCCACCGGCGACGACATGCTTCGTTTTCACAAAGCGGTGGACCATCCCAACTTCGCGCTCGTGCTCGACACCGGCCACTTTACTGGCCGTACGGGGCCCAATGGACCCAAGCGGGAGGGGCATACCTACGAGCACTACTATCGCTCGTTGGAGCATGTCGCGCCGCTGGCGCCGTTCGTCCGGGTGAAGCTCTACGAACTCGACGAACGGGGCCGTGAACAGCACATCGACTACAAGCGCGTCTTCGACATTCTCCGCGCTGTGCACTACAACGGCTATTGCAGCCTCGTCTATGAGGGCAAGGAAGACGAACTCACGGCCATACCCCGCGGCGCGCGCTTTCTGCGGTCGATGATGCAGGCAGCCTAGTTCGCTCCCTGTGCAACGTCCAAACGGGAATCCGCGTTAATTCGTCTGCTTGGCGGTAGCCCGCCGCGCCACGTTGAAATGGCTCAGCGATTCGGCGTATTGTGCGATGCCCCGGTACAGCGCCTCGGCGATCTTCTGCCGGACCTCCGGCTTCTTCATCTCCAACTCGTCCTTGGGATTGGAAAGAAATCCGATCTCGGCCAGCACACTCGGCATCGACGCGCCGATCAGCACCACGAACGGCGCCTTCTTCACTCCCCGGTTTCGTGTGGCCCCGGCCTGTCCCCAAACGCGATAGAGCGCCGTATTCACGCGGGTCGCGAACTCTTTCGACTCGTTGATCTTGTCCTGCATCGCGATCTTTTGCAGCAACTCTTTCAACTCGAACACACTGCGATCGCTCGTCGCGTTTTCGCGCGCCGCCACTTCCAGCGCTTCCTTCGAATTCGTAAAGCTCAGATAGTAGGTTTCAACGCCTGTCACCGACCGGTACACCGACGAATTGGCGTGAATCGAAAGGAACAGATCCGCCTTGCTCTCGTTGGCGAGCTTCGTGCGCGTTTCCAGTGGAATGAACCTGTCGTCGTCTCGCGTGTAAACCACTTCGCTGCCCAGGTTGGTCGAGATCAACTCGCCCAACCTCTGCGCGACGTCCAGCACCAGTTCTTTCTCCAGCAGTCCTGTCGGGCCGGACGATCCCTGATCGTGGCCGCCATGCCCGGGGTCGAGCATGACCTTTCGCAGCTTGAGACCAAGCGCCCGCGTCATGGAGTTCGCGCCGGATGCCGTTCGTTTCGCGGCTTCGGCCGGCGGCGGCAGCTTCGCCAGCTCCACGGGCTTCGAAGGCGAAGAAGTCCGGAAACCAGGCAGCCGCAGCCAGGGACGGAGCGGCGCCGGGCCGGGCCGGAACGTCAGCGGAATGACCGGTGGCGGCGAAAGCGAAACGGCAACCACAACCGGTTTGCGAACCGGCGGCGGAACGAACCGCTTGTGCGATATCACCGGTTCCGCGGGGACCGCCACGCCGCGGGGGCGCACCTCCAGGATCAGCCGGAACGGGTTTGCCAGCTCCGATGTGGTGACTTCCGGGTTGCCTTCCAGATCCAGCACCACGCGCGCTACGCCCGGTTTAGCCTGCGCCGCCCGCACCTGCTGGACGGTCGGCGATGCGACCCGAATCACCGCCATGCCCTTGCGGCCATGCGCGGCGCCTTGAAAGTCTATAAAGTAGCGTTCCGGTTTGGACAGCCGGTCCTGCCTTATTTCAGCGGGGCCGGAAAGCTCGATCGCTACACGCGTAACCTGGCCCGTCGTCGAATGCCGGATGGCGCGAACGCTAACGTCCTGTCCGCTAAGGCAGGAACCGCACAACACGGCGAACGCTGGAATCAGCCGGATGCCGTATCGTGACGGAAGCTGTGTCATTTCGTCCGCATATGCAGGCGTCCTTCGGCGTCCACGAACGCTTCGACGGGACGCGGCTGCGGCTCCTCGGGCTCCGTTGGCACGGGGGCCGGCGCTGCCGGCGCCGGCTTCGTGCCGGCTTGCGCGGCGGCGGCGCGCCGCGCTTCTCCGTATCGCTTGCCGACCTTGTAGACGTACTCCTGCGTCTCCTGATACGGCGGAATCCAACGGTATTTGTTTACGGCGCCGGCGCCGGCGTTGTAGGCGGCCAGCGCCAGACGGTCATCTTTGTAGGTATCTTGCAGATCCCGAAGGTGCCGGACGCCCGCGCGGATATTCTCTTCCACATCGAAGGAATTGCGGACGCCCAGCGACCGCGCCGTGGCTGGCATCAACTGCATCAAGCCTTGCGCCCCGGCGTGGGAAATGGCGTTCGGGTTATAGGCGCTCTCCACCGAGATCACGGCGTGCACCAGCAGCGGATCCACGTCGAACTGCTTCGACGCTTTCTCGACAATCTCGTTGATCTTCGCGTCCTTGGCCAAGGGCAGGGAGGGCGCTTGCACGGCTCCGGCCGCTTGCCCCATCACGCGGGGCTGGATCACTACAGGCTCCACGCTAACGCGCCGGACCAGCCGGCCGGTGCGCCTGTCGGCCCGCACGTCGGACGTAACGGCACCGTCGGCGGCAAGGCAGGAACCGGCGGCCGATCCAATCAGCAAACAAAACTGGAGCGATTTGTTCAAAACATTTCCCAGTTGCAATGATTATACATCCTTCGGATACGGGTTCTGTTTCCCAGCCGACGCCGATGCTATGATTCTCTCATGGCAGAGGCTGGGCCGGGTGTCGCGGGATTCGTCCTTGCGGGGGGCGAAAGCCGCCGGATGGGTCGCGACAAGGCGATGCTGGGTGAGACCGAGCCCATGGTGTTGCGCATGGTGAACCTGGTGAAACAGGCCTCGGATACTGTTTTTGTCGTAGCTCCCGCGGGGCGTTACGAAGGCCTGGGCGTTCCAGTACTTGTTGATCTTTGGCCCGGGGAAGGACCTGTCGGCGGGGTGCTCACCGCACTTGCCGCCACGTCCCATGCGGTAAACCTCGTGGTCGCGGTGGATATGCCCAAAGTGAATCCGGACTTCCTCCGCCGCCTTGCCTCCCTGGCCGTGGAGACCGGCCAGTCTATTGTGCCGGAGGGGCCCGAGCCTCTCTGTGCCGCCTATCAGCGTTCGGCACTGGACGGCCTGCGGGCATTCTTCGATGCAGGCGGCCGTCGTTTTCGCGATGCGATTCAACACATTCCCGTCCGTCTGGTTCCCGCCGCGCCGGACATTTTCGTGAACGTCAACACTCCGGAACAATGGGAGGCCGTGCGCTTCTAGATGCAGCCAAGCGGGCAGTTTCCTCACTACATCGAGTTCCGGCATGTCTATAAGACGTTCGACAAGCCGGTTTTAGTCGATTCGAATTTTCATATTGATGCCGGCCAGACGGTGGCGATCATCGGGCGTTCCGGCGTCGGCAAGTCCGTCAGCCTCGGGCACATCATGGGATTCCTTAAGCCGGACTCTGGACAGGTGATCGTTGCGCACGAGGACATTACCCATTTCGACGAACCGGACCTTCGCCGCATCCGCAAAAAAGTCACCATGGTGTTCCAATCCGGTGCGCTGTTTGACTCTATGACTGTGGGCGAAAACATCGAATTCTCGCTGGAACTCCGCGACGACTATAACGAGCAAAACAAAGAGGATGTTGTCCAGGGGTTACTCGATCTGGTCGATCTCGGCGAGTACAGAAACGTATACCCGGCCGATCTCTCCACCGGCTTCAAGCGCGCTGTTGCGATCGCCCGCGCCTTGGCGGCTCAGCCGGAATGCATCCTCTACGATGAGCCGACCACAATGGTCGACCCCATCATGAGCGACCATCTCGGCAACCTGATGCTCCGTCTGAAGAACCAACTGCACCTGACTTCGGCAGTCGTAACCCACGATCTGGAACTCATGCGCAAAGTAGCCGACTCCGTCGTAATTCTGCACAAAGGCGAGATCATCTACTTTGGACCGGTGCGAGGGCTGGAACAGTCGGACCATCCGCACATCCAGGAGTTCTTGGCTATGGATCGCGTACAGCTCGGCTAGCTTTACAGCCCCGCGCGCAAGTAGGCGATCAGGTCCGCCATCTGCTGCTGGTTAATCGTCTTTTCGAACTCCTCCGGCATCAGCGAAATCGCCGACGCGCGGACCTCGGCCACGTTCTTGCGAAGAATCGACTGGTCGCCCTCCTCGGTGCCGCCGCGCAATGTGATCGCCGCGGGAGTCTCGTTCGCGATCACGCCATCGTACATCTGGCCGTCCTTCGCGGTCACCATATAGTTGACGAACCTCGGTTCAATCGCCGCGCTCGGATCCAGGATCGCGCTCAACAACTGCTCCTTGGTCTTGTTGTTCACGCCCGAAAGGTCCGGGCCGACGCGCCCGCCCTGTTTCCGTGGAAGATGGCAGCGCGAGCAGTGCTCCTCGAACACGGCCTTGCCGCGCCCCGCGTCGGCGCTCAACGATAGCACTCCCATGTAGCCGTTCACCACATTGCCGCGATTGGTGGCGGAGGCGGCGAACAACGCCTTCGCGCGCTGGGCCAACCCGGCGTCCGGGCTTTCAAGCAGGCGGACCCGCGCCGCGATCTCCACGCCAGCCGGCTCCACCTGGTTGCCTGCGATCGCGTCCAACAGTTTTCCGGCCCACTCCTTCCGCCCAACCAGTCCGTTCACGGCGCGCGTCCGGGCATCCGCCCGCAGCGATTTCCAGGCGTTCAGGAGAATGGCCGGCGTTCGGGCGTCTCCGGTCTCAGTCAACGCCCCCACCGCAGCCGCCTGCAACTCCGCCGTGGGATTGTCGCTCAGCAGCTTCTCCAATACGGGCACGGCTTGCGCCGGGTCCACTCCGCCTAATGCGCGAACCGCGGGCAGCACACCTCGCGCGGCGCCGGCCACAGCTTTTGAGAAGACCGCCGGCATGTCGAAGTGCCGCGCCGCGCGCCACGCCGCCTCCTGCAACTGCGGGTCGGGCGAATCGAGGACACGGCGGAATGCAGCCTCCGCGGCCGCCGAACGCATCCGTGGACCGCCCGAGAGTCTCATGCCGCGGCCCAGGCCGTTCAAAGCCTGCGCGTTGTCTCCGGCCTTGGCCAGCAGCGCTTCAATCTCATTTGGTTGCCGCCGCGCGCCGATCAGTTGGGCAAGCTGCATCAGGAAGTCGCGATGCTTCGCCGCCGAGGATAAGAACTCGGCCGGCTGGTTCGCCACGGATGTCAATACGGCCACGCGGAACCAGCGGTCATCTCCGTGGGCGGCAATCAGCTTGGCCAGCGCGGCCCGCGCCGCCGGTGTTGGAAACTCGCCGAGCGAATAGGCCAATTGATAGCGAACCCGAAAGGCTTTGTCGTTGGCCATTTCGAGAAGGCGCGGCACCAGGGCGGGGAATCGCTCCGCGAGCTTCACCGCGTGCTCGCGCACGGACGGATGCTCGTCGCGCAACGCCAGCTCAACGTGCGCGAGTTCCAGGGCTTTCAAACTCTTTAACAGCCAGAGCGCCAGCAACCGCGCCTGCGGCATTTTCGAGCCGGCCGCAAGGGCGGCCAGCGCCGGCGCGGCTGATTTGTCCTGCCGTTCCAGCAACAGCCGCTGCGCCGTTTGCCGGTGCCAGCCGTTTGTGTCCTCCAACAATTTCACCAGCTCCGCGTTCGAGGCCGAACCGAGCTTTACGCCAAGACCGCGTTTCTTCGCTGGATTTTTCGAGACGATGCGATAGATGCGCCCCTTGTCGTCGCCGCTCCAGAAGTTCAGCCCCTTCTTGATCTCTTCCGGAATCGACTCCGGAGTCTCGATGTATTCGCGATACATGTCGAGCACATACAGGTTGCCGTCTGGCGCGTTCGAGAAATGCGCGGGCCGGAACCAGATGTCGGCTGAGGCCAGGAACTCCTTGTTCTCGGTTGCCGGCTTGGCGAGAAACGTCACGCCGTTCGGCTCCAGGATTTCGCGCCGCACCAGATTCGCGCTCACGTCGCCGGTGAAGATGGAACCGCGATAGCTCTCTGGCCAGGCGTCGCCGTTGTAGACCACGGAGCCCGATGCGGCGGTGAAAAACCCTTGCAGATGTTCCACCCGGCCGGGGTTGGTCTCCTTGTACCGCTCCTGGCGCAGCGCCGTCCGCTGGACGCGCCACTGCTGTGGTTTGGTCAATGGGAACATCGGCGTCTGCCCTTTGCCGTCCGGAGAAATATCCTGCGACACTGCGCCAACTTCCAGGAACTGCGATCGGCTGAGATACTCGGCCGGGACCATCGCCTGCCGCAGATGCACCGTGTTCTGCGTGATGAAACGGTTGCCCCAGTCGTCGAACGTCAACCCGTACTGGGCGGGGCCGGAGGCCCGCTCGGCGGCGCCCGTCACCGGATCGAAGCGCAGATCGGCGCCGCGCAACAAGAGTGGCGCGCCTGGCGCGTCCGGACGAACCAGGCGCGCATCGGCACCGTTGTTCGCGGCATAGACCCAATTGTCGACGCCCAGACGGAAGTTGGTAATTCGTCCTTCCGGATTGACCTTCGGAAAACCGGAGTAAAGCACGCGGCGTTCATCCGCTTTGCCGTCGCCGTTGGTGTCCTTTAGAAACAACACGTCCGGTGCGGCGCCCACGATCAAGCCGCCTTTCCACGGCATCAGACCGCTGACCTGCAGTAGATTCTCGGCGAAGATCACACTGGAGTCGATGACGCCGTCGTTGTTCTTATCCTCCAATAGCCGCACGCGCGAACGCACCGGCTGGCCGGCCGGAGGATCGTCGGGATAGTCGAGCATCTCCGCCACGTAAATGCGCCCGTTTTCGTCGAAGGCCATATCGACGGGATCGACAACGTGGGGCTCGGAGGCGAACAACTCCACTTGAAATTCTTCGGCCAGTTGCATGGCCTGCAACGACTCTTGCGGCGTCTTCGGTCCCTGGTCGATGTAGACCGGCTTCTTGGAACAGCCGGCGGCGAAGGCCACGCATAAAACAAAAATGCCGATTTTCGGTAGCATGAAAAGGTGCACGATCTATCTTACTTTCGCACCAATCTGGATGCGATAGCGGCGCGTCTCGGCGAGCGTGGTTACCAACTGGACGTCGATTCGTTTCGAAGTCTCGACCAGGAGCGCCGTGCGGCGCTGACCGAATCGGAGAATTTGAAGGCACAGAGAAATTCGGAATCGGCCGAAATCGCGAAGCTAAAGAAAGCCGGCATGGACACCTCCAGTCAGCAGGCCATGGTCCGGGCCATCGGCGACCGCATCTCCTCGCTGGAAGACACCGCCAAGCAGGTGGACGCAAAGTTCTACGACTTCCTGGCCACCGTGCCGAACGTGCCGCATGAGTCCGTGCCGAAAGGCGCTTCGGCGGACGACAATCAGGTCATGCATGTCAGCGGCGCGCCGCCGGCAATGGACTTTGAGCCGAAGGCGCACTGGGACCTGGGCCCCGAACTCGGGATTCTGGATTTTGAACGTGCGGCGAAGATCACCGGTGCGCGATTCGCCGTCTACATGGGTTTAGGCGCGAAGTTGGAACGGGCGCTGATCAACTTCATGCTCGATGTACACACGAAGGAACACGGCTACACCGAGGTCCTTCCCCCGTTTCTCATTAACTCGACGAGTCTTTACGGGACCGGCCAACTGCCCAAGTTCGCGGAGGACCTGTTCAAGTTGGAAAACACCGACTACTATCTGGCGCCCACGGCCGAAGTGCCGGTGACGAATCTGTATCGCGACGAGACGCTGGACGCCGACAAGTTGCCGGTCAGCCTCTGCGCCTACACTCCGTGCTTCCGCAGCGAGGCGGGCTCGCACGGCCGCGATGTCCGCGGAATCATCCGGCAGCACCAGTTTCAAAAAGTAGAGTTGGTCAAGTTCGCCCGTCCCGATCAGAGTCACGAACAGTTGGAGCGGCTTACCAGCGACGCTGAGGAGATTCTCAAACGGCTCGGCCTCTGTTTCCGCCGCGTGTTGCTCTGCACCGGCGACATGGGTTTCGCCTCGGCGAAGACGTACGACTTGGAAGTGTGGCTGCCCGGTCAGAATTCCTTCAAGGAGATCTCGAGCTGCTCGAATTTCGAGTCGTTCCAAGCCCGGCGCGCGTCGATTCGATGCCGTTCCGGCAAAAAGACCGAACTCGCCCATACGCTGAACGGGTCCGGTTTGGCGGTGGGCCGCACGTGGGTCGCAATTGTCGAGAACTACCAGCAGAAGGACGGAAGCGTTGTCGTTCCGGAAGCGCTGCGGCCGTACCTCGGCGTGGAAGTGATCCGGCCTTAGTGGTCCGCGGGAATGGGGATGCCGAGATCCTCCGCTCCTAGCGGCGACATTTTGGCATCCGGGCAGTACTTGGCGATGTGTTCCATGGCGATGGCCGCTCGGCGCACGCGCTCGCGGCTTAGCGCCAATACGGTGTTTTCCAGATGGCTGCCGCTGGGATAGACGTCCGGCGCGTTGCGCAGCCCGAACTTGAGATAGATTGGCGCGGCGACGCGAATCAACTCGGGGATTTCGTAGTAGCGAATGAAACCGCCGATGTTGTCGGGCGCCTCGACGTAGAAGTCGATGGGCGCGGCGATTGCGGCGCGAATCGAGGCAATCTGGGGAATCGTCAGATCGCTGGGAACGTTGATGGTGTTGGCGCCGAGGCGCTCCAGAATTCTGGCGCTGGCCGGATTGGCGGGGGCCATCATGACCGAGGTCTTGATGATAAGGTCCTTGGGAAAGACGCCTTTAGCGCGCGCCTCGCTGACGAGTTCCAGCGAACCGAGATCGCTGACAAGGACGGAGCGAATGCCGAGTTCGACGGCGCGCTCGACATCGGCCAAGCCGTGAACCAGTTGATTAGCGCCGCGCATGGACAGCGCCAGCGCGCGGCCGGCCGGCGACACGGCCTGCGCCCCGATATCAAAGCTCGCGCGCGGCCCAAGAAACAGATTGACCTCGATGCTGTGCTTGGCGCCGATAGCCGACATCTCGCGAATCTCGTCCTCGGTAAGAAGAAGAATGCCGGAACCCTGGCTGATGCGATGTACGGGCACCTGGCGCTTTTCGGCTTCGTCGAGCACGGCGGTCAGCACGCGCGGTCCCTCTGTCGACGGGATCTCGATGCGCCACTCGCCGCCATCCGGGAAACGGAGTTTGGACGAAGGGGCGCTGGGCGCATCCTCACTGGGCAGGCCGCATTGCGACACGAATTGGCGAATCGATTCCATTAGCTCAAAGTCTCCACCGCATATCCGTCCCTGTCAATCGAAGCCAGGAACACTTCACTCGCATGACCGCGGATTTGAAAGATGCGCGCGATCAGGTCACAGACATTCTCGGATCCGCGCTCGTAGAACGCGAGCACCGACGGGCCTGCGCCGGACAGCGCGCAGCCGAGCAGCCCCGGCGCCCGCAGTTTCAAGATTTCGTCGAGTCCCGGCACCAGCGGCGTGCGATACGGCTGGTGCATCCGGTCTTCCAGCGCCGTTGGGAAGGCGGCGACCGTTCCCGTCGCCAGACCCGCGATGAGCAACGCGGCGCGCTGCACGTTAAAGATCGCATCGGCCTTGGAGTACGAGGTTGGGAGCACGGTGCGCGAATCGTGCGTGAGCAGCACGAAATCCGGCACGATCACACCGACAGCGAACTTGGGCGGAAGATCCAGGCGCACCGCGCGTGCGACTCCGTGCCCGTCGATGGCGCTGGCGACGATCGACCCGAGGACGCAGGCCGCCACGTTGTCCGGGTGGCCTTCAATCCGGGCCGCTTCATCGAGGATTCGATGCTTCGACCAGCCGAGATCGAGCAACCTGTCCGCGATCACGACGCCGGCCGTCAGCGCCGCGGCCGACGACCCGAGGCCTTTTCCGATCGGAATCTGGTTATCGACTTCGAGATAGACCGGAGGCAGCACCTGGCCCGCCTGCCTGGCGACATCGCGCGCCGTCTGCCAGATGAGGTTGTTATCCCCTGGCGCCACGAGCGACGCATCCCGGCCGGTGGCATGAATTTCCAGCCGGTCCGCTTTGCGAAAGCGGCAGACCAGATGGATGCCCAACGCTAATCCCAGCGCGTCAAAACCCGGTCCGAGGTTCGCGCTTGAGGCTGGTACTCGTACTTGGTGCAACACCTTGTTAGCCGATCTGCACACGCCGTTCTTCGCGGCAGGACCGGTACACGGAGGTGACGACTTCCAGCGCGTTCAGCCCTTCCTGACCGGAGGTCAGCGGATCGCGGCCAGCCTTGCAGGCTTCGCCGAAGTCGAGGAACTGGCGTTCGAACGGGGTTAACGGAATGGCCATCGGGTCGGAAGCGCCCGACATGACCAACTCCTCCACGGGCGCGGGTTCGCCGGCATCGTCCTGCACGTCCCATTTGGTCAACTTGTCGCCCGTGATGACGGCGGTGCCTTTGGTGCCGTGGATTTCAATCCGCTCCGAGTAGCCAGGCCAGAAGGCCGTGGAGGCCTGGATCACTCCGGTGGCGCCGTTGGCGTATTTGAACATGGCGTTAACGACATCTTCCGATTCGATCTTGTGTAGCGCGCCTAGCTGCCAGTAGCCCGTGACCTCGCGAATGGGCCCGATGAGATGGAGCAGGATGTCGATCTGGTGCACGGCCTGGTTGATCAACGCGCCGCCGCCTTCGGTGGCCCAGCTGCCTTTGATGGCGCGCGAGTAATACTGCGCCGTGCGGTGCCACTTAACATAGGCGTCGGCCTGCAGGATCTTGCCGAGCCGGCCGGCCGCGATGGCGGTGCGGAGAAATCGCGTGGAGTCGTCGAAGCGGTGCTGGCTGACGCAGCCCAATACGATGCCCGCTTCCTTGGCGGTCTGCACCATCTTGCGGGCGGTCTCAACGTTGGTCGAAACCGGCTTCTGCACCTGAATGTGCTTCTTCGTTTCCGCGCACAGCGCGAGCGGTTGGAGCCGGAAATCGGGAAACGTGCAGACGTCGACATAGTCGACCTCCGGGTGGCGGCAGACTTCCTTATACGACGGCACGTACTCGCAGCCGTACTTTTCCGCGAAGGCCTTCCCCGCGTCCACGTTGTGATCGGTGCAGACCACAAGCCGGTATCCGATGTTTTTCAGTGCGCGGGCGTGCATGTGCGAAATCGCGCCCGTACCAATCATTCCTACGCGCAATGGCTTCTCCTCAAACGGTCAAGTATACCAAGTACCATCGAAAGACCCTCATGTTCCGAATCCGAAATGGCGATCCGCTGCGGATTGGTTTGAACTACCGGTTAGCGTACGGCTGGGACTTCGGCGCGGACCGGCTGGGCCTGGCCGATCCGGCGCGTTTGTCGCAGTTTGAAGCGGACTGCCAGCGGTTCCAGGCCTCGGGCATCACGATGCTCCGCTGGTTCGTGGCCAACGACGGCCGGATTCCGATTCACGCGCCCGCCCTGACCAACGCGCTCGATACCGCCGCGCGGCACGGCCTGGGTCTGCTGCTGGTGCTGCTGGACCACCACTACAGCTTCCGCCACGGCGCGCGCGTGAAGGATCCAAACCAATTCGAAAATCTTTTGTTTGAAACGCTCGTACCCATCATTGATTTAGCCGGCCGGCATCCCGCCACGATCGGTTTTGAGTTGATGAACGAGCCGGAGATGGCGATGCGGGCGCGCGACTGGCCGCTGGGCCGGCGGACCGGCGTTGGCTGCCCGGAGTGCGACGCAGCGCACCAATTGACCACACGCGAGATGCGGCAGCGGATTGAGCGAACCCGCGATATTGTCCATCGACGGACGGACAAACAGTTTTCGGTCGGTTCGATGCATGGCCGCTGGGCCGGCCAATGGCTGGACTGTTTGGACCCTTCGCGCGATTTCCTGAATTTCCATTTCTACGGAGACGTCGACCTGGACGAACTTATGCGGCGTTGGATTCAACCGCTCTCGAAGGAGATTCCGACCGGCTTCGGCGAGTTCTATCCGCTTGGGCGCGTCCTGGAGACCGCGCGCCGGTACAATCTTCCTTTCGCGCTGCCCTGGGTTTGGAACCCGGGGCCGGGCGATCCAGGCGCGATTTCGTTGGAGGAAATGAGTATGCTGTCTTCATGACCCTCTGCCGCCGCCGCCGCTTCCTGCAGTCGCTGCCCGCCATGGCCGCGTCGTTCTCGTCAAAGGCCGCCGTGTTGAAAGGCCTTGGAATCCCCGGCCCTTACAAAGGGCGCGTGGTGGCCGTCCACCATCCGCGATCCATCGTTTCCGGCGCTTATCAGGCCGAGCCCGTCCGCGACATGATGCGCCGCGGGATGCGCGAATTGACCGGAGCGGACGATGGCTGGAAGCAGTTTTTCGAGCCAGGCGACGTTGTCGGCATCAAGGTGAATCCCGTGGGCAGTCCCCATGTGATCTCCGCGCCCGAAGTGCTCCGCGAGATCATCGCCGGCGTTGTGTCGACCGGCGTAAAGCCGCAGGACATCGTGGTCTACGACCGGTATCGCAAGCAGTTCCTCGGCGCTGGCTTCGATAAATGGCTGCCGGAAAAAGTACGCTGGTCGGGCGCCGTCGAAGACTACGACGATATTCAACTCGGCATCGCCGGATACGATCCTGAACACTACATGGAGATGCCGCTGACCCAGCCGGGCCAGGACCCAACGCTGCCGCTTCACCGCCGCTCCTACGCTTCGAACTTCATCACCAAGGAGGTGAACAAACTCATCAATCTATGCGTGTTGAAAGATCACCAATCGGCCGGCGTGACGCTGGCGTTGAAGAATCTTTCGCATGGACTGGTGAACAACGTAGCGCGCTCGCACTCCACTAGTTCTCTGAACGCGTGCGGCTCCTTTATTCCCGCCGTTGTTCAGATGCCGGTGATTCGCAATAAGACCGTGCTCCAGATCATGGATGGCATTAAGGGCCTGTACCACGGCGGCCCGGGCGCGC
>VFZO01000116.1 GCA_016871155.1 Acidobacteriota bacterium | reverse complement strand
CCTTTGAGGTGGTGCTAAACCACGGGGCCGCGCCAGCGACCCCAACCAGCCGCTTTGAGCGGCTCACGAACGAAGGCCCCCGGCTCTGCCGGGGGATCGTTACTCGATATTCGGAAGAACAAAGCGACCGGGGCTCTAGCTCCGGTCGTTTTATTTTTCCAGGAGCGTTCGGATGGCGGTGCGTTCTAAGGCGAACGGCCGGCTCCACGTTGCCCTGCTTCAGTTGCAGCCAAGCCTGGGAATCCAGCACACCGGTTTTCGCCGGCGAAGTTCGCAGCGCCCGCGCGATCAGCGAGAGACCGTCGTTCCGGTTGCCGCCCTGCCCAGAGTTCGGCGCTAGGACCTCAAGCGGGTTCAGGCTGCGCCCACGGCCGGACGCAGCGGCTCCTTGGCGGTGCGGAACTCAAAGCGTTCAAAGTGGATAGCGGCTTCTTCGCTTGTCGACCGGACGACCCGCCCCTGCACCATAAGGCGCAGCGGGATCTTGCCGTCCAGCATTTCGGGCCAGTCCACCATCATCTGGATTTTTTGGCCCCTTGGCAGCTCTGCGGCCGGCTGGACGAGGATACCGGAACTGCTGATATTTAATGTCTTGCCGGAAAACCACTTCGCCGAGTGGCCATTCGGGCGAAAACTGACCTGCATCTGCAGGGGGAACCGGATCGAGCGGCGGCGCTCCGGTTGATCGGCTTGCATTTGGGCGAAACGCCCTTGGGAATATCTGTTATCCATTATCCTGGTAGTGCACTACTCCGCAGTCTCGCTGGTTCCACACAGAATTGGCTCTGGTGCTGTACGCGGAGCCGCCTCCTGAAACCCGTCATTACGGCCGATTAGCAAGTGTTACCTCTCGTCCATGAGGACCCTGGAAGATCAACATTTCACTTACGAAGCCATGTCCGCGATGGATGTTGGATTGCCGATCCGGCTCAAATCGTTACTGATATCGCTTTGTTTTCACGGCCTTCTGGCAACAGTACTCATGCGGATTCCGGGGGCGAATCTCTTCACGGGAAATCCTCGGGCGCGGGTGGAAGAGCCGCCCTTGGTGATTCTGCCCAAAAGCAAGATCTACTGGTTACCCTTAAATCGCCCGATTCCGAAGACCAGCCCAGCCGAGGCTCCGGCGGAGGCGATCCCGGCTGGACGCATTCAACGTTCCGCGGAAAGCGTCGTGGTCAAACAGCCGGATCCAGTGAGCTCCAAGCAAGCTATTTGGCGGCCCGACGCTCCGAAGCCGCTGCCGGTGGAGACGCCGCTGCCCGATATGGTCGCGGTCCGTGACAAGCCCGCGCCCAAGCCGTTCGTTCCTCCGGCTCCCGCCAAATCGCCGCCGCCTCGCCCCGCCGAACTCGCTCAGCCAGATGAACTTAGCCCTAAGGCGCAGCCGCTGCCGCAAACCACCGCGACGGCGATCGCACCGCTGCCAAAATTCCGGCCCAAGGCGTTCGTCGCCCCGAAGGCCCGGCCGAAACTACCGATTCCAGCGGGTTCGATCACCGATGCGCCGCCTGAGATCGAACAAGCGGCGGCCGCCTCGGCCGCGGCTGCGTCCGCCGCCGGGCAGAACTTGGTCACCCTGCCCGGAGGCAAGAAGCCGCCCAAGGCGTTCGTCCCGCCGCCGGCCCAATCCGCTGGCAGTGGGTCATCGAACGGTAAATCGGCGAACCTGGAGACCGCGCCCGACCTGCCGGCGGCCGGTACCGGCGCCGTGGTCACCGCGGCGGTGATCGGCCTGAATCCTGCGGCGATCTCCGCAAAACCGCCCGAAGGGTCCCGCGCCGCCGAGTTTTCCACAGGGCCCCGGAAAGGCGCCCCGGCCCCGAGCGCCGGGAGCGGATTGACCATTCCGGGGATCTCCGTGCAGGGCCGGGAGCCGGCACCGTCCAGCGGAGCGGCGTCCCCGGCGCGATTCGACTATCGCATTCCGCCAACGGCGACATCCATGTCCGCCCCTTTGCGGCCAGGGTCCCGAACGGTGCCCCGGATGATCGAAGCCCGCTTTTCGAACCGGACTCTCTACACCATGGTGGTGCCTAAGCCGAATTTGCCAGACTACAGCGGCGACTGGACGATTTGGTTCGCCGAACAGTCCGAGCCCGTGGCGACGCCGCAGATGCGGGCGCCGATCCCGATTCGCAAGGTCCTCTCTGGACCCGTCAGTCCGGCGCTGCCTGGCGCGCCCGAAGGGTTCGTGCAGATTTCGGCGGTGATCACCAAGACCGGCAAGCCCACGGACGTGAAACCGATCTTGGGCCGGCAGCCGCAAATCGCCACAAAGGCCGCGGCCGACCTGACGCTATGGGATTTCCGGCCGGCAACACGCAACGGCGAGGCAGTGGACGTGGAGGTCATCGTCGAAATCTTCTTCCGCGTGAACTGAGCCCTGCCAGAATAGGGTATGGGTTTTGAGAACGCGCGCGTGATCGCGCTGGAATCCCGCCGCGCCGAAGAGATGGCGGCGTTGATCCGGAAGAACGGCGGGGACCCATTCGTCGCACCGTCCATGCGGGAGGTGCCGATTGAGGACAACCCGGAAGTTTTCGAGTTTCTGGACGATTTGCGCGCGGGCATTCACGAGATGGTGATCCTGCTCACCGGAGTCGGGACGCGGGCTGTTGACAAGGTGCTGGCGACGCGCCACCCGGAGGGCGTTTTCGCCGAGGCGTTGCGTCGCGTAACGGTTGTACCGCGCGGGCCCAAACCGCAGGCCGTGCTGCGCGAATGGAAGGTACCTTGGGCGGTGACGGTGCCCTCCCCAAATACGTGGCGGGAATTGATGGCGGCCATCGCAGGCCGGCCGGAGCGCCGCGTGGCGGTGCAGGAGTATGGCCGGCCGAACGAAGCGCTGCTGCAGGCGCTGCGCGAACGGGGGTGCAAGGTGAAGCAGGTGCGGGTTTACCAATGGGACCTGCCCGAAGACACCGCCCCTCTTGCGGAGGCGGCGCGCCGGATCCTGAACGGCGAGGCCGACGCGCTGCTGTTGACGACCAGCGTCCAGATTCTGCACCTGGCGCGCGTGGCCGGCGACGACGACGCCCTGCGCGCCGCCCTGCGGCGAATGCGGATCTGCTCGATCGGCCCCACTACCACAGAGGCGCTCGAGGACTTCGGCGTGACCGTCGACATGGAGCCAAGCACGCCGAAGATGGGAGTGTTGGTCAAGGAGGCCGGTGATATGATTGCGCGGAAGCGAGAGAACTGATGCAACGCCGCGAGTGTGTTCGAAATCTGCTCGGCCTGTTCGCCGGGTCCCCGTTGTTCGCGCAGCAGGCGCCGGACGACGTGAATCTGCCCATCAATGTTCACGAATTCGAAGAGGCCGCCAAGCGAAAACTGCACAAGTTCGCCTACGATTTCATCGCCGGCGGCACCGAGGACGAACACACGCTGCGGGCCAACCGGGAGGCGTTCAGCCGCGTGTTTCTTGTGCCGAAGTTCATGACCGACGTTTCGGACGTGAGCACCGGCGTGGACCTGCTGGGTCTGAAACTGAAGTCGCCGGTCATCATCGCCCCCACCGGCGGGAAGAACCTGGTGATCAACAACGCCGACGAACTGGTGGCGCAGGCGGCGTTGAACAAGGAGATCCTCATCTGCACCGCGACAGGCGTCCAGAAGCTGCTGGCCGACGGCAAACCGCTGAATTGGTGGTCCAATACCATCGGAAGCAAGACCAAGGACCAGGCCCGCGGCTTCGCCCGGCGCACCGAGGACGGTGGCGGCAAGGGGATTGTCGTGACGATCGACAACTCCTATCAGTCCAATCGCGACCGCAATAACCGGAACCGCTTCGACTACGGCTATATGAGCTTCGGCGTTCCCAAGGACGGCGAGGTGCGCAAGCCCGTGAATCCTGCGCGGCCGGCCATGTGGCAGCCGCACACGCCATCGATGACCTGGGAGTACATCGAGTGGCTGAAGAGCGGCTCGTCGATCCCGGTGCTGATCAAGGGCGTTTTACATCCAGAGGATGCGGCGCTGGCGGTGAAAAACGGCGCCGACGCCGTGATTGTGTCGAACCATGGCGGGCGGCAACTGGATGGCGCCATCGGCTCGCTGGACGCGCTGCCGGACGTTGTGGACGCCGTTGGCGGGAAGATTCCGGTTTTGATGGACGGCGGCATTCGGCGCGGCGGAGACGTGGCCAAGGCGCTGGCGCTGGGGGCCAAGGCCGTGCTGGTGGGCCGCGCGCCGCTGTGGGGGTTGGGCGCCTACGGGCAAGCCGGCGTGGAGCGGGTTCTGCAATTGCTGACCGATGAAACGCGGCTGGCCATAGCGTTGAGCGGGAAACGCCGGCCGGCCGAGATGGATCGGAGTATTGTGAAAAGAATGCAGGTATGGCGCTAGTTTTTCTCGTACTTTTCGGCTGGGCCGCGCAGGCGCAGGAGCAGAAGCCGTGCGCGCCGTGCCACAACGAGCAGATCGCCGACTTCGCGACGCACAAGCACTCCAAGACCTTCGAATGCGCCCTGTGCCACGGAGCTTCGGAAAAGCACCGGGCGTCGACCGGCACCGTGCCGCCCGATAAGATCGCCGCGCCGGAAGAGGTGCCGGCGCTGTGCGGGAACTGCCATATCACCGAGCGGCGGCAGTATATGGCCAGTAAACACTTCGCCGCCTACATCGCCACGCCGAAGGTGAGGACCGCCAACTGTAATACCTGCCACGGCCACCACGCGGTGAGGCCATTTCAGGCGATGGTCAATACCTGCAACCGGTGTCACGTAACGACACCCGCGGCCTGCAAGGGCAAACCGGTCTCCGAGCAGGCGGCCTCCCGGGTGCCTTGCATGGGCTGCCATTCCCGCCACGAACTCCGCGTGGTCGACCGTTAGGAATGGCACCGCCGCGCAAGAAGAGCTTCGCCCGGATGGTGGGAGAGTACTCGAGCCTGGCGGCCATCCTGCCCGCCTCGATCGTCGTGGGATACGCGATCGGGTATGGCCTGGATAAGCTGTTCGGCACCCACTTCTGGTATATCGTCTGGTTGTTGATCGGTATCGCGGCCGGAATGCGGGATCTGATCCGGAAAACCATGGTGGATTTTCAGAAGGACATCGACAACTCCGATGGCGGCGAGTGACACGTACACGGAGCTGGTCGGGCGGCTGGGGAAGTGGATCCTGCTCCTCGGGGCGCTGGGCGCCCTGGGGGTCGCGGTGCGCTGGGGCGTCCGCGACGCGGCTGGATTCGCGATTGGGGCGCTGGGTGCGTTCCTGAACATGCGCTGGCTGGCCAACGGTCTATTGGCCCCTTCGGGACCGGCCGCGGGCCTGTTGATCCTGCGTTTCGGGGTGCTGGCCGGGGCCTCCTATGCTATCCTGAAAACATTCGGGATCAGCCCGCTTTCCCTGCTATCGGGCCTGCTCACGGCCTCCGCCGCCGTCGTCCTCGAAGTCCTCTACCAACTTTTTTATGCACGAACATGAACTGTGGCTGACTGCCCTGTTTAACGATCACCTCGCGGGTGCGGGCAACGCTGTCCTCACGGCCGCCGGCTTGGCCGCGCAAGAGCGCCCCTGGGCGAATTTCATGACCATGCAACTGTTGGTCGCCGCGATTATCGTCGTCGTATTCGCCCTTCTTCGACCAAAGCTCTCGGTGGAATCGCCGGGCGCGGGGCAGCACATTTTCGAAGCGATGACCGGCTTTCTCGACGAGCAGGCGCACGACAACATCCATCATCACCACCGCCGCCACGTGCCGTTTTTCGGCGCCATTTTCGTGTTCGTGCTGTTTGCGAACCTGATCGGCATTATCCCAACCTTCGAATCGCCGACGATGTTCCCGTACGTGCCCGCCGGCCTCGCGCTGGCGGCGTTCCTCTACTACAACATGCAGGGTTTCGTGGAGGGCGGCATCGGTTACCTGAAGCAGTTTGCAGGCCCCCCTATGGGTTTCGGGTTCATCGGCGATTTTCTGATGGCATGCCTGATGATTCCGATCGAAATCGTCAGCCACTGCGCCCGGCCGATTTCGTTGACGATCCGCCTTTTTGCGAACATGTTTGCCGGCGAGCAGGTGACGCTGGTCTTCCTCAGCATGACCTACATCGTGGCCCCGGTCATTTTCATGGGGCTGCACGTGTTCGTTTCCTTCGTGCAAGCTTACGTATTCGCACTGCTGACGATGATCTATGTCGGCGCGGCGGTTTCGCACGAACACTAAACTTTCCCCGCGTTCAGTGTGAGCCTTACTCCCTCCCAAGGGCTGTCTGGAACCACCTCCTGCTCGCAAATTCATAACCCTCAAAAACAAGGAGTTGTTCTCAATGCAAAGCAAGCTTTTCATGCTCGCCTTTCTGCTGCTCGCGATCTCTTCGCCGATGATGGCGCAGGATCACGCCGGCCAGGGCGGCGGTATCGTACTGACAAACGCGTTCTCGATGGCCATCGCTTCGGGCCTGTGCGCGCTCGGCCAAGGTAAGGCCGTGGCCGGCGTGGCCGAAGGCATCGCCCGCAATCCCGGCGCCGGCGCCGTGATTCGCGGTATTGGTCTGCTCGGGCTGATCTTTATCGAATCACTCGCGCTCTATACCCTCGTCATCATCTTCGTGAAGGGCTAAGCTCCTCGCGGCACGCCATTGGGCGCGGCATGCCTCCGGGCTGCCGCGCCCTTCGCATATCCCCATGTTGAAATTCAGCGGTATCTATCCTCCGGTCGCCACCCCGTTCACGCACGACGGCGAAATGAACGAGCTCAAGCTGCGGCACAACGTCGAGAAGTGGAACGGCGTGAACCTCTCGGGCTACGTTGTTTGCGGTTCGACCGGAGAGAGCGTCATGTTGACCGCGGACGAAAAGCTCCGGATGTTCGCCTGCGTTGCCAAGTATGCGAAAGCGGGCAAGCAGTTGGTGTGCGGGACGGGCGTGGAAAGCGTTCGAGAGACGGTGGACCTGACGAATCGGGCTGCCGCGCTTGGCTATGTGGCGGCGATGGTCCGGACGCCGCACTATTACAAGAGTCTGTTGAACAACACACCGGCGCAGACGGGCTATTTTCGCGCCGTGGCGGATCGAAGCCGGATTCCGATCATGATCTACAACTGGCCCCAGGCGACCGGCGTCGATATCGAAGTGGAAGCCGTGGCGAGGCTCAGCGAGCATCCGAATGTCATCGCGATCAAGGAGAGCTCCGGCAGCCTGGAAAAGCTGTCGGCTCTGACGGCCTCCGTTCGAAGCGGTTTTCAAGTTCTGTGGGGCCACGCTCCGACTCTGTTTACGGCGCTGCGCGGCGGCGCGGCCGGCGGCGTGCTGGCGTTTGCCAATGCGGCACCCTACGCGTGCGTCACCATTTGGGAAGCGTTCCGGATGCGGGAAGAGGAGGCGGGGCTGGATTGGCAGTCGCGAATCTCCGGGCCCGCGACCCTGGTCACGGCGAAGTACGGCATTCCGGGTCTGAAATACGCGATGGACCTGAACGGCTACTACGGCGGGGCGCCGCGGCTGCCGCTGCTGCCGGTGAGCCCGGCGGTGCGGGTGGAGATCGAAACCGCTTTTGACGGTATTCGCGGTTAGCGGGCCAGCGCGCCGACGATATCCAGCCGTGGGGTTGTGCGGCCATCCACGTTGGGTAGGAGACAGACCTGAACCAGGACCGTACCACCCATGATTGCGAACGGCATCAGCGTCCACCCGTGGTTTCCGCCGAGTTTGGTGGTGAAGCTGGCGCCGTGAATGACTGTTGGCGTGGATAAAACCCATGGCGCCACCATCTCTTCGAGCGACGTTTTCAAATTGCCGATGACCATGTTGGCCACTTCGGCGACCGCGTCCAGGACCTCATCGTCGACCTCGGCGTACTCGCTCATCAGCATCGCACCGGCCAGTTTGCAGGCCATGTCCGGCTTGCACAGGATGGCCCCGGTGCCGATCCATGGCCCGGCCATGCCGATCAGCGCGACGACGCCTTCGCTTTCCTCTAACGGTTGAGCTACAACCCGGACTTCGCCGGGTTCGGCCTCGCAGCCCAACATCGTGCTGCACAAGTCGGACATCGCCCGCCGCACGCCATCCACGATGTGCGCCTGCATTTCCTGGGTGGTCATCTTGCGCCGTTCCTAAAAGATCCCGGCAAGTTTTTCTTTAATCTGATCCGCGGTAAATGGCTTCCGGACGTACCCGCGCGCCCCGAGATCGACGGCTTCCAGTACCTTCGCCTGGCTGCCTTCCGTGGTAATCATCACCACCGGGATGCCGCTCCATTCCGCGTTGTCGCGAATCTGGCTCAGCATTTGAATTCCGTCCATGTTTGGCATGTTGATGTCCGAAAAGATCAGCGAAAATCGCTTCTGCTTGAGGCGGTCCAAAGCTTCTATGCCGTCGGCGGCCTCTACAACCTCCCCCAAGGGCAGTTCGGTCTGTTGCAAGACCCGAATCAAAATTTTTCGAATTGCTGCGGAATCGTCCACAATCAATACGTCCATCGACATCGTTGGTTATCCTTCCCTCGCGCAAAACGCTTCTCCCATCTCTTCGTCCCCCTTTCACCGTCCTTTAACGCTTGATACGCTTTCAGACAGCGTGATTTTTCAATTACTCCTGATCGCTGTGTGGTGTAGCGCTGTCCTTGGCGCGGCCAATGTGGCCCATCGTCCGCCTGTCGCCGCCTCCGTCTTCCCGCAGGGCTCCCGCCCTGGAGAGGTGGTGGAGGCCGAGCTATTGGGCGAGCATCTCGATCGCCTCATTGCCGCGCACTCGAAAGCGTTGCATGTCGAAATCCTGGCGAGCGAACCGACGCGCGCGCGGATTCGGATCCGGTCCACGGCGGCCACGCCGTTCGGTTATCACACGATCCAGTTCGCCAGCCACCGTGGCGCTTCTAACCCTGTGCTATTCCGAATCGGCGACCTGCCCCATGTCGCGGAGGCGGAACCGAATTCGCTGCCCGCGTCGGCGCAGGCGGTTCCGCTGCCCGCTACGATCCAGGGGCGCCTGAATACCGATGGGGACTTCGATTTCTTCCGGTTCCGCGCCGCCAAGGGGTCCCACTGGATCTTCGACCTTCGCGCGGCCCGCAACGGTAACGGCCTCGACGCCGCGTTGCTCCTATACGATGAACGCGGCCGCAAGTTGGCCCATTCCGAGGAGCGGTTTATCTGGGACCCTTTTCTGGCTCACACATTCGCCCAGGCCGGCGAGTATGTGATCGCCGTTCAGCCGACCCATCGGAATAACGATCCCAATTTCGCCTATTCTCTCGACATCCGGCAGAGTCCGCACATCGACACGGTGTCGCCGCTGGCCCTGCGGCCGGGCGAGAACGAGATCACACTGAGCGGGTTCTCCTTTCAAGGCGTTGAGCCGCGCCTCGAGTTCTCATCGAAGGCGGTTTCCGGGCAGATCCTGACGCTATCCGGAACGGCCGCGAAGGCCCGCGTCACTGTCGCGCCGGCCGCTGCGGAGGGTACCCACGAACTGACTGTTGTGACGAATCACGGCCGTTCCAATACGGCGCGATTCCTCGTCGACCCGGCGCAGGGAGTTCAGGCGCACGCCCGGTACCGGGATCCGCACCGGTTTCCGGTGGCGGCCGCGGCCGGCCAGGAGATGGTCTTCGAAGCCCGCTCGCAGCGGCTGGGGACCGCGAGCGACCTGACCTTGAAGCTGATCGACGCGAAGGGCAGGACTGTTGCGCAGAACGACGACTTCGTCTTTCCTGGCACGGCGTTTTATCAAAAGGACCCTCGCATCCGCCACAGGTTTCAGTCCTCGGGCGAGTACACCCTGGAGCTTCGCAACCTGGTGGATACGCCCAGCGAGGCGATGCCGTTTCAATTGGTGATGGGCCCTCCGAAGCCCACGTTCGAGCCGGTGCTGGAAACGGAGCGCGTTTCGATTTTTCCCGGCCAAATCAAGAAAGTGAAGATCGCCGCGAATCGTTTGGACGGCCACGCGGAGGCGTTGCCGGTTGTCTGGAAGGGACTGCCGGAGACGGTCACGGCCGCCCCGGCCGCTATCGAGCCCGGCAAGAACGACGTGGAGGTCGAACTGACCGCGCTGGCGGCCGCCAAGCCCGGCGAGTCGGTGAGGGTGACGGTCGAAGCAGGTGCCAAACCGGCCTGGCGCAGCGTACGCGTCTCCAGCGGAGGCGGCGAAGGCGCCGCCTATGCCGTAGTGCCGCATCTCATGATCGCGATCGCGGAGAAGCCGCTCTTCTCCCTGGAGGCCGCAGCTTCCAGCGTCAACATTCCGCCCGGCGGAACGGCTACCATTCCGGTGATGGTCACCCGCGATCCCGCTCTAATAGAGCCCATCGAGTTCCGGATCGAGAACCTGCCGGACGGCGTGACCATGATCCCGGCCAAGGCCGGGCCGGGCGTCAGTAAGATGGAACTTACATTACAAGCCGCCGCCGATGCGCCGCGCGCCCGCGCGCCGCGTATCGCGATACTCGGCGTATCCGGCGGCCAACAACAACAAGCGCCCCGCATTTCGGTGATCGTCGACTAGCCATGCCATACCGCCTCCTGTATTTTTGCGCCCTTTCGCTCGCCGCCCGGCCGGTGAAACTCACGCTTTCGCCGCCGAATCCGTTGCTGTTCGGCGCCGGGGCCACCCAGCGGATCGCCGCGACGGTGGAGCATCACGATGGCCGCAGTGAAGACGTTTCGACGGCCGCCGTATTTACTTCGTCGGGTGCGGCCGCGTCGGTCGAAAAGGGTCTTGTAACGGCGCACGGGAACGGCGCGGCGAAGATCACGGCGGTGTTCCGGGGGCTCTCCGCGCAAACCACCGTGCTGGTGCAGCAGGCGGACAAGCCGGTCCGGCGCGGCTTCCACTCCGATATCCTGCCCATCCTAACGAAGTACGGTTGCAACGGCGGCGGCTGCCACGGCGCGTTGAACGGACAAAAAGGTTTCAAGCTTTCGTTGTTCGGTTACGAGCCGGACAACGACTACGAAATGATTGTGGCCAAGCACGGCGGCCGCCGTATCGACAAGGCCAATCCGGAGAAGAGCCTGCTGCTGTTGAAACCCACATTCGGAGTCTCGCACGGCGGCGGCAAGCTCTTTACGGAGAAGTCGGCGGACTACCAAACGCTGCTCGCCTGGGTCCGCGACGGCGCCAAACGTGATCCGGACGAGCGGCGGATCGTCTCGCTCAAGGCGGTGCCGGACTCGCTGCGTTTGATCGGCGCCGAGCCGTCTCGCCGGCTGCTGGTCACCGCGCGGTTTGACGACGGCACCGAGGCCGACGTGACGCAACTGGTGAAATACACGTCGAACGACGACACCGTCGCGCAGGTCTCCCCCGCCGGCGCCCTGACCGCCAAGCGCTCCGGCGAGACGGCGATCGTGGTGCGGGGCCCAGGTGTGGCAACATCGGCGCGCATCACCGTCGTGCCGGACCCGAAACCGGTTCCGCCGATGCGGGAATCGAACTTCATCGACACCCACGTGAACGCGAAGTTGGTGAGCCTCTCGCTTCCGCCGTCGGCTCCTGCCGATGACGCCACCTTCCTGCGGCGCGTCTACCTCGACATCATAGGGATCGTCCCGAGCTCTGCCGAGGCGCGGGAGTTTCTGGCGTCGAAGGATCCGAACAAGCGTGCCGGGCTCGTCAATGAGCTTCTGCACCGGCCCGAGTACGCCGACCACTGGGCGCTCTACTGGGGCGACCACCTGGACAACACCAAGCAGCTTCTCTACAACAAAGGCCCCTATGCCTTCACGCGCTGGCTGACTGAGCAATTTACTCGAAACGTCCCCTACGATCAGTTCGCCCGCGCGCTGATTGTCTCCAGCGGCAATATGTACGATCAGCCGGCGTCGAACTACTACCCGCTCATGAAGAAGGAACTGGACATGGCCGAAAAGACCAGCCAGCTCTTTCTGGGTGTCTCCATCGGTTGCGCGCGTTGCCACAACCATCCGCTGGAACGCTGGAAGCAGGATGACTTCAATGGCATGGCGGCCTTCTTCTCGCAGGTTCGCTACAAGGGCAACGGTCCTCGCAACAACGAGCGGACTCTGTATGTCGACTATCCGCGCCAGTTCCAGCACCCGGAGACGAAGAAGACGCACCTGCCAAAGCCGTTGGATGGCCCCTACTACGAGAACACCGAACGCACCGACCGGCGCGAGTTGTTGGCCGATTGGATTACGGACAGGAAGAACCCGTACTTCGCACGCACCATGGCCAACCGAATGTGGCGCAACTTCATGGGCCGCGGCATCGTGGAGCCCGTGGACGACTTCCGGATGACGAATCCTCCTTCAAACGGCGCGCTTCTGGATGCGTTGGCCAAGGATTTCGCCGATCACAACTTCGATATCCACCACTTGATTCGAACCATCACGTCCTCCAGCGCCTATCAGCTTTCCAGCGTTCCAAACGCGAGCAATAAGCAGGACACTATGGCCTATTCGCGCTACTATCCGAAGCGGCTGGGCGCGGAGGCGCTGCTGGACTCGCTTTCGCAGGCGACAGGTTCCCACGAGCGGTTCCAATCCATGGTCCCCGGAACGCACGCCGCGCAACTGCCCGAGCCCGAGATCGAAAGCTACTTCCTGGAAGTCTTCGACCGGCCATCGCGCCAACTGGTGTGCGAACGCAAGAATACCCCGACGTTAAACCAGGTGCTGCACATGGTGGGCGGCGATACGGTTCATCGAAAGACCACCGATCCGGATGCCTTCCTCGCCAAGGCTCTCGCCCGCGGCGGCGGCGATACCGGACTCATCGAGGAACTCTACCTCCGAGCGCTGTCCCGTTTTCCGGATGCCGCCGAGCTGGCGAACGCGAAAGCGGCGATCTCGAAGGCGGCGAACCGCAAGCAGGGCATGGAGGATATCTTCTGGGCCCTTCTCAACACCAAGGAATTTCTCTACAATCACTAGCGTATGCGGATCACCAACCACACCGATCTCTTTGGCCGGCGCGATTTCGTCCGCATTGGCTCGCTCGGCCTGGGCGCATTGAACCTGCCGCGGTTGATGGCCGCGCCCAAGAAGGAAATCTCCTGCATTCTGCTCTGGCAAAGCGGCGGATCGCCGCACATCGACACGTTCGACATGAAGCCGGACGCGCCGAAAGAGATTCGCGGCGAGTTCAACGAGATCGCTTCGAATGTGCCCGGCATCCGCGTGTGCGAGCATTTGCCGAACACCGCGAAAATCATGGACAAGGTGACCGTCCTGCGGTCGCTGCGCTCGAAGGAGAATAACCACGAACGCGCCATCAACTACCTGCTCACCGGGTACCTGCCGCTGCCGACTTTGGAATTCGCCTCCATCGGTTCGGTCGTCTCCAAGATGAAGGGGCCTCGGAACGGAATGCCGCCGTACGTGGCGGTGCCGAATACGTTTCCGAGTTACGGCGCCGGGTTTCTGGGCGGCGAACACAATCCGTTCATCTCAGGCGATCCGAATGCCACTGGCTATCAGGTGCGCGACCTGACCCTGCCCGCCGATGTTGATTGGACGCGCATCTCGAATCGCAAACACCTGGTCGCGCAGATGGACGCGAAGTTCCAATCGATCGAAGCGTCGGCGGATTTCAATGCCTTGGATCAGTTCACGCAGAAGGCCTACGATCTGCTCAGCAGTCCCACGGCGAAGAAGGCGTTCGACGTGAACGCGGAGGACGCGAAGCTCCGCGAGCGCTATGGGCGAACGCCGGTTGGCCAGGGTGCGCTGCTGGCGCGGCGGCTGGTGGAAAACGGCGTGCGGTTTGTCACCGTGGCCAAAGGCTGGCTGAACTACGATACGCATGGCGACAACTTCAACATCTGCAAGAAGGCGCTGCTGCCGGAGTTCGACAAAGCTTTCGCGTCCCTGGTCACCGACCTTCACGACCGGGGCATGCTCGATTCGACGCTCGTCATCGGCATGGGCGAGTTCGGCCGTACGCCGAAGATCAACGATGGCGCGGGCCGCGACCATCACTGCAAGGCGTGGTCCGTGGTGTTCGCCGGCGGCGGCACGGAGGGCGGCCGTCTGATGGGCGCCACCGATGCAACGGCGTCCGAAGTGACCGATTTCCCGGTGGAGCCGGAGGACCTGCTGCACACGCTCTACCACCAGTTCGGCATCAATCCGGAGCACGAGTTTCAATCCAGCATCGGCAGGCCGGTGAAGGTGGCCAACGGCGGACGGATTATTCCAGGTTTGTTCAGCTAACTACGATAGAATGCGGCCAAGCATGCTTCGCCGCACATTTCTGACAACGGGACTGGCCGCTGCCGCCCAACAGCGAAAGGCGCTGAAGATTACCGCGCTCGAGACCGAGCTGGTGATCAACCCGCCGCGCACACCGAACTACGACGCCCTGCAGGCGCTGGGCATACATTCGGGGACCGTGCATCTGCGGCTGCGGACCGACGGCGGGATCACCGGATACGCCAGTTCGAACTTTGGCGCGATCGACGGCGGACCGAAGACGCTGCAGGCGATTCTTGAGAACGAAGTAAAACCGCTGATCGTTGGGCAGGACCCTGCGTTTCCCAAAAAGATTCGCGCCGATCTGTTCAAGGGGTTGCAATATCAGGGCGTGACCGGCATCACACAGTTCGCGATTGCCGCCGCCGACATCGCAGTCTGGGACATCGTAGGCAAGCACGCGGGCCTGCCCGTGTGGCGAATGCTCGGCGCTGCACGGGACCGCATGCCCGTCTATTCGATGTGCGGCTGGTACTACGACGGCGATGCGGATCTATCGAAGTACAAGAAGCAGATTGAAACCGCGCTGGGTCAAGGATACCGCGCGATCAAGGTGAAGACCGGCCGGTACGATCTGGCCGACGACGAGCGCCGCCTGCGCGTGGCGCTGGATATGGCCGGGAGGGACCGGCGCGTCATGCTGGACGCCAACCAGGTGTTTTCCCGCAACGAGGCGCTGCGGAGAGGCAAGCTCTATCAGCAAATGGGCGCCTGGTGGTACGAGGAGGCGTTGCCTCCCCATGACATGGACGGGTTCGCCGAGTTGGCGCGCGAGCTCGACATCCGCATCGCCACCGGAGAGAATCTCTACACGAAACACCAGTTCAACGACCTGATCCAGCGCCGGGGTGCCGACATCGTGCAACCGGACAACCGCCGGGCGGGCGGCGTAACGGAGTGGATGGAGATCGCCGCCATCGCCGACGCGGCCGGCCTGCACCTGGCCAGCCACGGTGGTGGAGACGTCAACATGAATATGTTGTGCGCGATTCCGAACGCGATCTACATGGAGACGGGTGGACCGCAAGAGCGCATGGTGAACGGAGAAGTGCTCGCGCCCGAAACGCCAGGCATGTCCACGGAGCCCAAACGAAGAGCCTGACGTTACGGCGCCGGATTTAGCCGGCCGTCGACCCAGAACTTCGCCCAGATACCTACGCCGCACAACGCCACGCCCACAACGGCGAAAAGCACGCTCCCGTAGGGAATTCCCGGCTCCAGCAACGAACGGTCCGGATTGCCGGCGTTGTAGAAGACCCGGAGCGGCCTGCGCGCCCGCAACTCCTTCGCCGCGTTTTCCGCCTCTTCCCTGGTCGAAAACCAGGGATCGAACATCCGGATCCGGGAGCCCTCGCGCTTCCCATTTACCTCGTAACTGTATCGCGGCGTCAGCACATAGACGTCGTATCGCGTTTTCGGCCGGCGCACCGGACGCACGCTGGTGTCCACGACGCGGCCCTCCACCGAAGGCCAGGTCCCGGACTTCCAACCCTCCCAAATGGGCGGCAGTTCGGTATAGAGCAGCCACAGTCCCGCCAGCAACGGGACAAGGATCATGGGCCAGCGCAGCCCTTCCAGAACCATCATTAGGGACTAGAGTAGCCTTTTTGCTACATTGGCGGTTTGTCACTCGCGGCATCGGAAATCGTGTTGGGTCTGGTGTGCCCTGTCGGGATCGATCATCGGGCGATCGTCGAGACGCTGACGTTCGCCATGCGGGAGTTTCAGTACACCACGAACTCCATTCGTCTGAGTGAGCTGTTCCCGAAGCTCTTCGAAGAGTTGGGGAAGGCCTGGGAGCCGCCCGGTTCGCTCTCCGGTCAGGCGTTATACAAAATCGAGGCCGGGAACCGGATTCGCGAATGGTCCGGGCGCAACGACGCGCTGGCGCTGGCAGTGGCCCGGCAAATCTCCGGGTTGCGCGCCGGTAACGCCCCCCTGCCGCGCACCGTGCATATCGTCACCAGCTTGAAGCGGCCGGAGGAGGTGACCGCGCTGCGCGAGATTTATGGTGCCGGGTTTTTCCTGATCGCGCTTTCGGCCTCCCGGCAGCACCGGGAGCGGTATTTTCAGGATCGCGGAATGCGCGAGGCCGCCGACGCCCTGATCGCCATGGACACCGCCGAGAGCGGCCCCTGGGGCCAGCAAACACGCGAGACCTTTCACCTGGCCGACGTGTTCGTGTCGATGGACAATTACGCGGAGCAGCTTCGACGCTTCCTGGACTTGATCTTCGGCTGTCCCACGATTACGCCGACGCCGGAGGAGCAGGCCATGTTCACCGCCTACGCGGCCAGTCTGCGGTCCGGCGACCTGTCCCGGCAGGTGGGCGCGGCGATTGTCGACTCCTACGGGGATCTGCTGGCCGTGGGTTGCAACGAAGCGCCGCGCGCCGGAGGCGGGCTCTATGGGCCGGAGGCCGCCAGCCATCGCGACATCGAACGCGGGCACGATTCGAACGAACTGGCCAAGGCGGAGATGATACGCGGGATCCTGGACGCGCTAGGGAGAACCGATCTATCGGCCGAGGAGGCCCGCCGCCTGCTGCAACCGGCGGGCCTGACCGACATCACGGAATTCGGCCGCGCCGTCCACGCCGAGATGGAAGCGCTGTTGGCGTGCGCGCGCACGGGCCGGCCGCCGCGCGGCGGGACGCTCTACTCGACTACTTTTCCCTGCCATAACTGCTGCCGCCACCTGATCGCCGCGGGCATTGCGAAGGTTGTCTACATTGAGCCCTACCCGAAAAGCCGCGCGCCGCACCTGCACGGCGACGCAATCTCAATCGACGAGCCGGAAGCCGGCAAAGTGCCGTTCAATGCGTTCCTGGGGGTCGGGCCTCGCCGGTACTTCGACCTGTTCTCGATGAAACTCAGCTCGGGCGCGCCGGTGCCTCGCAAGCAGGACGGCAAGGTGATCGACTGGCGCCGGGCCTCGGCCGCCCCCCGCCTGCCGGCGCGCCCGGACAGCTATCTGGACCGCGAGCGGCGCGCCGGATCGCCGGGGCGGACTACCGGCTGAAACGTGCGCATAATGGAGGCAGGTTACTTTCCAGAGTTCGAGAGTCAATGAGAATCATCCTGTGTTTCCTGGCCGTGGGACTGCTGGCGCCCGCGCAAACGCCGCAACGTCCGAAGGGCGGAAAGCCGGTCCTCATGCCCGTCTCGCAGGTAAAGCGAGGTATGCAAGCCACTGCCTGGACGGTCTTTGAAGGGACCGAGCCAACCGCCGTTCCCGTGGAGATCATCGGTGTGTGGAAAAATGCGAACGGCCCGAAGTCGAACGTAATCCTCGGCCGGATGACCGGCCGTGCCGAGCGCACCAACGTGGCCGGCGGTATGTCCGGCAGCCCGGTCTATATCGACGGCAAGCTGATCGGCGCCGTGGCGTTGCGGCTCAGCACCTTCTCCCCAGACGCCATCTGCGGCATCACGCCGATCGAAGAGATGCTCGAGATCAATGAGCTCGACCAATCGAAACCCGCGATGCGCGCGGCGGTTGAGGTTCCTTCCGATCTTGTCCAGGTGGGGAACGGCGAACCGCTCCTGATGCACCCGATCGATACGCCGCTGACCATCGCCTCGGCGCATCCGGACACGCTTCGCTATTTCGGAGGGATCTTTAAGTCGCAGTTCGGGGCGAACCTGGTGCAAGGCGGATCGTCCGCCGCGCTCAAGTCCACCACGCTCGCGCCCGATTGGAAGACGTCCCTCCAGCCGGGCGATACCGTGAGCATGGTGCTGGTTTCCGGCGACGTCGATATCACCAGCGGCTGCACCGTCACGTACAACGACGGCGAGCGCGTGCTGATTTGCGGCCACGCATTCCTGAATATCGGCCCCGTCAACATGCCGATGGCGAAAGGAGAGATCCTCTGGACGCTGGCATCCGCTTTTACGCCGACCAAAATTTCAAACGCCACCGAAGTCGTGGGTACCTTCAAGCAGGACCGGCATTTCGGAATGTTGGGCCGGCTGGGCGAAAAGCCCCGCATGATTCCCGTCACTCTGAAGATGCGTTCGCTCGACGCGAAAGGCGTGGCGTTCAAGACTAAGGAACTCAACTACGACGTGATTGAAAATCAGAAGTTCACGCCGCAGTTGATGATGATCGGTCTGTTCAACGCCATCAGCGGGATGAATGAGTTCGCCGACGACACGACGTATCGCATCAAGGCCAACGTAAACCTCTCCACCGGCCAGAAGCTCGATCTCAACACGCTGCAGGCGCCGAACGAGGCGCCTGTGCCGCCGTCGCTGCAAGCGGCGTTGTGGTTCGGAGACAAGCTGAACAAGCTGTTCGCCAATGCGATCAAGATGCCGGAAGTGGGCCGCGTGGAGCTGACCGTCGATCTGATTCCGGAACGGCGCACGGCGGTGATCGAAAACGCCTGGGTCCCGGTGAACGAAGTGGAGCCCGGCGCCGAAATTCCGGTGAAAGTATTCCTGCGCCCCTACCGTGGCGGCCGCCTGGAACGCGAAATCAAGCTGAAGGTCCCGCCAGGCCTGCCCGGCGGGCAGTACCGGATCGTGGTCTCCGACGCGTCGATGATGAACGCCATGCAGTCGCTGGCGCCGTTGGCCAACCGGTTCATGGAGCTGTCGCAAACCGTCAGCCTGTTGAATCAGGAGCGGGCCAACAACCGGCTGTACGCCGCCATCGTGCAGCCGCGCCCGACGATCTACACCGAAGACAAGACGTTGCCCAACCTGCCAAGTTCGGTGCTGAACGTCATGCAGAACGGGC
>VFZO01000115.1 GCA_016871155.1 Acidobacteriota bacterium | reverse complement strand
ATCAACTGCCGGCGGAAGTTCCGAATCAGGGATCGTGGGTGTCCTTCGCGCGGACGACGCGCGCGATCGATCGCCTGGTCACGCTGGGAGCTTCCACTACACAGCCAGACAGGTGGGGCAGCACGCCGATGCAGTCGTTGGCGAAAGCGGGCGCGGCGTTGGCGGAACATCTGGCCTTGCGGCACGGAGTGAAGGTGGATGCCGTCTCCCAGGTTAGGCTTGGCCAAGTGCCGGAGGATGTCTCCGATCCGAATTTGCTGGCCGCGGCCGTCGAAAGCGGACGGGAAGATTTGGTCCGGACTCTCGTCGAACGTGGTGCAAGCCCCGACGCTTCCGAAGCCTTGCACAAGGCTGCTTGGCGCGGAGACGCCGCCATGGCGCGGCTCCTAATCGCGTTAGGCGCAAGCGTCCGACTGCGCGACGGCCAACACGACGCCACGCCGCTCGATTGGGCGGAGACCTCTCTGGCGATCACCGGCAACGAAGCGTGCCGGGGCGTTATCGAATATTTGCAGACACAATGAACCACAAAATCGTCTCCCTGGAAGTTCTCGACATTCGCTACCCGACCGTCCGCTTGGGCATGGCCGGTTCCGATCCACGCCATCTGGCGCCCAACTACTCTTGCGTGATTCCAATTCTGCGCACGGACTCCGGGTTGGAGGGACGCTCGCTTATTTTCACGATCGGCGACGGTACCCAGATTCAAAAGGCGGCCGTGGAAGCGCTGGAACGGTTCGTTATCGGCCGCGATCTGGCCGAGTTTCAGAATGAGCCGGGGTTATTCGCGCAGGCGCTGGCGGAGCACCATCAGCTGCGATGGCTGGCCCTGGGAACCTACAGGATGGCCGTGGGCGGCATAGTGAACGCACTGTGGGATCTATGGGCGAAGTCGGAACAGCTTCCTATGTGGCGGCTGCTGACGAGCCTGACTCCCGAGCAGATTGTGAGCTGCATTGACTTTCACCATCTGCGCGACGTGTTGACCGGGGACGAGCTTTTGGACACGCTGCGCGAGCGGGCGCCGGGACGGGCCGCGAATACCGGGCGCCTGCTGGAAAAGGGGGTGCGCGTGTATTCGACGGCCGGCTGGTCCGGCCGGCCGCTGGACGAGGTTCGATCGATCTGCGGCGGCTTGTACGCCCACGGAACGAGGGCGTTCAAGGCCAAAGTGGGCCGCGGCCAACAGTATGATCGCGCCCGCGCACTGGATGAGGATCGCAAAATGCTGAACGCGATCCGGGAATCGACGGGGACCGATGCGCTGCTGCTGACGGACGCAAACCAGAATCTGGGGGACTGGAAGAATGCGGCCAGCTACATGAAGGAATTGGCCGAATACAAGTTGCTCTTTATCGAGGAGGCCATCGCCTACAACGATGTGATGGGCTACGCCCGCTTGCGGGAAGCGCTGGCGCCTTATGGCATCGGTGTGGCCGGCGGCGAACAGGCGCCGGACGTAGTGACGTTCAAACAACTCCTTGCGCACGGCGGTTTGACACACTGCCAAATCGATGGCGCGCGAGTGGGCGGCGTGAACGAGTTGTTTGCCATCGTGGCCATCGCGGCGAAGTTCAACGTGCCGGTATGTCCGCATAGCGGCGGTATCGGACTGGGCCAGCTTGTCGGCGCCATGTCAATATTCGACCAGGTGTGGTTCGGCAGCGACGGCCGCTGGCTTGAATATTTGGAATTCCTGCAACAGGACGTATTCCTCCATCCGCTGGAAGTGCGGAACGGGGGCTACGTGCTGCCGTCGGCGCCGGGCTGGGGGCTTGAAATGCACGACGGCTTTGTGGCCAAGTACCGGTATCCGGACGGCCCGGAGACGGCGCAAAACGACGAGGCCGACCGCATTGCGGCCACGCAGCCGGGCGCTCCGCCGTACGCGCGGTTCTGGGCTCGTTGACGCGTTACTTACGCTGGTCGGGACCCGCTTTGTCGTAGGGCGCGCCGGTACCGGAGGAGCCCATGAAGAACTTGCGGCCATCTGCAAGCGTAACGTCGCGGCCGTTGGCCCGATTGGTTCGATCCTTGGATTGGTAGCCGTCGACGACGATGACCTCGCCGGGCTTGATCGTATCTCGTTTTAGGCCCCGGCGAAGCAGGCTATTGGGTGTGCCGCCTTCGACCATCCAGACTTCTTTCTTCCCGTCCTTCGAAACTTCCAGGTGAATCCAGGTGTGGGGATTGATCCACTCGACGCGCGTGACCGGCCCCTTCAACAGCACCGGGCGATTCGGGTCGAACTCGGCGCCGAACGCATGATGGGCGTGGACGGGGACCAGCTTCCAGAGGCCCGCGCCGGCCAGCGCGAGCGCAGTGAGAAGGAGTAAACGAGTCCGCATTTATTTTCCCTTTCCTTCGTTGCGGGCATCCATTTCCAATATCCGGGCGCCCTTCATGATTCCAGTAAACGAATAGTTGCCCTCGTGACAGGCATACTCGTAGATTCGCTGATCGGTGGCGGGCCAAACGATCTCGCCGCTCCACGGCGCGGACCAAACGCTTGGATCTTCCACCGTAAATTGATAACGCAACGTCTTGGCGTCAATACGGGAGAAGCGCTCCACCACATGCAGATTCCGCGTGGCGCCGAACAGGGCGGGCTTATCGTTGAAGTTCGTGGTGTCGACGACCAGGGTGTTCCCTTCCCAACGGCCGATGGAATCGCCGAGCCAGCGCCGAATCTCGGGCGGCTCATGCTCGGCATTCATTCGAATGATGCGGGCATCGTGCACCATCTCATTCAGGATCATGATGGAGTCTTTCGTCTGCACAATTTTCTTGAGGTTGTTGTACATGACCGGCAGCATGGGCGGGCCGGCAGAGGACCCGAACGCCAGGAGGCAGCGCTCTGCCGTGGGGCGCATCTCGGGATCGTCGTACGGTCCGGGCGACACGTTCTCTGTGATCCACCACGCCTTGCCGTTGTTCGGGCGGTTCATGCGGCCGCGCTCCTTGGCCGCCTTCTGCGCGGCGGGAATCATAGGAGGCAGCAGGCCGTTCGCCGGGCTGGTAATGATGGACGTGCGAAACTTCCCGTCGATGAGCATGGCGCCTTGGCCTCGATCGACCCACACCGTGTTGTAGCCGCCTACGTTGCCCGCGGCGCCTTCCGAGCCATCCCCGCCAACGGGCGGTGCGGCTCGATTTGGATCGCTGGCTTTGTTAGTGGCCTCCATCACGGCGCGCTCTTGTTTCTCGATGGCCGCGGCCTCCGCGGGCGTCAACGCCAGCCGGTCGCCGAAGCGTGCCGGGCGCGTGAGCGGCGTCAGCGTGGCGATGTCATAGGTGCCGGACAGATCCACTTGAGCGAAGAGCGCTCCGGCGGCGAGCATGGCGAGCAGATAGCGGTTCATCGTCTTCTCCTGGTTTGGTTATCGCGGAAGCGGGTTGCGGCGGTATTCGCCAAACATGAGCTCTTCGACAAACTCGGTGCATTTGAAATCCATGATGCGTGCGCCGGGCTCAATGCGGCGATAGAGCGGAAACGAAATTTTCCAGGTCGCGGTGAAGACCTCGGGATCCTCGATCAGCGCCTCGTATTGAATGTAGTTCGGACCCTTCGGCGTGAGCCGCTCGGTGACTTTCATCTGGTTGCTGTGATGGTTGCCGGCCCGGTCGAACCAGGTCTGATCGTTGAAACCGCTTGAGACGATCACGAAAGTGTCGCCCTCCCAGCGGCCCCACGATTGTCCCATCCATGAATCGGTCTCAGCGGGTCCGGAGTCCTTGAGCAAAATGTCGCGGGTGGCGCCGGCAAATTCGAAGACCATGAAAAAGGAACTCGCGTTTTGGACGATCTGGAATGGGAAGGGGAGATACATGGCGCGTGGAACGCCCGGCATGTAGCACTTCACTTCCGGATCCAGGTCCACCCAGTTCTTTCTGTTCTCGTCTCGCTTCTTGAGCGCTTCGGGCTTGTAGGGGATCTTTCCGCCCTCAACAATCCCCATGCCGCCGGGCACGGATCCAACCGCGCCTAATCGCAGCAGCGGAACAGCGGGCAGCGGGCCGTGCGGGCCGTCACGGAGCATCATCGATGAGCGCGCCATGTGGCGCTCGATGTCGAAGTTGTGCGGACCTAAAGCTTGCCAGATTCCGTTGAAATCGGGCTTACCGCCAGGCAGACGCTTCACGGCCTGTTGAGCGGGAAGCGAGACGGCGAGAAGGATCAGGGCGAACGCTTTCATTAGATCTAGTAGAACGCAATCCAGCGCCCGGCGAAAGCCACCCCGAACCAAAGGCCGATCGAAAGGAGAGCGCCGGGACGCGAACCGGCCGCTACCAGACGCCGCCGGAGAGTAAGTGTAAAGAGAATGGCAACGGCCAGAAGGCCCATCTTGTACCAGAACGGTGGACTGTAAAAGCACTTAACGGCCTCGGAAAGAAACATCGGCACGCCAGTAAGAACGAGGGACGCCAGCGCAAGCAGGAGCCAGGGATGAAGCCGGCGCTCCAGGTCAACTGGTGGCTGGTCTTTCAGTCCCAAATTGAGAAGACGAAGGTCGGTAATCAACACGGCTCCGCCAAGCAACGCAAGCGCGAGCAAGTGAACGCACTCGATGACCGGAAAGAGCCAGAGCGATTCCTTGATTACGACACCGGGGCCGCTGGCCTCAAGCGCTTCGAAATAGGGAAGAAGGTCCATGGATTGCCCCTCAGTCGAACCACTTGTAGGCCTGCATCCGCCCGCAAACAACTACGCCGCTCCAGAAGAGTAGCGAGAGCGCGCCGGCGAGCCGGGCTCGCGGCGGTGGCAGTGTGGCGGACTCCCAATCGCCAACACTCTTGAAAATCGTTGCGTGGAACAAAAGGGCATTCAATCCCGCGAGCGCGATCAGGATCATCTTTACGCGAAAAAATATGTTCGTGTATGCGCGGATGGGGCCGGAATAGAACAGCAGGAGGCCGCTTATAACCATCACAGCGAACCCAACAACGCCAATCGGCTGGATCCTGGAAGTAAACTGCGTCACCGGTACGTTCGGCAGCGCCCAGCCGAGCAGCCGGAGGTCCATAAGCCCGATAAGCCCGAAGAAGAGGCACAACGACAACACGTGGGTGGACTCAACGATCGGATAGGCGAGAATCGACTCGCGGAGAGCTAAGCTGCCGCCGGTCGCCTCCAACCACTGAAAAAACGCAAACATGTCTCAATGAGTATAAGCTGGAAGACTCCATGCGAGCCATACTCGTTCTCCTGCTGCTGTTGACCGCGTGCAACGCGCCGCCTCCGTTTCAGCCGGCGTCGACGCTCGAGGAGATCATGCACGGAATGGTGATCCCAAACGCCGAGGTGGTTTGGGATTCTACCGGTACGATTTTCACGGTGGGAAAGACGGAGGAGATTCAGCCCCGCTCCGAGGACGGCTGGATCAAAGTGGAGGCAGCCGCAACAACTTTAGCGGAAGCCGGAAACGCCTTGATGATGGAGGGCAGAGCCAAGGACAAGACCGGGTGGTATGAACGCTGCCGCGCGCTCATCGAAGCCGCGGTATCGGTTCGGAAGGCGGCGAAGGCCCGCGACGTGGATGCCTTATTCACGCAGGGCGGCGTATTGTTCGAAGCGTGCCAGGCTTGCCACTTCGCATACAGGTTCGAAGCAGACCCCAAGACCATTCGCACGCACTAACTTCACTGCCCCGGCGCGGGGCGCACCGCTTGTTTGTCTCTGAGGAGCGTCTCGGTCGCCAGCAGCACTCTGTCGCCCGCCTTCACGCCAGAGGTGATCTGCGCGTGGGTGACGTTAGTGACTCCCAATTGCACGGACCGCCAGTGCAGAGTTGCACCCTCGGCCACGAACACCCCTTGACCCTTTTCGTCGCGGCGGAGGCATTCTTTCGGCACAACCACAGCGTTCGCGGCTTCGCGTGAACGGATAGCCGCGTTGACATTGGCGCCCGCGGGCAGCGAGCCGTCCTCGTTCTCGATGCGCACCACAACCTCGCCGACCTGACGGGATTGCAGCGGCAGAATCTGAACTGGCATGCGCCGCACTTCGCCTTTCCATTCGCGGCCCGGCCGGCCGTCCCACGTAATCGTAACAGGCATGCCGGGCGCGACGCGGCTCAACTCTGGCTCGTCGACAAAGACCTTGACCACCAGCTTCGACACGTCGCCGATGTTGGCTACAAAGTCACCGGGATTCAGAAACGCACCCGGCTTCAAATCCAGTTGATACACCGTTCCGGAGATCGGTGCGCGCAGAGTCCCGCGGTCCTGCTCGTCCATGGTGGCCTTCGCCGCGGCGCGCGTCTCGGCAAGCCGTGCCTCGATTACGGCGCGATCGGCGGACGTGAACAGGACGCTGCGGCGCTGTTGAAGCGCGGTCCGCTGGCTATCGAGTTGATGGACGCGATCCCTCAGAGTTTGCGCCTCGGCGCGAGTGGCTGCATGCTTTTCAATCAGGCGCGTCACTCGTTCGAGTTCCGACTGCGCCTGCTGGTGTTCCACGTCCAGGCGCCGGAGTTGTCCGTCAATATCGGCTCGTTCGCTGGCGCGGCCGCCGCCGGAGACCGCGCGAAGTTCCGCCTCCAACTGCGCAACACGGGCCTCCGCCGCTTCTCGGGATCGATAGATGGCGGTGTTGTCGAGCTCGGCGACAACCTGACCGGCCGCGACAGTCTTCCCGTTGAACGCGGTAAGACGGGTGAGCGTTCCAGCGCGGACGGCCCGCAGGCTGGCGTATTCGGCAGGCTCGACTTTGCCATTGGTCGCCAGCGTGTCGACGATAGAGGCCAAGGCGGCGACGGTGAAGCGAACCTCCGGGGGCGCGTTACGCTCCCGTATGAGCCATCCGCCCGCTACGCCAAGCAGTGCCAACGGCACGATCCAGAAGATATGCTTCATGGAATCAGAACTGTCTTGCCGGCCCGCCAGTTTTTGACGGTGTCGAGCGCGGCGTTTGCCTCCGCCAGCGGATAGCGGGCGGTGATCTCATTCGCGAACAGGTGCTGCCAATGCGGAATTTCCAGCATCCGGAGTGCCCGGTCCACGTGGCGCGGTTCGAACCCCCAACTGCCTTGAACCGTGAGTTGCTTTCGTGTGATAGTGTGCGGGTTAAAGCTTATGTTGCCGGCGTTGGCATACTGGCCAAGCACCAGGAATCGCCCTCCATCGCGCGGTAGCTCAATGCCTTCGTTAACGGCGTCCGGGTAACCCACGCACTCGATGACAATGTCCGCGCCATAGCCGCCGGTCAGCGTGATCGCCTCTTTGCGGCGTTGCTCGATCGATGGCATGGCGGCAATATCGATGACGTGGCCCGCTCCCATTTTTCTTGCAAGTTCAAGACGGTGCGGCGGTCCGCCGATTGCGATGATATTCGCCGCTCCCGCCTGCTTGGCGACGGCGATGGCGGCAAGTCCGACAGGGCCTGTGCCTTGGACGATGACGGAGTCTCCCCATTCCACCGGGCACCGCTCAACGCCGTGGATCGCCGTCGTTAAGGCGCACCCCGCGCCGATAACCGCTTCGGATGGCGTGGTATCAGGGATCCGGAATATGGCGGTTCCTGCGCGCAGGTGAATTTGTTCGGCGTATCCTCCCCGAAGGTGCGGATGATCGTTGGCGCAGTAGGAGATACCGTACGCCTTTCGGGCGACGCAACGCGTGGGCTGGCGCTTCACGCGACAGTAGTAACATTCGCCGCAGACGATCGAACTGGCCCAGGCGACACGATCGCCCACGCGAAGTTCGGCGCCTCGCCAATCCTTCTCCAGGCCGGCGCCCAACACTTCGATCCGGCCCACGGTTTCGTGTCCCAGGATTACCGGAAGTGGCACGGGCAATTGGCCCAGCCATAAATGCACGTCGGTGCCGCAGATACCGGCCAGTTCGATCCGCACCAAGGCTTCGCCCGGCCCGGCCTCGGTCAATGCCCGGTATTCGCGGATTTCAAGGGGTTGTTCGTAAGCCGTGAGCACGGCCGCTTTAACGGAGGTCATGTGGTTGCACAGTAGTGAAAGAGAATTTGCCATTCTGCGAGTTGGACCCGGCAGAGAAGTTCGTCGTCCGGCGCCGCCTTGTCGCATGCATCGACGAAGCGGAGCGGCTCCCAGTCGTAGCCCATCTCGCGCGCCGCTTCGCGCACCGCCGGATAGACGGCATGGGCGCCGGCCTGGCGGAACCAGTATCCGGAATTCCAGGCGTCAGGCTCCATCCGATGGAGGATGGCGTGCCAGTAGCAGCCGTCGGGCGTGTGGATCGCCTGCGCGGTCTCGTGCGCCCGGTCGAAAAATCCGAAGTACGTCCAGAGTCCGGCAATCGCCGCTTCGGCGCGAGTGGAACCGGGAAACAGCTCGGAGGCGGGAACGTTGAGAGAGGCGGCGACGCCCGCGTTCCGCGTCCGGGGCGAGATCAGCGGCATCGGGCGCGCGCCGTTACCGGCCAGCGCCAGCAGGGCCGCAACGCGTTCGCCGTAAAGGGACGGATCGAAGTCCATGCAAAACTCTATTGTAGAGCCGGTGGCAAAACGGATTTTAGTTCTGAGCGGTGGCGGGCTGTGGGGCGCGTTCCAGGCCGGCGCGTGGTCCGTGATCGAGCAGCACGCGCGCTTCGACGGCGTCGTGGGCGCGTCGGCCGGAGCGTTGAACGCATGTGCAATTGCGGGCGGCATGTCCGGGGCAGGCCTGGAACGGTTGTGGCTGGAGAGCGCGGATGCGGCGCGCTTGCGCTGGCGCTGGCCAAGATATTGGCTGGATGGTGTTGTGGATACGCGGGCGCTCGAACACCGCACCGTGGAATTGTTGCGCGGCTTCGCACCACGGATGGAGATCGGCGTGGTCGTCAGCCAGGGATGGACCCTGCGGCAGGTGCTGGTGCGCGACGTTTCGGTGGACGCAGTTATGGCGTCCTGCGCAATTCCGTTCGCGTTGCCGGCCAAACGAATTGGCGGAGTTCTTTCGGTGGACGGCGGATTACGAGCGGCTTGTCCCATGTTCGCGGCCTATCAGATGGGCGCTACAGAGGTCCTGGCCGTGAACGTCTGGACGCATCTGCCCTGGTGGTGGGTGGGATGGGGCCGTGGCTCGGCGGACGGAGTTCTTGCACCGTGCATTGAGCCGCCGGAACGGCTGGGTCCGCTGCGAACGAGCGCGATTTGGGAAGACGGCAATATCGCACGCTGGATCGCGATGGGCAGGCAGGCCGCCGAAGCGCATTTTGCGCGACAATAGCCTGGAATGCCTGAATTTCGCATTTTTCGGATGAAGGATCACGTGCGTGCGCGGTTCCGGAACGCGCCCCATACGAGCGGAGAGTCGCCCGCCAAGTTGATCGACTACGTGGAAAGCGGGAAAGTGGAAGCCGCCAACGCCTACGAGGCCTGGGAGTCACTCCGGGGTTCGGAGGACGCGCTTCAGGTTGGAGACCTGTTGGAGACGGAATTGGGCGCGCTGAAGATCTACAAATACGTGGGGTTTGAGGACGCCAAGTGGATCGTGCCGGAGACGCCCGTTCCCCAGCCCACGGCCGGGCCGAGTACACTGTAGGTATGGAATCGAGTTCCGGGCCGTCCGCCGGACAGTGTTCGCCGATCGTCAATCCGTACGAACTGAAGCCTTACGGCGGTGTGGCGTATATCGAAGGGGAATTGGGCGAGTTTCTCCTTCGGCTTCGTGGCGAAGTGGTTCCCGGATGTGCCCTTCGGTCTCACGTATCCATCCTGCCTCCACGGCCGATTCGAGGCTCTGAGGACGAAGCGGCGGAGTGGCTCACGCAGCAAGCCTCCAAGCTATCGGCTTTTCAGGTGAGGCTGGGGAAAATCGAGGTCTTCCCAGGTTCCCGTGTGATCTACGTAGCTCTCGATGCCGGCGGTACGGAGATGGGGGCGATGCATGAACTCTTGAACCTAGGCCCGTTTCAGTTCGAAGAAGAGTATCGGTTTCATCCTCACGTCACGCTGGCCCAGCGAATCGCTCCGGAGTCGCACGCGGCCATCCTGGAACGCTGCGAGGAGGCCTGGGCGGCGTATCAAGGCCCAAGATCGTTCGCCGTGGAGACGTTGACCTTCGTCAAGAACATCTCTTTCGACTGTTGGCGCAACCTGCGCGACGTCAGTCTAGAAATGGCCGGAACACGCCGTTAGAAATTCCTCCATGGAGGCGCCGGTGTCCGGACCCTCGGCGGAGAAGTAAAAGGACGCGCGGAGAAAGTAGTAGGTGAGACCTGGCTGCCAGGTCCGGCTCTCAAAGGCGTCGTAGGGCGTGTACTCAAACGTGTTTTCGATGTTATCGATTCGCCATTCGTCGCGGAATTGACGCATTTCGGCGACCTGATACCGGCTCTTGGGCTTCGCTGTGCCGGCGTAGCAGAGGAAATCGATCATGGGCGTCTGGCGATGCCAGCGCACGTAGGCGACGTCCCCGATGATCTGGGTCTTTTGCAGCTCCGGAAAGGGCAACTTCTTGGACGCGAACCACTCCAGCGCGGCCGCCTCCGCTCGAGACTCCGCTTCGGCCTCGCGCCGGGGCCGATCGGCGAGTTCGGCCATGTACGCTTCGCGTTCCGGCGAGACCTGGAAGTTCGCAAGCGCGCCTGTTACGACGGCGACAGCCTTCTCTCTGGAAGACGCGTTCTTGAATATCCGGTACGCCATCTGGAGGTTGCGTTTGGGATCCCGCGCGCTGACGATCCAACTGGGCTCTTTGTTGGCGTTCACCTCATAAACGCATTCTCCGAACCCCAGGCTCGGCTCACTCGAAAGCCACTTGATGCCAGTGCAGTTTCGAAACGCCTCGGAATTTGCGTCGGCATTGGAAGCGACAACAAAGGTCGCTCGATACGGGGTATGGGAGCCCATCCAGAAAAACGAGTCAACAACGCCACCAAACTCCACGACGATGGACTGCGGCGTCTCCCGAGGTCCATGCACCTCCAGGGCGGCGGGCAAACGGAGCGTACCAAGCCCTTTTATCTCGTGTGTTTTCTCTTTTTGGCCAAGAAGTCGCATCGTACCGCAGCCGGCGAGGACCAAAAGGGCCAATCCCAAGAATCCCCGGTTTCGCATCATCTAGAAGAGCGAGAACGGCCGGGAAAAATGCTCATCAACTTCGAATACGGGTTTGAAAATACAGGCCGGCAAGGAGAAAAACGGCATTCGGACTCCAGGCGGCAACCTCCGGCGTGAGCTGATTCAAATTGCCGATCTGCTCAAAAAGCTTGTCGATCGCCAGGTAGGCGACCGCCAGGATGAAGCTGAATCCCACGGCACTCATGGCGCCGCGGTTACCGGCCCAGAACGAGAATGGCACGGCAATCATTGCAAGTATGAACGCCGATAAGGGCACAGAGAACTTCCTGTGGTACTGCACACGGAGGCGTACCGTATCGAAACCGCTCTGCTGCAATTCCCGGACGTAGGCGGCCAGTTGTTGATAGTTGAGCTGTTTGTCCTGCTTTTCCTCGGGCAGAAAGTGCTCCGGAGTCTCCGTCAACTCCGGAAATGCGGTCGCCTGCCAGGTGCGATACTCCTTGGTGTTCTGAATGTCGCGGGACCAGCCGTTCTGAAAAATCCAGGTGCCGATACCGGGCTGCCACTGGGCGCGTTCGGCTTGAATATGCCGTATCAAGCGGAACGTGGAAGGTTCGACGTCATAGACGTGGACGCCGAGCATGACCTTCTCCGCAGGATCGAAGTACTTGTAGTAGAAAATTCGGGACCCTCTGCCATAAATCCACTGCCTGCCCGGACGAAGATAGGTACGGACGGGCCGGCCCTTGATTTTGTTCCGGATCCCATCTTGAATCAGGTTGGCCTCCGGGACAATGTAGTAGTCGAACGCGAACAATCCAGCGCTAATCAGCATGCTGGCGAATATTAATGGAAGCGCAAGGCGGTAGACGCTAATTCCACAGGCTTTGAATGCGGTCACTTCGTTCTGCTTGGAAAGCACCGCGAAGGTGATCAGCACGGCCACCATCACGCTCATGCCCGCGAAGTCGAAGATAAATTTGGGACTTAGGAAGAGGTGATAGGTCGCCACCTCGGCCATCGAAATGTTATTGCGCAGAATGTCGCTCAACAATTCGAAGAACGTGAACACTTGCGTGAGAATGACGAAACTCACCAGCCAGACAGCGAAGTAAAACAGAAACGTCTTCAGCAGGTAGGCGTCCAGGATCTGGGGCAGGAGCTTGAAGACCTGGCGTTTTTCCCGCGCGGCGGGCGCGGCCTGGACCCTTTCTCGCCTCGAGAACACGGACGCCCAGGCACGGGTAACAAAACCGCGGATCGAATCGAACCAGTCGGCATCACCCGGTAGTTCCAGGCGGACCGTGAGTATCAACCCAAGCGCGGCGAAGGCGGCGTTTGGAGCCCAGGCCGCGACGACGGGCGCCAGGCGTCCCTGTTTAGCCAAGCCAATGAGACTGACCTGCGCCATAAAGTAGAGGAACGACAGAAACACCGTCATGACGAAAGCCGACGATTTACCTCCTTTGCGCGAAGAGACGCCCAGCGGCAGGCCGACCAGCGCCAGCAGCAGACAGGCCGGGGGCAGCGAAAAGCGCCGTTGCAGCTCGATATCGGCATCGCGATTGGCGCGTGCCTCGGCGCGAAGCTCCGGGGTGTTCATCCCGGCGAACCCGGCTGTGCTGGGACCCTCCGCCGGTTTTGCCTCCAAACGCTGATCCAGAACTGGGAAGTGAATGTCGAAATACTGGCCGGTCTCCCGGCCAACCTCATGGGTACCACCGTCCAGCAGACGCATCTGTATGGAGTTGGATTGGGGCTGCGGAACCGCAATCGCCTCGCGGGAGACGGTTATGCGCGGCGCGTCCGCCGCTGCCTCCTGCGTGCCTCGCTGGCGCTGTCCCGGCGGAGTCATGTCGGCGATAAAGACGCCTCGCCAAAGAATGGTCGGGCCCGCCGGCGCGTCGGCGACGTAAATGGTTTTGTTCGGAAACTGTTCGGCAAAAACGCGTGGTTGGATGTCGGCGGTCATTTGGTCGGCCGCGATCTGGTTGAGCACTCGTATGGACTCGCGCACGGCCCACGGATTGATCCAGATGGAACACGCACCGGCCACGAGGCTCCCGATGAATCCGAACAGCAGAACGGGGGTAAGCAGCCGGCGTCCCGGAACACCGGCCGCGCGCAGGGCGATAACCTCCCCGTCGCTCGACATGCGGCTAAGCCCGACAAGGACCCCGACCAGAACGCCAACCGGAATCGTGAAGATGAGGACGTAGGGCAGAACGAGCAAAAACAGGTAGCCGATGGTCGACGGCGGAGCGGACCCGCGCGCCAACGGCTCGAACAGCTTGCTGGCGCTGCGGAGGAACAGAACAAAGGTGAACAGAAAGGTTCCGACGCTCGCGGCACCCAGCAATTCGCGAAATACGGAACGGCCGATTAGTCCCATCGTCGCCGTTAGACGCCCGAGGACAGCGGCGGGGGCGGTACAACCGGAGGTCGCGGACGTTCTTCGCTGGGGCGCTCAATCTCCACTTCGTCGAAAAGCAGCGAGGGGCAAACGACGGATGCGCCGACAATATAACCGCCCGCGCCCATCAGCGCCAAAGGAGATGTGTTGAGCAGGAACTCCATTGGAGCGGCGTCGTCGCCCGCTCCGACAATATCCCGCAGCAGGCGAACATTCATTCCACGGAAACGGACACCGCGCATCGGTTCTTCGCGGCCATCGGGATAGACACGTACGATTTCGAGCGGAAGGCTGAACGGCCGCGCCGCGCCTGACCCTTGCATGGCGTTGGCCATGCGCCGGAGTTCAACCACGCTGGCACTCGACGGATAGTCAAGCCGCCGGACAATGACGCCGAACGGCTTCCGCCGCTGCGCGACGGTGTCCAACAGTTTCTTCTTCAAAGCGTCGCGGCTTGTGGTTTCGCTCGACGTGACGATCAAGTTCGTCGGGTTCGCCGCCGCATGACCGAACGGTCCGGGTAGACGGCCATGACCCGTGGAGCCCTCGTGGCCACGCACAGGCTGGCGCGAATGGAGCAGCGACTTCAACGTGCCTTTTTCAATGATCGCGGTGCGTTTGGGAACAACGCCCTGAAAATCGGCTTCCGTGTTTCCGAAAAGCGGACGCCCCTTCCATTGCGCATTGGGGTCGTCGACCACGTCGAATGAGTCAGGCATCACGCGCGCTCCGAGACGGCCCTCCAACTCGCCGGCAGGCAGGTTGACGGGACGGCCGGGTACGGAGACCGGGTCACGCATGACGTGCAATTGCGTTCCGATTATTTGAGCTATCAACTGCGCGGCGGCAAAGGACTCAAACAGAACAGGTCCGGTGTAGGCTTCGGCCAGCGGCGCTTCGGCCAGCGCCGTGAGTTGTTTCGCCATCCCCTCCAGTTCGGCGCGCATTGTCTCCTCCGGCGGCAAATCGGCGAACCGGAAGGCATGGAAGAACCGGTGGTTGCGGATAACCGCGCCATCGGCCGCCAGGGCTTCCGCGCGCGCGCGGACGGCTACAACTGTCTCCGGCATCCGGATCAGTGTGCCCTCGGAGTTGGCAAGGTACGCGGTGGAGCTGGAATCGTCGATCTCGACGCGGGTGTCCAGAATCTTGGGATATGCGGAAAAAACCGCCGAGAGGCGGCGGGCCACATCGTTCCACTTTTTTTCGTCCGGCGCGGGCTTGGCCGGGGACATCAGCTTAACGACCTTCTCCTGCTTGGCGAAGTCGTTGAGCTTCTCGGACTGCGTGACATTTTGGAGAGCCGATTTCTTGAGAGACAACTCCTGCACGGCCGCTTTGTAGGCTCGATCGGTGGCAAGCCACAGTTCGCCCTGAATTTGAGAGCGGTTGAACTCGAGGGGCCAGCGGCCCTGATCGAAGCGCGGGCCCCGCACCTGACCGGTAAAGACGGCGTTGGAATTGTCGAACTCGTAGCTGCCGACACGGACAACCGTCCTGGGAATCTTGTATGGTGAAACGTTGGTCGAGATCAGTCCGCCGAGTGTCGCCATGCAGGAGAAGTTCACGCCGTCTTCCAGGGAATACTCGATGAAATACGGCATTTCGCCGGCTAATCGCAGTTGCATCGAGCGCGCAAGTTCGGCGGCCATCACTTCCAAAATGGGGTCGTCGATCTTCTGCTGCGCGTCTGCCGCAACGGCCGCAAAGGGTAAGGTGACAAACAAGCGTCGTTTCACAGCGCGCCTCCGGATTGCGAGGGTCGCGGCAGAAGCGGGGGGCGGTCCTGCGAGCGATTTTTCCGCTGAATCTCAATTTCGCTGACTAGTAACGCGGGTGACGCGGCTGAAACCGGAACACTGCCCGATTCGGCTCCGCAGAAACCATTGAAAACCTCCGCGGTGTCCGACGTGGCGACAATCTTGGCGAAACTGGCGAGTGGCGTTCCGACAATGTCGGCGCCCCGGATCAACTCGTCGGGCCGCCCATCTGCGAAGACGCGATAGACCACCAGCGGTATAACAGTAAACGCCTGCAAGCCGGCGCGGCCGGTGGTGGTGAAGCCGCCGGTGACGGATTCAAAGTACAACCCATACGGCTTGTTCTGGCGCTTGATCTCTTCGATCAGCAGCTCGCGAAGACGAGGCCGGGGAACCTGCTTGTCGCTCTTGACGATAAGGTTCGATTGGCGGGCCACAATCTCGTGACCGGCCTGCCGACGGCCGTGACCATTCGACTGCGGAAACCCGGCAATCGGAGACCGTGTGAGGAGAAACGTCTTGAGGATACCTTTGTCGACGACCGCGACCGGACGCGCCTTAACTCCCTCGTCGTCGAAGGAGTACCAGCCGTAGAGATCCTCGTCTGCATAGCGCTTTAAAGTTGGGTCGAAATGGACGCTGAGGAACTCGGGCAGAACGCCCTGATTGACACGCTTCGTGAAAGTCTGGCCTTCGGCCTCGTCTTTTTGACGGTGACCTTCGATTCGATGGCCGAAAATCTCGTGGAAGAACACGCCGGCGGCACGGCCCGACAGTACCGCGGGACCGACAAACGGGTCAACCTCCGGTGCCTTCAAAAGGCCGCGAAGGTCGGCAATCACCTTGTCGACCACGGCGTCAATCTTCTTTTCGCTGGGCAGGCGGCCGGGCTCGTCGGCCTCGATCGTCTCGGCTGTGACCAGATCCATGCCGTCGAACGATTTCGCGCGCGCCGAAACGGTGACGCGTGCGAACTGCCGGCCATGCTGCAGGCGAGTACCTTCCGAATTCACGAAGGTCTTCACCTGGCGTTGCGCCGAAAAACTGACCTGCGAGCTCAGAATCTCAGGGAACTTAGCCATCTGCTTGGACCAGGCGCGGATCCGGTCCGCCCATAGCTTCTCGTTGTACTTGAGTTCGGGAACCGCTTGAAATTCGGTGACCGCCTCGGCGGCGGAAAAATCGTCGGACTGATCGGCCGCCGCGACCTTGACTTCCTTGTTCGTCTTGATATTCGTCAGCCGCTGAGAGGCGGCGCGATAAACGGCGTCGGTGTCCAGCCAGATGCGGCGGCGCAGAGCGTTGGCGTTGTCGTCGAGCGAGACGGCCGAGCCCATGGTGAATTGGGCGAAGTCGCGCGGCATTCGGTGGTAATTATCCAGTTGGGGCGTGCCGAGGCGCAGAGTTACGTCGAGCGACCGGCTTCGGCGGCGATCTTTTGAGGCGATCAGCCCACCGTTGGCCTCCATGGAGAACATCTCATCGTCGTTTATAGCGTACGCGAGGTAGTAAGCGGGCGGGTCCGCCTTGGCCTTCAAGACGTCAAAATTCCGAGAAAGCTCCGCGGCGAGAATCTCGGCGATCTTGGGTGGATCGGCGGCGTGGACCGTGGCGGTCCCGAGCGCCGCCAACGCCACGAGAAAAGAGTGCTGCACGATGCCCAGCTTAACATGGGCACTCGTGCAAACACTGGGAATATTGGGCGAAACGCGTTAAACGGCGGGCGCCATTTCGATCAGGCCTTTTTGCCGCATGACGTTCAACGCCAACCCGTACCGGCCCCGGACGCCCGTCTTCTCGAAGATGTGCTTGAGGTGTATTTTGACCGTACCGGGGCGAATGCCCAGTTCGCGCGCGATGTCCTTGTTCTTGAGCCCCTGCTCCACCAATTCCAGCACCTGCTGCTCGCGGGGGGTCAGTTCGCTGCGGCCATGGCGGTCGGGACCCTGCCCGTCCTTAAATACGGAGTCCGCCATCCAACTGGACCCGCTGGCGACGGCCTCCAGGCAGGCTTCCACGGTCTTTGTATCCGAGGTCTTTCGGAGAATCCCCTTCGCACCTGACTGCAGGAACCGGAGCGCTTCGGCTTCGGTGATGGAGACACCCCATACGGCAAACTCGGTCATTTGTTGAGAGGCGGCTTTGGCGCTCGGCAGCCAGTCCATAACCGCCTGAATTCCAAGGGACTTATCCACCAGGCATACGGCCGGGCGCGATTGGCGAATCAGTTCACTGGCCGATTGCAACGAATCGGTGTGACCGAGAAAAGTGAGGTCTGCGGACCGATCCACGATGGAACGTAACCCTTCGGCGGTGACGGGTTGCGACTCGCAAATCGCGACGGTTTTCTTGCTGTTAAGGTCCATTTTTCTGATCCTGCGACGGTATTCGAGGTGCGGCGGGATGGGGTTGTATGCCTGCCCTCTGAGATGCGTATCGACCAGGGGTGGAAGGGTGTGAGAAAAAAGGTTTCGCCGAACGGAAACTGGCGGCTTCGAGACCTTATGTTTTCGGCGGAAACAGCCGATGAACAATGTACGGAGCCAAGTGGACTCCGCCGTCAGATATTTCCTTCGGAAAGGAGGCAACTCGAACTTGGCTTCAGGCGCGTGGCGTATCTTCGTTGTTTCGCCCAACCGAAATACCGTGCTCGAGTTGTCCGCCCTGCTCTCGCGACTGCTTCCAACCGCGCAAGTTGTTGAAATTGATGAATATCCATCGTCCAGGAATACGGGAGACCTAGCCGAGTTCCCGCTTGGTTCTCTGTGTTTCCTCGACCTAAGTTCCGACCGCGAGGCTGGGCTGCTCGCGCTCTCGACAATCGCCCAGGCCGCTCCGAGGCTAACGATAATCGCCCTGGTGCCGAATTCAGACCCTCAGCAGATTCTGCAGGCCCTCCGAACCGGGGCGCGCGACTTCTTGACCTCGCCACTTGAGGAGGGCCAACTCAAGTCCGTTCTCGACAAGGTTGCGCAGATCATCCCTGAGTTAATCGCCGAACGGGGCCGGGTGGTCACCGTGGTTCCGGCGAAGGGTGGTTGCGGGGCCAGCACGGTCGCGTTCAACGTATCAGCCGGGATCCGGCGTTCCGGGTCCCAGAGGACTCTTCTGGCCGACCTCGACCCACACACGGGTACCCAGGCGTTTCAAATGAAGCTGAAGCCATCGTTCAGCTTTGTCGACGCAGTGGGCCACGCCAGCGGCTTGGACATCGACCTTTGGAAGGGAATCGTCCAGCAGGCGCAGGGAATGGACGTGTTGCTGCCACCAGAGAACATCGCCGACGGCGGTCAGGACGTCACGGATTCCCGCGCGTTGCTGGAGTTCGCCACACGCCTGTACAACAACATCGTGGTTGATATGGGCATGCCGTATGGGGAGTGGGCTCTGAGCGCGGTCCGGGCGGCCGACGAAGTCCTACTGGTTTCGACCAACGAACTCCCAGCCCTGCAGGCGGCACAGCGGGTCCTGAACTATTACGAATCCCAAGGTATTCCACGCCAGAGAATCCGGTTAGTTCTGAACCGCTTCCGTAAAGAAGTAGGACTGTCCAAGGAGATGGTCGAAACGGCTCTCCAGACAGAGGTGTACCAGGTTCTGATGTCGGACTACGAAGCCGTTCAGCGAGCGCTTCTCGACGGTAAACCGATCGCCCAGGCAACGGTCCTCGGCAAGCAACTAGGACAACTGGCCGCCCGTCTGGCGGGAACCGACGACAAACCCAAGCCAGCTGAGAAAAAGAAGACAGCCACGGGGCTCAGCGGCTTTTTCAACCTCTTTTCGCGGAGCAGCACGTAAGCCGGTT
>VFZO01000114.1 GCA_016871155.1 Acidobacteriota bacterium | reverse complement strand
GAAAGAAGCCATCCGCAGGCACTGGCCCGCCCTCGGAAAGGGGATTCTGATCAAATCCGGCACGGGAGTGAGGCGTTGGTGTATACTGTGGGGGTCCGGGAGACCCAAAATGGAAATCCCGGATTACACGCGCACCGACGGCAATGACGTTCCGAAGGACACCTATTCCGCGCGGCTGGACCACAACTTCAACGAGAAGAACCGGATCTTCGGCCGTTACTCGTTTGACGACACTCCATACATTCGCGCCCCAGCCTACGGGCCGGAATTCCTCGCTGTCGCCCCGACCGCCGGCCCCCAGATCTTCACGCGCTGGAATGCCGTCATTGAGGACACGCACATCCTCTCGCCTACCACGCTCCTCATGGGCCGCTACTCGGTCACTCGCCTGATCAACTTCCGCCGCCCGTATGGAGACAACTTCAATATCGAGTCCCTCGGCCTGCCTTCCTACATGCGCCAGGGCATGGTGGACCCCGTTTCTTTTCCGGCCATCACCATGACCGGCTATAGCATCACCGGCTCGGTGCCCAACATCGTCGTCGGCGGCTTGATCGGCGCCACTGACCTGATCCGCTTCGGCAATACGCAGCAGGCCGCGCAAACCAGCCTCACCAAAAATCTCACCCGCCACACACTGAAGATGGGCGGCGAGTATCGCGTCATCGCCTTCAACAACTGGCAGGTGGGCGACCAGGCCACCAACTTCGGCTTCACGCCGGTCTGGACACAAGGTCCGAATCCCACCGTGTCCAGCACTACTGCGGGGCTGGGCCTGGCGACGTTTTTGCTCGGCATTCCCGCCGGAGGCGTAAACCCGACGCCGGCCATGGCGATGACCAACAAGTACTACGCGCTTTTTCTGCAGGACACATGGAAGGTGACGCCAAGGCTCACACTGAACCTGGGTTTGCGCTACGAGTATGAAACGCCGCGCACGGAACGCTTCAATCAACTGACAAACTTCGACTACGGCGCACAGTCTCCGCTGCGAGCCGCCGGCCTCGACCTTCGCGGTGGACTTACGTTTCCCGGCGTCGGCGGCCTGCCGCGCTTCAACGCCACTCCGGATCGCAACAATTTCGGGCCCCGCGTAGGCGTAGCCTATCAACTAACTCCGAAGACGGTCATCCGCACCGGCGCCGGAATGTTCTTCGCCGGTCTCACCGGCATCGGCGGCGGCGCCGTTGCCTTTGGAACCAGCGGCTATCAAGCGGGCACTGCCATCGTCACCAGCCTGGATGGTGTCACCCCGGCCGCCACGTGGGAGAATCCGTACCCGAATGGGTTCAACCGCCCCACGGGTTCGCGCCTCGGCCTCGCGACGCTCACGGGCCAGGGCATCGGTTTCTGGGACCGCGGCAACACAACGCCTTCCAGCATCCAGTGGAACTTCAACATACAGCGGGAAGTGTTCTCCGGCGTCCTGGCCGAAGTTGGCTACGCCGGGAATCGCGGCCTGGCGCTCGCGGAGAACCGCCAATGGAATCAACTCGCGCCAGAGCAGCTTGCGCTGGGCGATCAACTCCGCGCCCAGGTCCCGAACCCGTTCTTCGGACAGATCAACGTCGGCGGCCTTTCCGGCCGTACGGTCGCCCGGGCCCAACTGCTGCGGCCCTATCCGCATTTCGAGGCCGTAACCTCGCAAAACGCCTCGTGGGCTTCGTCCACCTATCACTCCTTGCAGGCGAAGGCGGAGAAGCGCTACGCCAACGGCTTCAACGTTCTGGCCAGTTATACCTATTCGAAGCTGATGGACTTCGGCTCCGGCCCGTTTGCCGGTGAATCGCTTGGCGGCGGCGCCTACCAGAATTGGAATAACCTGGCCGCCGAGTTCGGACCCTCCACGCTCGACCAGACGCATCGCTATATCTTCAATGCCGTCTACGAACTGCCGGTCTTCAAGAAGAGCGCCATCTTCGGCGGCTGGCAGATCGCCGCCATTTGGAGCGGTTTCAGCGGTGGGCCCCTCGGCATCACCTCGGCGGTGAATAATACCTTTTCCCAGGGCGGCGGCCAGCGTCCCAACTGGACCGGCGTGAGCGCGAAGATCGAAAACCCGGCCGTCACCCGCTGGTTCGACACGGCGCAGTTCGCGAACCCGCCGGCCTATCAGTTCGGCAACGTGGCCCGCACGTTGAACGGTTTGCGCAGCGACGGCACGGCGCAGATTGACACTACGGTCACAAAGAACTTCCGCATCAAGGAAATCCTGACGGCCCAGTTCCGGGCCGAGTTCTTCAACCTCACCAACACGGCCCGTTTCGCGCCACCCAATCAGGTCTTCGGAAATCCGCAGTTCGGCCTGGTGAATGCGCAGGGCAATATGCCCCGGATTGTCCAGTTCTCGCTCAAGCTGATGCGGTAAAGATCCGGCGCTCGCTTACTCGTAGCGAAGCGCCCGGATGGGTTCCACTCTCGACGCGCGGCGCGCGGGAAGGATGCTGGCCAGCACAGCCGTCGCCAGCAGCATCACCGCGGCGCCGGTGTAGACCAGCGCGTCGTTCGGTTCCACATTGAACAGCAGCGCCTTCGCGAATTGGCCCAGACCGATGGCCGCCGGCACGCCGATGGCGACTCCCAGCAACGCCAGTCCGCCGGCCTCGCGGAAGACCATGCCCAACACGTCGGACCGCTGGGCGCCCAGCGCCATCCGGATACCGATCTCTCGTGTGCGGCGCGAAACGTGAAACGCCATGACGCCGTAGAGCCCGACGGCCGCCATCAACGTGGCGATGAAACCGAATGCGGCGCAGAGCGTCGAGATAACCCGCTCCATCACCAGCGAAACTTCGATCTGCTGCTCCATCGTTCGGACATGGTCCACGGCCAGCGCCGGGTCTAGGGCCCGCACCGCGGCGCGAAGACCGGGCGCGATCGCCTCCAGCGGCGCGTTGGTGCGCACATAGAACACCCGTCCTCCCACCCGTTCGGCCTGGGCCGATGGCGTATAGACCTGGCGCGGAGTTTCCGAATCCCGCAGGTTCAACTGTTTCGGCTCCTTGGCAACACCCACGATGGTGATATCCGGCGGCCGGCGGTGGCGGGCGAAGCCGATCTTGCGGCCAATCGGGTCCCGGTCCTTGAAGTACATCTTGGCGAACGTCTCGCTGACGATCGCGACGGCGGGCGCTCCGGCAACGTCGGCTTCGTTGAAATCGCGGCCTTGCAGCAGGGGAATCGTCAAGTTCCGGAAGAAGCCCGGGCCTACCTGGTTGACGAACGGATTCATGTCCTCGTCCTCACCCGCCTGATACCCTTCCACGCGCACCGTCGATTGGCTATTGCTGTCGGCCATGAGCGGTTCGGCCGCCAACGTCACCGCCGAGACGCCGGGCAGCGCTGAGATCTCCTCGGTCAACCGCGAATAGAACGTGCTCTGGCGGTTCACGTCGTAACCGTTCATCGACGGATCCACGGCAAACGAGACGAGGTGCTCCGTATTGAAGCCGGGGTTTACTTTGCGCAAGTTGTCCAGCGTCCGCAGGAAAAGCGCGGCTGCGGCCAGCAGCATCAGGGAGAGCGCCACCTGAAACACGATCAAGCCCTTCCTTGCCCAGTTGGAAGCCGCGCCTCCCGACAAGTTGCCCGCTTCATCCTTCAGCGCGGGGGCCATGTCCGATTTAGAAGCGGCCCACGCGGGCCCAAGTCCAAACAGCAGCGCCGTGAACAAGGAGAGCGCCAGCGTGAAGAGGAGAATCCGTGCGTCCGGTGTGGAGTTGATCGGCAGCGGGCCGTTGCCGGACGCGCTCACGAAGGCCACCAGCGCGTCCCCGGCCCAGGCTGCGGCCAGTAAACCCAGCGCTCCGCCGGCGATGGCCAATAGCAGGCTCTCGGCCAGCACCAGTCGAATCAATTGCCAGCGGCTGGCGCCAAGGGCCAATCGCACGGCCACCTCCCGGCGCCGGACCGTGGCGCGCGCCAGCAGCAGATTCGCGACGTTGGCGCACGCGATCAGCAGCACGCCGCCCACCAGCGCCGTCAGCAGCCACATCGCCTGTTCCACGCGATCCCGGTCTCCGAACGTTCCGCTCGCGGCGGGGTACAGGACGATCTGCTTGGCTAGAAACCGTTTGGATATATTCGCGCTGTTGAAATTCAGGGCCTTCAATTCGTCAATCAGCACCGGCGCCAGGACGCGATTCAGGTCTGTGCGCACCTCGTCGAGCCGCACGCCCGGCTTCACCCGGCCGAACAGGTTTAAAAACGTCAGCCTCGGCGACTGCACCGGATAGGAGGCGCTCGGCATGAAGATCCGCTGCATCACCACGGGGACCATCACGTCGGCGGGCTCAGTGACGTCGGTGCCGCGAAAAGGTCCCGCGGCGACGCCAAGCACCGTCATCCGCTGCCCGTTGAGCAGGACGGTTTGATTGACGATCGACTTGTCGCCGGCAAATCGCCGCCGCCAGAATCCATCGGAAAGCACAACAACCGGGTGGCCGCCTACGGTGACATCGTCCGCCGGACCGATTGCCCGGCCCAGTTGCATCGGCACACCAAGGGTTTCGAACCAGTTGCCCGACACCAGATGCACGGTAACGTTCTCACTCTGCTCTCCGGTGGCGAAGGCGCCGCGGATGATGAACTGTGCCGCCAGACCGTCGAAAACTTTGTTGCCATCCCGCAGCGAGAGATACATGGGATAGGAGAACGACCTGTTGGCCCAGTTGTTGCCGGAGCGCGGACCGGGCAGGTCGAGCTGCACCAGACTGTGCGGGTCCCGGATGGGCAGCGGGCGCAGCAGAAGTTGGTCCAACAGAGTGAATATCGCCGTGTTCGCGCCGATGCCGATCGCCAGCGACACCATCGCGATGGTCGTGAACAGCGGACTCTGGGTCATGGCGCGGAACGCATAGCGCAGGTCCTGGGCGAAGGCGGAGAACGGCATGAATACAACCTTGGCATTTTCATTGCCAGTGTAAGCTGCTGAAAACGCGCCGCCGGCGGACCAAACCACAGCCGCTTCCGGGACGAGGTGTCCGGTCCCGGACAGCTAACGGTAGGCGGGAATCCCCGTCACGGCCTCACCGATGACCAGGCAGTGGATATGGTCGGTGCCCTCGTAGGTCTTCACCGTTTCCAGATTGCACATGTGGCGCATGATGGGGTACTCGTCCATAATCCCGTTGGCGCCTAGCAGATCGCGGCTCAGCCGGGCGCACTCCAGCGCCATGGCCACGTTGTTCCGTTTCAACATGGAGATGTGGGCCGGTTCCAGCTTACCCTGGTCCTTTAGGCGGCCGGCGTGGAGCGCTAGCAGTTGGCCCTTGGTAATTTCGGTGGCCATCCAGGCCAGTTTCTCCTGCACGAGTTGGTGCGAGGCCAGAGGCCGGTCGTCAAACTGTTTGCGGGCGATCACGTATTGCCGGGCGGTTTCGAAGCAATCCATGGCCGCGCCCAGCACGCCCCAGCCGATACCGAAGCGCGCTTGCGATAAGCAGGCCAGCGCGGACTTCAACCCGCGCGCGCCGGGCAGCCGGGCGGAATCGGGCAGGCGCACATCGACAAGGGACAGGCTGGAAGTGACCGAAGCGCGCATCGACATTTTGCCGTGGATGTCGGAGGCGGTGAATCCCGGCGTGCCTCTTTCGACGACGAACCCGCGCACGCCTTCTTCGGTGCGCGCCCACACAATCGCCACCTCCGCCAGAGAGCCGTTGGTGATCCACGTTTTTTCGCCGTTCAACACCCAGCCGTCTCCGTCGCGAACGGCCCGGGTGAGCATTCCGGCGGGGTTCGAACCGAATTGAGGCTCGGTCAGGCCGAAACAGCCGATGGATTTGCCCTGCTGCAGACGCGGGAGCCACTTCGACTTCTGCTCTTCGCTGCCGAACGCGAGCAGCGGGTACATCACCAGCGCGCCTTGCACGCTGACGAAACTCCGAACGCCAGAGTCGCCGCGTTCGATCTCCTGCATGATCAGGCCGTATTCGGTCTGACTCATGCCCGCGCACCCATACCCTTCCAAATTGGCGCCGAACAGGCCGAGCTCCGCCATTTCCGGGATTAGCTCCATCGGAAACCGGCCGTCGCTATAGCACGAACGAATTACGGGCAGCAGGCGATCATCAACGAACTGGCGCGTCGTGCGGCGAACGAGCAACTCCTCTTCGGTGAGCATCGATTCGATGCGGAAATAGTCGAATCCTTGGAAGGCCATGTTCTCATTATCAGATTTTCCTGAGAACTCCTCCTGGCTGGACACACTAATTTCTTAGAGGAAGAAAATGCGCTCGGTTCTATGGGTCGCTTTGACGACGTCTCAGCTCCTCGTGTCTCAATCCGTTTTGGATCGCGCCTACGCCGCCCTGCGGGAGAAGAGGTACGATCAGGCGATTGCTTTGTTCCGGGAGGGTTTGCAGGCCGAGCCGGGCCGGATCGGGCCCAGAAAAGACCTGGCATACGCGCTGCTGAAGACCGGCGATACCGAGGAGGCCCGCGATCAGTTCGCGATCGTGCTGCGGGCCGATCCCGCCGACACGCATGTGGCTATGGAATTCGCCTTCCTGGCCTACGAAACAAAGCAGCCTCTGGAGGCGCGGCGCGTGTTTGACCGTCTACGCCGGGCCGGCAACGCCACGGCGGAGCAGGCGTTTCAGAACATCGATAAACCGCTGGCCGAGGGCATCGCACGCTGGCAGGCGGCGCTGCGGGAGCTGCCGGACAACTTTTCCGGTCACGAAGAACTGGCAAAGCTGGCCGCGCTGCGGGACGATCCGGCGTTGGCCGCGCAGCACTTCCTGAAGGCGTGGATTTTGAAGCCGGCCTACCGCAATCTGCTCGTGGATCTGGCTCTTGCCTACCGCGCGATGGGCAAGGAGGAGGATGCGCTGGCGGCGCTATTGGCAGCGTCGCGCGGCGCCGAACCGCGGACAGCCGAACAGGCGAAGGAACTGCTGCCCAGCCGGTACCCGTACGTGTACGAGTTTCAGCGAGCGCTGGCTTTGGATCCGGCCAACGTGGAGCTGCGCCGGGAGTTGGCCTATCTGCACTTGCAGATGGACGCCAAGGCCGATGCCGAAACGCAGTTCGCGGAAATCGCGAGAACGAACCCGGAGGATTTGTTGTCGACCGCGCAGCTCGGCTTTTTGAAGCTGGCGCGCAAGGATATGGCGGGTGCGATGCCGCACCTGACGCGAGTTCTGGAGGGGAGTGACGAAGCGTTGGCCAATAGGGTACGCGCCGCGCTGAAGCTTCCTCCGGCACTGCGAAAGCGGCCGGATGCGCAGCCGGCCGCTTCACCAGTGGAGGCAAAGGCGTTCGCGCTGAAGTCCTACGAAAAAGGCTACATGAAGGACGCGCTGAAGTACCTGGCCATCGCGCACGAATCCGATCCGCTCGATTTCGAGGTGATGTTGAAGCTGGGCTGGGCGAACAATATGCTCAAGCAGGACGACGACGCGGTCCGCTGGTTTGACCTGGCACGCCGCGCGCCGGACGATGCCATAGCCGCCGAAGCGCACAAGGCCTACAAAAATCTGGCGCAGGCGCGGGAGAACGTCGCCACGACGTTCTGGATCTTTCCGATGTTCAGCTCCCGCTGGCGGGACGCCTTTACCTACAGCCAGTTGAAGTCCGAGATCAAATTCGCCCGTCTGCCCAGGTTCCGGCCCTATTTCTCCGCGCGCTTGCTGGCCGACGCGCGCGGCATCGAACGCTCCAGCGTCACCAATGGCGCGCCGCAATATCTGTCGGAGAGCGCAGGCATATTTGGCGTGGGCTTTTCGACCGTGCCGGTACATGGAGTTTCCGTCTGGGCGGAAGGCGGCACGTCGCTGTCCTACCGCGCGCGGCCCGGCGTTCCCCGCGCGGCGCCCGATTATCGCGGCGGCATCGTGGTGGCCAAATTCTTCGGCACGGCGCTGGGCGCGGAGCGGCCGGGCTGGTTTACGGAGTCCATGAACGACGGCGTCTTCGTCAGCCGGTTCGATAACGACTTTCTGATCGTCAGCCAGAACAAGTTCGGCAAGACGGTTCATCCGAACGTGCAACTCTTTGCGGCCGCCAACGTCACGACGGATACCAAACGGCAGTACTGGGCGAACTTCGTGGAGGGCGGCGGCGGAGTGCGGACCCGCTGGCCGGGACTCCCGCCCAATGTGCACTTCACTCTCCAGGTGCTGCGCGGCGCGCACACTCTGAACCGCTTCAATCCGCGGCGGCCTAATTTCTTCGATGTTCGAGCGGGGTTCTGGTATGCGATTACTCGTTAGCGGGCTGCTTGCGGCGGCGGCCGCCGCGGCGGAAACGTTTCACGTGGCCGGCGGCGGCCCCGGCCCGTGGCCCGCGATTCTCTCATCGGCCGGTCTTGTTCCCTCCCCAGGCAGCGACGCCAAAATCGTAGTTCTTCCATCTGGCGTTCCCGCGGCCGCTTCGGCGTGGCGGCCCCGCATTTCGCGGGGCGCCATCGTCGTGGTGGAGGGCGACTCGGAGTTGGCGCGGGTGTTTGGTATTGAGGCAACAGAACGCAGGGTCATTGTCCGCCAACTCCGCGACACCCACGATGAGACCGTTCCGATCATCTGGGAGCGCGCCACGGAGGTTCCGGTGTACGGCGCACCGAAGGAGGCGAGCGTCTATACCAGGGAGCGCTGGACCTCCGCGCCAATGACCATCGGGGTGCGGGAAGGTAAAGGGGCGCTGCTGTGGCTGCCGTTGACGCCAGGCGAGAAGGGGCACGAGCGCTTCCCCTACCTGCGGCAGGCGTTGCGGGATCTGGGTTTGGACCCGCCGTTCCGTTCCGGCCGGCTGTGGGCTTTCTTCGATTCTTCGTACCGGCTTCGGGCCGACCCGGAGTATCTGGCGGCGCGGTGGCGCGCGGCTGGCATCGGCGCCCTGCAAGTAGCGGCCTGGCATTTCCACGAGGCCGGCGCCCAGAGCGACGAGTATCTGCGCCAACTCATCGAGGCCTGCCATCGCAACGCGATTCTGGTGTACGCGTGGATCGAGCTGCCGCACGTTTCGGAGAAGTTCTGGGACAATCATCCGGAATGGCGCGAAAAGACCGCGCTGTTGCAGGACGCCCATCTCGACTGGCGCAAGCTCATGAACCTGGCAAATCCGGACTGCGCCAGGGCAGTGAAGAGCGGCATCGGCGCGTTGGCGGATCGCTTCGATTGGGACGGGTTGAACCTGGCGGAGCTCTATTTCGAATCGCTGGAGGGAATCGAAAACGCCGCGCGCTTTACACCTTTCAACGACGACGTGCGGGCCGAATTTCGCGGGCTGCACGGTGTGGATCCGGTCGCGGTGGTAAGAGACCCAAACTCAACGCTGCGGCCGAAGCTACTGGAGTACCGGGCGCGGCTGGCGCAGCGCATTCAGGAGGAGTGGCTTGCCGAGTTGAGCCAAATCCGGAAGCGGCGGCCGCATCTGGACCTGGTGCTCACGCACGTCGACGACAAATTCGATACTCGGATGCGGGACCTGATCGGCGCCGAGTCCGACCGCCTGTTGCCCCAGCTCGACAAGTATGACTTCACGTTCCTGATCGAGGATCCCGCCACGATCTGGCACCTGGGGCCGCAGCGCTATCCACAGATCGCCGAGCGCTACAACGCCGTCACGGCGCACAAGGACAAGCTGGCGATCGACATTAATATCGTCGACCGCTACCAGGACGTGTACCCGACTAAACAGCAGACCGGCGTGGAACTGTTCCAACTAGTGAATCTCTCGGCGCGCGCCTTCGCGCGCGTAGCGCTCTATTTTGAAAGCTCGATTCGCAAAGTGGATTTGCCGTGGCTGGCTTCTTCGGCCGCGAACGTGCGGAAACTGGAGCGGTCCGCCGGACAACTGATTCTCGAATCGGGCCAGGGAGCCGGCGTCGCCTGGACCGGACCCGCGAAGGTGAACGGACGCCTGTGGCCCATTGCCAGCGACTCCACGTTATGGCTGCCGGCGGGCCGTGTAACCGTCGAATCGTCGACGGAAGCGCCTCCGCTGCGCATCGTTGATTTTAATGGAGACATTCAAACGGCGTCGGCCGGCGCCGGGGAGATTGAGCTGAGTTATCAGTCGTCGCACCGCGCCATCGCCGTGCTCGACCGGGCTGCGGCCCATCTGGAAATCGACGGCGCGGCGGCGCCGATGCCGCCCGGCGGCACGCTGCTACTACTGCCCCGGGGCCAGCACGTTATCACGCTGCGTTAGTGGAATGTTTTCAGCGGCGGCGGTTGAGAGTGCCGGTCGAGTGCGGATCGTCCGGCCTGCTCGGAGGAGGCCGCCGCTATTTTTGTAAAGCGCGAACCGGCGTAAAATTCACTCACCGCGCCGGATTTTTTGGTATACACTCGATTTCACTCCTATGGCAATCGCACGAGTCACTGAAATCATCGCTTCCTCCTCCAAGAGCTTCGACGACGCTTTGAAAGCGGGCGTGGAACGGGCCTGCAAGACGCTTTCGAACGTCGAAGGCGCCTGGGTGAAGGATCAGAAAGTGGTCATCAAGAAGGGCAAGATCACCGAATACCGGGTGGCGCTGATGGTCACGTTCATTCTGAAAGACTAAAGACCAGCACGGCGTTCAGTCCACCGAAGGCGAAGGAGTTGGAGAGCGCCTTGCGGTGAGCGAACGGCTCAAAGGCGGTGGCGAGCGGCACCGGGCACTCCGGGTCAGCTTCGACGAAATTTGCGGTGGGGGCGACGCTTTGGTCTCGCAAGCCGAGGAGAACGGACACCGCCTCCAGCGCGCCCGAGGCGCCCAGCGCGTGGCCGTGCAGCGATTTGGTGGCGGAGACGCGTATGCCGTCCAGTCCCGCGCCGAAGACCTCGCGCAGCGCGGCCGCTTCGACAACATCGTTAATTGCGGTGCCAGTACCGTGCGCATTGACGACGCCGATCTCGCCGGCCTCACATCCGGCGCCGGCCAGCGCCTCTCGCATCATGCGCGCGGCGCCCGCCGCGGAGGGCTGCGTAATGTGGTGCGCGTCGGCGCCCATCGCGAAACCGGCGATCTCGGCCAGGACCGGCGCGCCCCGCGCCTGTGCCCGCTCGAGCGGCTCTAGCACCAGCATTCCCGCCCCCTCGCCCAGCACCATACCGCCGCGGCCTTTGGAGAACGGCCGGCAGGTGTCCGGACTCGCCACGCGCAGCGCCTCCCAGGCTTTCAGCGAGCCGTAGGTGAAGGGCGCCTCGCTGCCGCCCGCCAGAGCCACCTCGGCGAGGCCGTGGCGCACCAGCCAGAAAGCCTGGCCGATCGCGTGATTGGCGGAGCTGCACGCTGTGGAGACGGTCCAGGCTGGACCCTGCCACCCGAGCTCAAGCGTCAGTGCACTGGCGCCCGCGTTGGCCATCAGCCGCGGAATCGTCATCGGATGCACGCGTGGTGACCGGTCGAAATAGAGCGACCGGAAACCCTGATCCTCGCTGGTCTTGCCGCCGTAGCAGGAGCCGGTCACGATGGCGGCGCGGGTCTTTTCTTCCGCCCGGAGCGCAAGGCCCGATTGCGCCAGCGCCTCCCGAGCGGCCACAATTGCCAGTTGCGCGAAGCGGTCGAGCGGCACCAACTGCTTGTCGTCGAAGTGTTTCGACGGATCGAAGCCCAGGGCCTGCGCGCCGGTCTGAATTCGGACGCCTTCCAGCGGAAGGCCTTCCAGCGGGCCGATTCCCGAGCGCCCTTGCCGGCACGCCTCCCAGAACTCAGCGGCGGTACCGCCAAGCGCCGACACGGCGCCAATGCCGGTAACGGCGACGCGACGGATCACGCCGCGGTCTCGGGCGGGACCTGGGCCTTGGACTGAATCAGGCTGTAGACGCCCTCGGCCAACTGCGCGATATCCCGGACTTGCCGCGCCGACTCATCGGGAATGTTGATTTCGAACTCGTTTTCGAGAGCGAAAAGAATGTTGATCCCGTCCAACGAGTCGATGCCCAACTGCTCGAATGTGGACTCCGGCGTCACCTGTTCCAGCGGCAGTTTCTGTGTTTCGGCCAACGTCCGCAAAACTCGCGTCAGGATCTCGGGCGGAACGCTCGCGCTCATTGATTCAGCATCGCAGAGACAGTGACAAATGCAAAGTTACGATCGCATGTTTTTTCCAGGAACTCGCGCGTCGCGGCCAGGGTGACGGAGATGTCGGGACGTTCCTCCAATTTCCGGCCGTCGTGCAGGCAATATATATCGCCGGGGCGCTGGCCGCGCCGCAGCCGCGCCACGACTTTCCCGGCCGGTAGTTTCCAATCCAGGCCGATGTGTGTCCACATCACGCCGAGCAAGCCGAACTCGTCTTGCACGGTTCCCAGACCCGGCCAGCGAACCCCGAAGGGGGCCCGGAACAAATGAGGGGGTGTACCGGTAATACCGGAGAGTACGTCCTGCGTGCGCCCGATCTCCGCGCGCATCGCATCGGTGGAGTGAAAGTCCAGACGCGGGTGGGACCAGGTGTGGTTGCCAATCTCGTGACCTTCGCTGGCAATGCGGCGCACTATTTCCGGAAATCGGACCGCATTTTTGCCACAAACAAAAAATGTCGATTTTGTTTTATAGGCCGCGAGCACGTCTAATAGTTCCGAAGTCCTCTCGCTGGGCCCGTCGTCGAAAGTCAAGGCGGCCTTTTCGCCCATTCGGGGTCCGTGCCAGACCGAGGGCGCGAAGACGCGCGAACTTTTACCCCGAACCGCCCAGGCCGCGGCGGCCATCGCGGCGGCGCCGGCCGCCACAAACGGAAGCATCACTCAGGCCCCCGGCTCGCCGGCCCAGGCGATGGAATGATCCGATGTCACGGCGTGGGTGCCGGGCGGCGAGATCAGGGTGAAATAAGACCAGGGTCCCGGCTGCCAGGGGTACCGCTCGATCACCGACTCGTCGATGCGCACTCCCAGGCCCGGTTCGCGCGAGACAACATAGTCACCGTTTTCGATATGCAGGGGTTCGGCCAGCATCTCGGAAGCCAGAGGCCACTCGTACATGAATTTCCGGCCCGGCTCCGAATAACAGGGATACTCAAGCCACTCCACCACGTTTTCCGGCCAGCAGATGCCGATGTGGGCGGCTGCGGCGATCTCCAGCGACGTGCCCCAACTGTGAAACGCGAATCGAAGTCCGGCCTTTTGAATTTCGCCGAATAACCGCCTGCCCATGGCGTAGCCGCCCTGGCAGACCACGTCGGCCTGAATGAAGTCGGCGCACGGGCCCTGGATCAGATCGAGAAACCCGGCCTCGGTGTGTTCGTGCTCGCCGGTCGCGATCGGCACGATGTCCTTCGCGCGAAGAGCGGCATAGGCCGCGTGATCTTCGGGAGGCAGAGGCTCCTCCAGCCAGGCGATGTCGAAGGCGGCCATTTCCCGGGCCAGCGTTTCAACCGTTTCCGCTGAATAGCTGCGGTCACCCATGCGCCACCAGGAGTGCGCGTCCACCATCAAACCGAAGTCGGGGCCGGTGGCCGCGCGCATTTGGCGGACGGTTTCCAGGTCCAATTCCGGTCCCAGCGCGGGCCGCATTTTGTAGGCCCGGAATCCCATTTCCTTGGCCAGCGCCGCCTCCCGCGCGTACTCCTCAGGCGGCTGGTACATCCCGGCGCTGCCGTAAAGCGCGATGCGATCGCGCAATCGTCCGCCGAGCAGCTCCGAGACCGGCGCGCCGTGAAACTTTCCCAAGAGATCAAGCAGCGCCACCTCGACGGTGCCGTACGTCTGCGCCACCTTGCGGTCCGCGCCGGGACCCTCCGTAAATTGCACGCGCAGCGCGTCCAGGTCGCGTAGTGCGCGCCCTGCCAGCCAAGGCGCGATGATCTCCCGGACAATCCGCTCGGCGGCCTCACTGCCTTCGCCGGGGCCATAACCCACTAGGCCGTTCTCGGTCTCCACGCGGAGCAGCATGGCGTCGCGTTTCAGAATCCGGCGTGTGCCGCCGAAATAGGTGAGCTCGACAGGTGTGGGAAATACGTACGACAGGAGAAAGCCCTGCAGGGATCGAATCCGCATCTGCATTTCATTATTACCCGCCTCTCGACAAAAAAAGCCGGGCGTTGGTCAAACGCCCGGCGTAATGATTGAACCGTGAATCCCTCGGAGGCTAGGATCCCCGGTTCCGGAGGAGCTTAAATTTTACCTCATCCAAGGAGGCCGCCGTGGCCCAGCGCCGCGACCTCCCAGCCGGAGAGACGGTACCGCGCCAACAGCGGAGGCAGCACAATATCTAAGACGTTTTTCTTCGTCGAACGGTAACAACCAGGTGCCGACAGGATCGGAATGTCATCTTTGTAACCAAGCATCATCAGGCTGCCCGGTTCGACAGGCGCCAGGAAGCGCTCCAGCGTGGCACCCATGCGTAGAATCGCCCGGCCCACCATGTCCTCGGGACCCTGCGGGGCGGTGGTGGAGGCCACAACTATTAATGTCGGCCGGGCACGCATCAGGTGCTGTAACGCGCGGGACACCGCGTTCTCATCTTCAAGCGCGCTTAAGACGAAGTTGGGTTGCGCGCCCAGGCCCCCAAGCCGCTGGCGCATAATGTTCTCGAATAGTTGCCGCGCCCGGTCGCCGTGGACGGGATCGGTGTAAAGAACGGCCACCTGTGGATCTTGAATCGGCCGGGCCTGGAGGATGTGCCCGCGCTCGGCCGGGATGCTGGTAATAGCCTCAAGTTCAGCCCCGGACACGGCAAAGGGCGTGCTCTTAATTGTCGCGATTCGCTCGCCCGCCGGCACGAACGAAAAGTTCTGGCCCGTGGCGATCACCATGCTGGCGGTACAGTTGATCTGCTTCAGAAGATCGTCATCGACCAGCAGACAGCAATCGGCGGTTGCGTACAGATTCGCCCGGCCGCCGGCCGCCGCGCGAACTTCCATGGATCCGCACCCGATTCTTGTGGCCACCTGGAGGACCGCATCGTCCTCTCCCACCTCGCCGGCTTCCAGTTCCGTCACCCAGACCTGTTCCATCCCCTCGGTTTCAAGGACTCGGACATCCTCGTCGCTCAAAACATGCCCTTTTGCGAGCAGCTTTTTCCCGCCAGGGCGGAAGATAGTGCAGCAAAGAACCCGGCCAGCGGATATTTTAACATCGACAGTTTGTGCACGCATGGTGGAAAGTTCTCCAAAATGAACCGCAATCCGGATCCGAAGATTGACGTCGAATTTTTCGGTTTGCGAATGATTATACAAACTGGTGTGCGGTGTGCGGAATAATTCTCAGAAATTCGTCACGCTCTTTTGCGGGGAGTACCCGCGCTGCAGCGTCACCAATCCTCCCTGTACTTGTCTGGATTCAGTAGTACTGTACACGACCTGGGCGCCTCAGGTCAATGATTTACTCAATGGTACTTTTGAAATAGACTACCCCCCTATGTGGGTGCCTCACACCCCCATATCGGCAGTACTACTCTAACGATTTCAGCATCGCAATTTCATCGCAAGCCTGGAACTTAGGGCAGCGCAGACAGTCTTTCCACGCTTTTGAGGGGAGTAGCGATCGATCCACAATTCGGTAGCCGAGTTTGCTAAAGAAGCTTTCTACATATGTGAAAGCAAACAAACTCGTTATTCCCAGTTCCCTGGCCTGCGTCTCGAGCGCGCCAACCAAGTTCCGGCCAAGTCCGTGAGATTGCCAGCCGGGATCCACAGCCAAGGAGCGGATCTCGGCTGCGGTTGTGGAATAGATGTGTAATGCACAACACGCAACGGCCTGGTCCTGATGCTTAATTACGACAAAATCGCGGATATTTTCCGCCAACTCGAACTCGGTCCGCGGCAGCATGATACCCTTGGCCGCGAACAGGTTAATTAGGGAAATAATGGACGGAACATCCCGAAGCGTCGCTGGGCGGACCAGCAGTGGTCCTTCGGTAAAGGCGGTTCGCGGGGCGGGCGCGGCCGGATTCAGAGTAACGAGCTGGTTCATGACGGCGATCCTTTCCGAGTGGCGTCCTCAGCCGCTCACAAAACGGGTTCCCACAGGTTCGGTCCGCAGAAGGCGGGCCACAATGCCCGGCGCTGCGCCCGGCGCGATGATCACTTCACCCACGCCCGCTTTCAGCGCCCCAGCCGCGGCGTCCAGCTTGGCCTGCATGCCGCCGGTCGCCACGCCGTCCGAAATCAGTTTCTGGGCTTCCGCGACCGTCAGCGTGGCGATTACCTCGCCGCCGGCGCCCTTCACGCCATCCACATCGGTAAGAAATAGCAGTTTCGAGGCGCCAAAGCCCGCCGCGCAGGACACCGCCATCTGGTCGGCGTTGACGTTGTAGATTCGTCCGTTGCGGTCTCCGCCCACACAGGCCACAACCGGGAGAAAGCCCCCGCCGTTCAACGTGTCAAGCACCGCTGGATTTGAACGCACAGGCTTGCCAACATGGCCGAGATCGTCCCGCAGCGGCTCGGCTTCGCATAGGTACGCATCGACGCCAGTGAGTCCCACGGCCGGTACGCCCGCGGCAACCAGGGACGCAACCAATTGGTGATTTACCGATCCGGCGAAGACTTTCAACACCGCGTCCAGAACCTCGCTGGTGGTCACGCGAAGACCGTCGACAAACCGGGACTCCACATTTCGCTCCGCCAGGAATCGCGTCATTTGTTTGCCACCGCCATGCACGACCGTGGTCCGAGGGTAGTTTCGAAACGCCTCCGCGATCTGCGCGGCCATCGCGGCCCGGATCTCCGGCGTGTCCAGCAGAGTGCCGCCCAGTTTGATCAGGATCTTCATAGCAGCCCTCGCGTCTCGTCCAGGCCGAAGGCGAGGTTCATGTTTTGCACGGCCTGGCCGGCCGCGCCCTTCACGAGGTTGTCGATGACGGCGACGATCACGCCGCGGCCGGTGGGCGCGTCGTAGGCGACGCCGATATCGCAGAAGTTGGTGCGGGCCACGCCGAGCAGGTCGGGCATTTTGCCGGGATCGTAGAGGCGAACGAACGCCTCGCCGGCGTAGCGCTTTTCATAGATCCCAATGATCCCGGCCGCTGATGCGACGTTCTTCCCCCGAAAATAAATTGTCTCCAGAATGCCGCGATGGGCGGGAATCAACTGCGCGGCGAAAGTGAAGTCGCGCTCCTCAATGCCTGTGTTCATCAGGACCTCCGCCACGTGGCGATGATCGATCAACGAGTAGGCGGAAAAATTCCCGGTGACTTCGCAGTAGCTGGTCTTGAGGCTCGGCTTGCGCCCGGCGCCGCTGACTCCGCTCTTGGCGTCGCACACGATCCCGGCGCTACGGTCGATGACATTCGCGGCGACTAACGGCGCCAACGCGAGGGACGCCGCGGTGGGATAGCACCCCGGATTGGAGATGAGCCGCGCCGAGGCGATCGCACTCCGGTCAGAGAGCTCGGGCAGACCGTAGACGGCCTCCGCCAGCAGGGCTTCTTGTGTGTGAGGCTCCTTGTACCAGCGGGTGTACTCCGCGGCGGGCTTCAAGCGGAACGCGCCACTGAGGTCGATGACCTTCGCGCCGGCCTGCACGAAGCCGGGCGCCAGATCCATGGAGACCTCAGGCGGTGTCGCCAGAAATACGACGTCCAGACCGGCGGCGGCCTCCGCCGAAGCGGCAATCCGGGGCGGTCCCGCGTGGCCGCGCGGCGCGGGGCGGTCCGCCGCGTCGGCGCGGTGTTCCATCAGGAACGTCTCCACGCCGCCGTGCCGCTTCAGAATTTCAATCAGTTCGGACCCGCTGTATCCCCGGAACCCGGCAATTCCCGCTTTGATCATCTGCTCCCTTTTCGTGACTGACTATTTATTCAGTCCTCTGAATAAATATACCACAAGGAGTGGATGCGCCTCCGCCCAGGGAGGCGGCAAGTCGCCCGTCGCGAGAAGCGGAACACCAGCTTCGCGCTTGGCGTGAAGCAATGACGCCTGTGAAGCCTCTTGGTGACTCGCCTTAGGGATCAGCTTTTGGTAGTCGTAGGCGTCCAGCGCCCTTTCTATCGATTTTTCCGAATTCGCGGTTGGTCTTTTTGAGGTTGCCCCGCACCTGCTTGATGTCTTCGGCGCTGGGAAGATTCTCAGGGGTCTCGCAGCTAATCTTTTCATTGCAATTGTTTGACTCCCCCATTGCGATTCCATCGAGCAATCACTATCAAATACCTCTTGCTGAAGACCGACGGCCCGATTCACCGCCTCAACGCACCATGGCGATCTTGTCCGTATCTACCATCTTCGTGCCATCCATCACTTTGACAAAGGGTATTGCCTCCTCCGGGTGACCAAACCAGATGTATGCTTCCCGGATGAACTCGTAAGCCATTCGCTCCGGCATAAACTCGATGACGGCCACGGTACTCTTGTGGAACCACGAGTTTTTTGGGGCTTCACGAGGATTCCTTCCCTGTGACCATTCCGAAGCGCCAACTCCGCGCGGAAGTAGGTAGCACTTCTGCCCGCCAGCATGCATGTTCTCCAGTTGGAGTCTAGCCTCCAGCCTTTTCGGTAAAGGGGCACAGTCGCCGATGACGAGCTTGTAGAACAGTGTGAAATTCACCACCAGTTCGATGAAGGCCAATGGATACAGCTGCCAATTGTCGTGATCACCCAAGCCTATGAACTCGCTATTTGCCAGGCCAGCAAATACAAGCGCCCCATCCCTGTAGAGGTCAACAACCTTCCTGCCGCCGTTCGTTACGCGGAGGTAACGCCCCTCCACGAACTTCGCTCGATCAAGCGTGCTCAAATCCCATCCCGAATCTCGAAGTTGAGGTGGGCGTTCGAGCTTTTCTCTAATGCTGTCTGGACCATCAGAGAAAAGTGTCCGAAGATTGACCGGTTCAATTGGTGTCATTACGAGCACAATCGAAGGCAAACTCCGCATTCCCTGATGATCCAGCGCGGTAGCAATTCTCTTAACGACCAAGGAATCTCTCTCCGATGACTGCATCGTCTCCCGTGATGACTTGACGTGCTGCTCAATCAATCGCTCCAGACCTACCAACCGGCCTATTAACCCCACATTTCCGTTTTGAGCCGCGCGTGCGAATCTCCCGGATGCTCGTCCGCATCAATATCCATAGGGGTTTGAAGGCAGCGAAGACCCCTGC
>VFZO01000113.1 GCA_016871155.1 Acidobacteriota bacterium | reverse complement strand
GCCGGTCGTTCAGGTGAATCTCTTCGCTGGTCATCGACTTCGACTTGACGAGGATCGACGTCCCGCGTTCCTTGGCCAGCTTGAGAATAAAGTCCGCCGCGCCGTTGCCGTCGTTCGCCCAAATCACCCGCCCGCCGTGGCTCTCCACAGCGGCTTCGAACTGAGTCAAATAAACGTCCAAAAATTCGAGCGTGTGGCGTTTCACGGCCGCGGCCAGGGTTCGCAAATCCTGGTACTCGGGCAGCAGGTCCGGCGTGACGGATTCCCGCCGTTTGTCCATCAGACGGCCGGTCGCGGTGTAAATGGCCGCCTGCAAATCCCTGTCCGCCAGGGTACCCTGGATGCCGGCTTCGGGTTTCATTTAGAGGCGAGGACCTCTGCCAAATGAACCGTTTCCACGCGCCGCCCGTCGCGGGACAAGGCGCCGCGAATTTGCATCAGGCAACTGGAATCAATGGAAACCACGTGCGAGGCGCCTGTTCTGAGAATGGAGTCGATTTTCGTGCGGGCCATACCGCCGGAGATCTCGTGAAACTTGACGGAAAAGGTCCCTCCAAATCCGCAGCACTCTTCGGCGGCGTCCATTTCCACCAGTTCCAGATCCTTCACGCGGCGCAACAGTTGGCGCGGCGCGTTCTTCAGCTTCAACTCACGAAGGGCATGGCAGGAGTCGTGATAGGTCACACGGGCGGGGAACCGCGCGCCGACATCTTCCACCTTGGCCACATTCAAAAGGAATTGGGTGAACTCGTGGACCTTTGGCGCCAGCTTGTGGACGCGCTCCAGCATCTTGGCATCCCCGGCGAACAGGTCGGCGAAGTGATGCCCAACCATCGACGCACAGCTACCCGAAGGCACGACAATGTGCTCGGCGCCGGCGAAGACCTCCAGAAAGTGCCGGGCCACGGCGCGCGCCTCGTCGTGAAATCCGCTGTTAAAGGCCGGCTGGCCGCAGCAGGTCTGATCGGCTAGAAACTCAACATCGTAGCCAAGCCGCTCCAAAACCTCAACCATTGCCATGCCCGCTTTAGGAAACAACTGATCCACGATACATGTCACGAATATGGACACGCGTCCTGGCATGAAACCAGATTGTATCACCCAAGCAACACGCGGGCGATTTATATTGGGAGTGTGAAATCGGCTTTTCTATTTCTCGTTTCCGTCGCCATTTGGGCGCAATCGACCGAAGTGAAGGAGATCCGGTTTGTCTTTGACCCGTCGCCCAGAGTTCGCCCCGGCGAATCCGTAGCCGTTCAAGCCCAGGCGTGGGGCGACGCCATCGACAAAGAAGGCAACCGCAAGCAAGGCCGCCTTCGCGAAACGGCGGCAATGAAAGTGTCCCCCGGACAGGGAGCCGTCTCAAAGCCATATCGTTTTCAAGGAAAGGACGAAGGAAAGTTTGTGGGCTCGGGCTCCGGCGGAGCGGGAATTTTCCAGAGTCTCTCGGGGCAGTTTACCGACAAGGACACCGTGCTTTACACTGCGCCGATGCAACCCGGCCGGTACCGGATCCAGGCCGAGAAAGGCCAAATTCGCGGACAGGCCGAAATCGAGGTGACTCCCAGCGCTCCATCGAACCGTCCCGCCGAGAACCAGGATTTCTCCAAGGAACCGGATGACAACCCCTACCGCCGGCTGGCTGAGAAATGGGCGCCTTTTATCGCCCAGGAGACTTGGTGGCAGCCCAAGGCGGACGTGCCCACGCGTTTCGATTTCGATGGCGATTGGACCGGCGACAACAACTGGGAGAACGGCGATACCGGCACCTCCCAAGCCTATGTCTACTACGCCGCTGTGGAGACGTCCACGCACTGGTTCCTGCACTACAACTTCTTCCACCCCCGCGACTACTCCGACAACTGCATTTTCGGCACCTGTCATGAGAACGACAACGAAGGCGTGATCCTTACCGTTCGTAAGGACGGTTCAGAATTTGGCCGCCTGGAATTGATGGAGACGCTGGCCCACAACAACGTCTATTCGTTCGCCAACGAACCCCGGATCAAGAAAGGCGCTCACAACATCGACGGAAAGATCGAGTTCAAGGATGGGCATCCGATCGTGTTCATTGAGGCTGGCGGGCACGGGGCGCTCGGGTCGGACAGCAGTCACAGCCTGTACTCGGCCTCGGGAGACGATTTCAAGACCGGTACGGGGATGACCTTCGTGTATCGCGGCTCGGCGGAGCGGGCTCGCAACGGTGAGGACCGGAACGTCGGTTACGATCTGATTTCAATCGAGCAGACCTGGTGGCCTCGCGCCAGGCAAGGCGGCGCGAAGACATTTGACGCCGAGTACACCTACCAGCCGTTCGGCGGGCGCCCCGGCGCCGGGACGAAGTATATGGGCTCGTTCTTAGGCCGGAAACACGGCGCGAACAAGGCCAAACCGTTCTGGGGCTGGCACGACGAAAAGACCCGGAAAGGTAAGGTCTTGAATACGGGCCAATGGGCGCTGGATCCGGCCTATGCCATTACCAAGAACGTCACGTATCCTTCCGACTTGCCGGTTGACCTGAACTACACCTACAACCCGTTTCTTGGCGTCAGCCAGGCGCCGGCGCCCGTCGCCACCGCCCCGGCTGCTGAGCCGGCCCAAGTGCCGGACTCCGCGCCCGCGGGCATCGTGCTGCCTACCGAAGGGACCTGCCAATTGGAGGCGCTCATCGACGGAAGCGTCATTATCAATGTGCGGGGCGCATCGGCAGTCTACGAAGTCCAGGCCGGCCAGCCGGAAAAAGAGGCAAGCATCGGCTGCAACGGCGAACCGCCCGCTAAAAACCTGCGGGTCTTCGAAGCCCGAAAGACTCGCGGTCGGGGCCAGCTCAAAGTGTTGGACCGCCCTTCGCCGGCCAACGGTTTTACCGCCCGTCTTCAAGTCGACGATCCGAACCGGGGCGCCGACCGTTACGTTGTGGTCATTCGCTGGGGCTTGTAGCACGGTGAAAACATGCCACAATCTATTGTGGCCTTCGGAAATTTCCTACAAAATGCGGTGGTGATAGTCCTTGCAATTCCTTACGTGGACGTCTACCATGGTCAGTACCCCCCCGAGCACTCAGGCGCGCGCCTGGGTGAATTTAGACCATAAGGGGGCACGCGTTGCTCAAACTCAAGCGCGTTGAAATCCAGGGATTTAAGTCGTTCTGTGACCGCACGGAGATGCGGTTTAACGGAGCGGGTGTCGCGGCGATTGTCGGACCCAATGGATGTGGAAAGTCGAACCTAAGCGACGCGATTAGCTGGGTGCTCGGCGAGCAGAGCGCCAAGAGTCTGCGCGGTGCGCGCATGGAAGATGTGATCTTCGCTGGCACGCGGGAGCGCAAGCCGTTGGGCATGGCGGCGGTCACAATGACCCTGTTCGATCCGTCCGTCGACGTAGCTCTCCCCTCCCCCGAACTGGCCGAACCGGAGCCAACACAAAATAGCGAGGCGGTGACCCAGGCCATCGCCGGCCACGAGGCCGAACGGAAGGAAAAGCGGCGCGAGTTCACTGTCACCCGCCGCCTGTACCGTAGCGGCGAAAGCGAGTACCTGATCGACGGCAAACAGGCCCGCCTTCGCGACATTCAGGACATCTTCATGGGTACGGGCCTGGGACCGGAATCCTACGCCATCATTGAGCAAGGCCGCATCGGTCAGATCCTCAGTTCCCGCCCGCAGGACCGCCGTTCGGTCATCGAGGAGGCCGCCGGCATTACACGGTTCAAAACCAAACGCCGTCTGGCCGAGGCGAAACTGGAAGGCGCCAAGCAGAACCTGACCCGGGTGTTCGACATCCTGGAAGAGGTCACGCGGCAGGTCAACTCCCTGAAACGCCAGGCCGCCAAGGCCGAACGTTACAAGGTGTTGCGGGAGGAGATGGTCACCCACCTGCGACTCTTGCTGGCTGGCCAGTACAAACGGCTGGAAAAAGAAGCATCGAAGGCGGCCATCGAAATGAGCCAGGCGGCGGCGGCATTCGAATCGGTCAGCACCGCGCTGAAGGCGAACGAGGCGGAGCACTCCGCGCTGCAGCAAACCTGCTATCAGCACGAAGAGCAGTTGACCGCCCAGCGAAAACAACTGGCCGACCTGCAATTGGAAGCCGAAAGAACGCGGGGCCGGCTGGCGAACCAGTCTCAGCAAGTGGCGGCTATTGAGCAGCGCCTGAACAACGGCGAGCAGGAAACGCAGGACGTGGAAGCGCGCTTGGCTGCTATGCAAGCCGAGGTAGAGAAGTTCCGCGCTGCGCTTGAAGAGACAGGTGCGAAAGCGAACGAAGCCCGGGAGCGCCTGCGCGCCAAAAACGAAGAGCGCGAAAAGACCCAGACGGAGTTGCGCTCCGGAGAACAGAAACTGGAAGCCATGCGTCAGCAGGTGATTCGCCTCCTCGGCGAGGCCTCCTCGCTCCGCAATCAGTTGGCGCAGATTGAAGAGTTCTTGGCGTCCAACGAGCGGGACCGCACGCGGGCGCAAAAAGAATCCGAGGCGGCGGTCGCGGATCTGGCCCGGCTGGCCGAACAAAAGTCCGGTCTGCAAACCAAACTCGGCGACCGGCAGTTGCAGTTGGAATCGCTGGCGGATCAAAAGAAACGCGCGGAATCGGAGCTGACCACGCACCGGACCACGCTCGGCGAATCGCGGCGGCTGCTCGAGACCGTTCGGGCGGAGCTGTCGCGTCTGAAGGCGCGAAAGGATTCCTTGGAGGAGATCCTTTCGCACCGGACCTACACCACCGAATCCGTAAAGCGTCTCTTCACCGCGGTAAAGAAAGGCGAAATGGCGGACCTGAAACCGGCCGGGGTGCTCGCCGATTTCGTTGAGGTCGACGCGGCGTTCGAAAAAGCCGCTGAAGAGTTTCTGCACGAAGAGCTCGAATACGTAGTGGTTGCGAACTGGGCGCAGGCCGATCGCGGAATCGACGTCATGCGAGGCGACTTCGATGGACGCGCTACCTTCCTGGTGCATCCGGAGCTGGAAGACAAATACGCCAGCGCCCCGCCTGTGGAACCTCCCATCGGCCCGGAAACGGGCATTGTGGGACGCTTGAGCGACTTCGTCAAGATGACGAATGGGCTCACCCAGGCGCCCGCCGAGATTCTTCCGCGCCTGGCGCGCTGCTATCTGGTGCAGGATCGAGCCGCCGCCCAGCGGCTGGCGATGCAATATCCGGACGTGTATTTCCTGATGCCGGACGGCGTTTGCTACCACGGCCACGCCGTCAGTGGCGGCCGCAAGACCGGCTCCGGACCGCTCGCGTTAAAACGGGAACTCCGCGAGTTGACGGGAACCGTTTCGGCCAAGCAGAAGGCCTTCGAGCAAACTCAACAATCGATCGTCGAAATCGAACATACGATGCATGCCCTCACCGAGGGGCTGGAGCAGATCCGGCAACAGCAGCAGCGGGAAGAAAAGGAAGCGCTGGCGCTGGACCACGAGATGCGCCGGATGGGCGAGGAGACGAACCGCTCGAACGCACGTCTCTCCTCGGCGCGCATGGAATTAGAACGTCTGGGCCGGCAGTTGGAGCAGAGCACCGCCAACAAGCTGCAGAAGCAACAACTGCTGAAGGAAAGGGACGACGCGCGCGGCGCGTCGGAGCGCGAGCTGGAGGGTGGGCGCGGCGAGCTTGATGCGTTGCGCGAGGCAGTGCAGCGCGTCTCCGAGGAGCACTCCGTCGTCCGCGTGGAGTTGGCTTCGCTCGAAGAACGGCAGCGCAGCGACTTCGCCGCCAAGCAGCGGCTAGAAGCGCAGGCCGGCGAACTGACGCGGCGGCGAGCCAATATCGCTGCCGAAATGGAGCGCTTGTCGTTGGACCGCACTCGCCTGTTGAACGACAACATGGAGCTCGACGGCGCGGCCGTGCGGCTGACCGGAACGATCGGCAAATTGGACGCCGTAGTCACGGAAGCGGCGGCGAAAGATGTAGAGATGCGCGGCCGGCTGGCCGCGGGCGACGAGGCGCTGAAGGCCCAGCGGGTCGCGGCCCAGCAGGCGCAGGAACATCGCACCCAGATCGAAATTCATCTGGTGCAGTTGCAATCCGACCTGAAGCACCTGGATGAGAACAGCCGCAAGGACCTGGCCGCGCCGGCATCGGAGCTGATTCGCGAAGACGATCCGGATCTCGACGATCTGGCCTTGATAGATCTCGAAGGAAAGTACACGGAAGTGCGTTCGCGCATTGAAGCGCTCGGCGCGGTCAATCCGCAGGCGTTGGAGGAGTACAAGGAGGCCGAGCAGCGTTTCACCTTCCTGAACACGCAACGGCAGGATCTGCTGGACTCTATTCGCGACACCGAGAAGGCGATCCAAGACATCGATGTCGAATCGCGGAAGCGGTTCGCGGAGGCCTTTGAGGCGATCAACGCGAAATTCGGCGAGATGTTCAGAATTCTCTTCAGCGGCGGCGCCGCGGAGATGCGGCTGACCGACGAATCGAACATCGGCGAGAGCGGCATCGAGTTGATCGCGTCGCCTCCGGGCAAGCGGCTTCAGAACGTGCTGCTGTTGAGCGGTGGCGAAAAGTCGTTGACGGCAATGGCGCTATTAATGGCCATCTTTAAGTACCAGCCGAGTCCGTTCTGCATCCTGGACGAAGTCGACGCGCCGCTCGACGAGGCCAACACCGGACGTCTAGCTCGGTTACTCCTCGAGATGGCAGCCGAAACGCAGTTCATTATGATCACGCACGCAAAACGGTCGATGGAAGTGGCACAGACTCTCTATGGCGTGACCATGGAGGAGCCCGGTGTCTCCAAATTGGTGAGCGTGAAATTCAACCAGCAACAAGCTCAAGTTCCGCCGCGCTCCCCCGAGCCGCGGAGGGCGGCGGTCGTCTCCTAGCCGCCGCCCACGCGTGAGATGGACGGCGCAACGCAGTCGCGGCGAGCATGGCTTTGCGCCTTGGCCGCAGCCGGTTGCGCCTGTTCCAAACGTACGGCCGTGCCGGATATCCACGTTCGACTAAACGTGATGTTCGACGCCGCGCGGACAATCGCCCGTGAAAAGTTTTGGAGTTGGCAGACGGAGGCTGCTCGCGAGTTCGCCGTGAGCGCCATCAAGTTCCAGGTAATGGTTACGGAAGGCGCGTTCCTGCGCACGCAAGGCTATTCGGTCATTCCGGACCAATTCTTGCGGCGCGGAACCGTCAACGTATTCGTCACCAACGTGCTGGGCTACGACATCGACCGGGACCGCACCGGCGGCACCTGCATCGGCCCTCGCGCCCGCCGGGCCGGTGTCGCGGCCGATCCGTTCTACAAAGTTTTTCTGGGCCTGGACCACGCCACCGCTCGCACGCTGCCGCACGAGTACGCGCATCACCTCACATTGGACACAGCCGAAAACCCAACGCTGCCGGGAAACTTCTGGACCGACCTGCGCAACGACTATTGGCTGTGGCGCCAGCGAAACGGCGTGGCCGTTCCGGAATTCCGCCGGTGTGAGAAGTCTGAATTCGTGGGGTAATAAGGAGATGCGATTCGCGCTTCCCTTCTTCGCACTCGCCCTCGCGGCGGTCGAGATTCCTTCCTCCATCGACGGCGCGCTGCAGCTGGCCATAGCCGATTTTCCCGAGAACCCCGCCGCGCCCGTTCCCCTGCTGGTCCATCTTCACTCCTGGTCCAGCCGGTTCGATACGTCGAACAATTTCGCCGAAATTCGCAAGGAGGCCCGCACGCGAGGCTGGGCCTTCGTCTCACCCGATTTCCGCGGCGTCAACGATCATCCGGAGGCCTGCGGCTCGGAACTGGCCGTGCAGGATGTGCTCGATGCCGTGGAATGGACCAAGCGGCAAACCAGGATCGACGAGCGGCGTATCTACCTGGCCGGCAGTTCGGGTGGCGGGTACATGGCCCTCATGATGGCGGGCCGCGCGCCGGATGTCTGGGCCGCCGTCTCGGCCTGGGTTCCGATAAGTGACCTAGGAGATTGGTACGCATTTTCCCAACGGCAAAAATCGCGGTACGCCAAAATGATGGACGGCTGCTTCGGCAATCCTCCCGGGCACGGACACTCCGCGCAGCAATACCGGCGCCGCTCGCCCGTGCATTTCCTGCATCTGGCGCGCGGTTTGCCCATCGATATTCAAACCGGAATTCGCGATGGCCATGAGGGCTCGGTGCCCGTGAGCCACTCTCTGCATGCGTTCAACGTGCTGGCCGCTCCAGACGGCCGCATTGCCGCCGGGGAGATCGACTCGTTAACGAAACTGGGCCGGGTGGCCACGCCGATGAACATCTCCGAACAACGCGCGAAAACGGCGCTGTACCGGCGAACGTCCGGCGCGGCGCGCGTGACGATCTTCGACGGCGGACACGAGGCGGATTTTCCAGCCGCCGTGCGCTGGCTCGAAACACACAAGCAGCCGGAGGCCGCCATCGGCACGTCACTGCAGAACGATCAACTGGTCTCCCGCGATGAGCCGGTCCCCGCACCGCGCACGCGCGGCGCCGGCGAATTAGCGGTGCGGGTGAACGGCGGCCCTTGGCAAAAGGCGATGCCCAAGCTTCCGGCCGGCGGCCCCTACACGATCGAGTTCCGCTTCGGCGCCGTCACCGTCCGGCGAACGAACATCCTCTCCGGCGATATCTACCTCCTGGCCGGTCAATCGAACATGGTGGGCCGCGCTCCGCTGGTGGACCCAGCGCCAGCCGATCCGCGCGTGCGGGTCTTTTCACCCGAGGACACCTGGGCCATCGCCCGCGACCCGATTCACGAAGCGATTCCGCGCGACGGGCGAGTGATCGGTATTGGATTGGCGCTGCCCTTCGCCAAGGAGATGGTGCGCCGGACACAGGTCCCCGTCGCCCTGGTTCCTTGCGCGATCGGCGGCACGTCGCTCGACCAGTGGAGTCCGGAGCGCAGGAAGGATCTGCGGAGGTCGTTGTACGGAAATTTCGAGGCTCGCGCGAAGCTCGCGGGACGGGCCAAAGCGATTCTGTGGTACCAGGGCGAAGCGGACGCCGGCCAATTGGAGACCGCCAGCAGCTATGCGGACCGGTTCCAGGCGCTGGTGAGGCGGATGCGCTCAGATCTCGGCCGACCGGACCTTCCGTTCTTTTTTGCGCAGCTAGGGCGAGACGTGGTGCCGCCGTCTCAGGCGCCCGGCTGGGACCTGGTCAGGGAAGCGCAGCGGCTCTCTGAGCCGGCAATCGGCCCTGGCGGCATGGTCGCAACGGCCGATCTGCCGTTGACCGACCCGATCCACCTGAACCGTGCCGCTCTGGAGACTCTGGGCAAACGGTTCGCCATGCGGATCCTGGACGGCCCTGCGCCGGCCCTGGCCTCCGCCACCTGGGAGAACCGGACGACGCTCCGGTTACGATTCACGCAGCGGGTTCGCGTTCCAGGCGGCGGCCGGATCCACGGCTTCGAACTTGGCGAGCCGGGCGTGTTCCATACCGCACAGGACCCCGCGAACGGGGACATTTTGCTCTCCGTGGGCCCAGCCAAGAACCGGGAGCTCTTCTATTGCCGCGGCGTAAACCCCGTCTGCGACCTGGCGGCTGTAGGCGGACAGGCGCTGCCCGCCTTCGGGCCTATCGCGCTCGGCGAGCGGCCGTAAGCTAGTGGGTCTCGCGCAGCGCGGATCCTGTGATCTTGGTTAGAACCCCGGCGACTTCCGCCCGGTACTGGTCGAGCAGCTCCTGGCTCTCCGCCTCGAATCGCATCACCAGAACAGGTTGCGTGTTGGAGGCCCGGACCAGGCCCCAGCCATTCGGAAAGATCACCCGCGCGCCGTCGACGTCGACAATCGTCCGGACCTTCCGGAAGTGATCGGCAACGGCGGCCACAACGGCGAATTTCGTCTCGTCGGTGGTTTCGTAACGAAGCTCCGGCGTGGAGACGAGCTTGGGCAGACCGTCAAGCTGGCGGCTCAGCGGCAGGCCGGAAGTGCTGACGATTTCCATCAGGCGGCAGGCGGCGTAGAGTGCGTCGTCGTAGCCGAAATAGCGATCGGCGAAGAACATGTGACCGGACATTTCCCCGGCGAGTTCCGCGTGCTCTTCCTTCATCTTGGCCTTGATGAGAGAGTGCCCGGTCTTATACATAATCGGGTTGCCGCCGAGACGTTTGAGTTCGTCGTACATCACTTGGCTGCACTTCACCTCGCCGATAAACGTGGCGCCGGGCTTGCGGGTGAGGATCTCGCGGGCGTAGATCAGCATGAGCATGTCGCCATAAACGGCATCCCCGTTCTCATCCACGGCGCCAATGCGGTCCGAGTCTCCGTCGAACCCAAGGCCCAACTCGGCGCCTGTTTCACGAACCTTCGCCGCGAGCATTTGAAGGTTTTCCACGACGGTCGGGTCCGGGTGGTGGTTCGGAAAGCTGCCGTCCATCTCGAAAAACATGTTGGTGGTTTCGACGTTGAGCCGTTCGAGAATCTTGGCGAAAACAGGGCCGGCGGTGCCGTTGCCGCCGTCTGCGACTACCTTGATGCGGCGCGGAAACCGGAAACGGCCGGCGATCTCGTCGACATACTCGGGAACCATGTCGTAGGTCTGATAGGTGCCCGTGCCGTGGACATAGTCGCCGGTCTGAATGATACGAAGTACGTCCTGAATCGCGGAACCGTGCAGGGTTCCGGATCCGCAGACCGTCTTGAAGCCGTTGTAGTCAGACGGGTTGTGGCTGCCGGTTATCATCACGGCGCCATCCGCCTTGCGTTTCATGGCCGAGTAGTAGGTCACGGGCGTCGGCACGATACCGATATCGGTGACGTGGCACCCGGCGGCGAGAAGGCCTTTACGCAGAGCGAGATTGAGGCGGTCGCCGGAAAGCCGGCAGTCGCGGCCGATGTTAATGTTCGGTCCCACACTGGTTTGGATATATGTGCCGAGCGCTTGGCCTAATTGCTCAACGCCCTCGCTGGTCAAGTCTCGATCAGCGATGCCGCGAATGTCGTACTCGCGGAAGATGTTGGGATTCAGCATTCACTTCCAAGATTAACAAACAGGCCCCGCCCGGCCCATCACCACCGGCCGGTATCCGGCGTTTGCCCCGTTCCCGTTGACAGACAGGCCCAGCTTCGCCTGGCCGTTACCGTTCCGGTCGAGAATCCAACCGCAAAACAAAGATCGCCTCAACTTCGGCGGGTGCAATCGTCGAGTAAAGTACGTCCCGGCGCAAAAACGGCCGGTTCTACGGTTGATCGTAACCGCGCAACTTGCGCGCCCAGATATTGCGATACCGGACCGGCTCGTTGTGATCCTGCAGCAGCAATGGCTCTTCGGCGCCGTGGGCTTTGAAGGGCGCGACTACGCGATGCGCCATCGGCGCTACGATCTTCTTCCGATGATGTAACAGCACGCCGTTATGGAGCACGGTCACGTACGGATGCTTCACTAGCTTCTCGCCCTCGAACTTCGGGGCTTCGAAGATGACGTCGTAGTAGTTCCAATCGCCGCGCTTCTTGATCGCATTCACAAGCGGCGGCCACTGCCCGTAGATCGAACCCGCCTGACCGTCGGCGTAGGTCGGATTCTCCCAGCTGTCCAGAACTTGCACCTCGTAGCGGCTCATCAGGATCACACCACTATTGCCGCGCATCTGCGAGTTGCCCAAAATCTCGGACGGCGAAGCCCACTCGATGTGCAACTGCATGTCGCCGAATTTTTCTTTCGTCACCGCGTCGCCGGCGCCGTTGGCCACTTGCATGTAACCGTTCTCCACCTTCCAGGCCGACGGCGGATTGCCACGCTTTCCGCGGAATTCCCATTGCGAAGCGTCCTTGCCGTCGAAGAGCACGATCGCATCCGAAGGAGCGTTGTTCGGCAGCGCGCCGGGAGTGATCTGGCGCGGGCGCGGGCGGTCGATGTCGTGGACCTTCCACTTTTGATCCGGAATCACCGGTGTGTCGGCATATCCCACCGGTTGATTCCAGCGGTCCGGCCCGGCCTTCTTCTTTTTCTCGGCCTGGCCCATCAGCAACACCGCGGCAGCCGGCAAAGCCAGCAGGAGCAGATACTTCGGTCTCATCAGAGGCCTACTCTATCATGAAAGGACCAGCATGGAAAACATCGAAATCGCGCGCATCCTGGCCGAAACGGCCGACCTGATGGAGATCGCCGCGCTCGACGGCTTCCGCATCCGGTCCTATCGGAACGCAGCCTCGGTCATCGAGGGATATCCAGAGCGAATCGCGTCGATCCTCAAGGATCCATCCCGCAAAGTCACGGACATACAGGGGATCGGCAAGGGCATCGCCTCGGTGCTCGAAGAACTGGAACAACGCGGCTCATTCGAACGCCGGGACGAACTGCTGGAGAGGTATCCGCCCACCGCGCTCGAGATGCTCCGTATTCAGGGTCTGGGGCCGAAGACCATCGCACTGCTGATCGAGACCTTTCGCATCTCGACGCTCGATGACCTGAAACGCCTGGCCGAGGAACAGAAGATTCGCACCCTGCCGCGCCTTGGAGCCAAGTTGGAGGAGAAGGTCCTGCGCGGCATCGAGCAGTATCGAAAGACCGCCGGCCGGTTCCTTCTGAACTTCGCCGATCAGGTGGCGGCGGAGCTGAGCGCCTATCTGGGGCAAAGCGAAGGCGTCTCAAAGGTAACGCCTGCCGGCTCGTTCCGCCGTGGCAAGGAGACCGTTGGCGACCTGGACCTGCTGGTGACTGGACCGGACCCCACGGCGGCGCTCGACGCCTTTGCGCGCTTTGGCAAGGTGCAGGACCTGCTTGCCAAAGGGGAGAACAAGGCCTCGGCGAAGGTGGGAGTGGAGGGGATTCAAGTCGACGTGCGTACCCTGCCGGCCGCAAGCTTCGGCGCGGCAATGCAATACTTCACGGGTTCAAAAGAGCATAACGTCGCCCTGCGGCAGCGGGCCTTGAAGCTGAGCTTCACTCTCAATGAGTACGGGCTCTTCACACTTGACGGCAACGTCAACGCCGCATCGGAGACGGAGGAGGAAATCTACGCCAAACTCGGCCTCGCCTGGATTCCACCCGAACTGCGCGAGAACCAGGGCGAGTTCGACGCCGCGGAGAAGGGCGCGCTGCCCGTTCTGATCGAACCGGACCAGATGCGCGGCGACATTCATATGCACACCCGCGAGTCCGACGGCCGCGCCACGCTTGAGGAGATGGCGGAGACTGCCCGCTCCCACGGCTACGAGTACATGGCCATTACCGATCATTCCAAAGCGCTGGCAATGGCCAACGGGCTCGACGAGGCCCGTGTAATCGCCTTCGCGCGGCGTGTTCGCGCGCTGGACCACAGCGCTCTTGGAATTCGGGTGCTGTCCGGCCTGGAGTGCGACATTTTGAAGGACGGCCGCATGGATCTGGCCGATGATGCGCTGGCGGAACTCGACCTCGTCATTGCCAGCGTGCATAGCTACATGAACCTGGATTCGGCGGAGATGACGGACCGCTACCTTCGGTGCCTGGAGAATCCGCACGTCAAAGTGATTGGCCATCCCACGGGCCGGGTGCTGCTGCATCGCGACGCCTTCGTCTATGACTTCGAACGCGTCGCAGCCGAGGCGGCGCGGCGAGGAGTGGCCATGGAAATCAACGCCAGCCCCGAACGGCTGGACCTTCACGCTGCGCTCATCCGCATCGCCAGGAACAAGGGCTGCCGGTTCACCATCTCCACCGACGCGCATCACCCGAAGCACATGGGCAACATGCGGTACGGTGTGAAGATGGCGCGCCGCGGTTGGCTCACCAGCGGCGACGTCTTGAACACGCTGCCGCTTCCGGAATTTCAAAACGCGCTCCGGAGGAAGGAACCGGTTGGTTCGGGAGCGTGAAACTTTCGACGGCAGGACCGTCGCCGCCCGGTTGCACTCCAGCTACAATCGCTGAATGCGATCCGTTCTGCTTTTGTTTTCCGCCTTCGCCCTCAGTGCGCAGTTGCCAAAAGTGCTCATCATCGGCGACTCCATCTCGATCGGCTACACGCCGCACGTCAAGGCGATGTTGGAAGGGAAGGCCGAGGTCGTGCACAACCCTGGCAACGCAGCGCATTCTTCGAACGGCTGGGTCCGCGTCAACGAATGGATCGGCAAGGAGAAGTGGGCGGCCATTCACTTCAATTTCGGCCTGCACGATCTGCGCCGGATGGAGGATGGCAAGCATCAGGTGGTGCTGGAGCAATACGAGTTGAATCTGGACCGCATCGCCGCGATCCTGGTAAAGACCGGCGCGCGCGTGACCTACGCCACCACCACGCCGGTCCCCAAGGGCGAACTCTCGCCTCGGCGCGACAGGGGCGACGACATCCTGTATAACCAGGCCGCCGTCCGTGTGATGAAAAAGCATGGCATCCCGGTCGTCGACCTGTGGAGCTACGTGCGGCCCAATGAAGACAAGCTGCTGCCGAAGCCCAACGTCCACTTCCTGAAAGAGGGCTACGAGGAGTTGGCCCGCCAAGTGGCGCTCGAAATCGAAAAACAATGGAAGCAATGAAACACGTTCTGCTACCGGGTACGGACCTCTCCGTATCGCGACTGTGCCTTGGCACCATGACGTTTGGCGGCCAGGCCGATGAGGCGGATTCGCACGCGATGATCGACGTGGCGTTGGATAATGGCATCAATTTCTTCGACACGGCGAACGTCTACAACAAGGGCGTCTCCGAAGAGATTACCGGCCGCGCCATGAAGGGCCGGCGGGACAAATTCGTGCTCGCCACCAAGGTGCGGGGCGTGATGGGTGATGGACCGGAAGACAGCGGCCTGTCCCGCGCGGCGATTCTCAAACAGATCGACGCTTCGCTGCGGCGGTTGAACACGGACTACGTGGACATCTACTATCTCCACATGCAGGACCACGCGGTGCCCGTCGAAGAGACGCTCGAAACCGTGGACTCGCTCGTCAAAGCGGGCAAGGTCCGGCACCCGGCGGTTTCGAACTACGGCGCCTGGCAGATCGTGGAAATGCGAAATATCGCCGCGCGCCACGGTTACACACCGGTGCACATCTGCCAGCCGATGTATAATGTGACAACGCGGGCGATTGAGGCGGAGCTGCTGCCGATGGCGAAACGCTACGGCGTTTCGACATTCTGCTACAACCCGCTCGCCGGCGGCCTGCTCACCGGCAAACACACACAGCAGGCGCCCCTCGAGAAATCGCGCTTCGACGGGAACAAGATGTACCTCGACCGCTTCTGGAACAACGAACAGTTCGAAGCCGTGAATGAGCTGGCCTGCGCTTCGGCCGAGAGCGGACGCAGCCTTGTCTCGATCGCCCTGAACTTCATCCTGCATCACTCGCCGGTCACGGGACTAATCCTCGGTGCATCGCGCATGCGCCATCTAACCGCCAATATTGCCGCCGCCCAGGAAGGTCCGCTGGACGCACGCACGCTGGAGGCCTGCGAGCAGGTCTGGCGCCGCATGCGCGGTGTCGTCCCGGAATACATTCGATGAGGCTCGCCATCTGGGCCCTCTGCGCGGTGGTGGCGCCTGCGCAGAGCGTCGTCATCAGCCAGGTATACGGCGGCGGTGGCAACGCCGGGTCGGTTTGGCGCAATGACTTTGTCGAACTGTTCAACCGGGGCGGCGCGCCTGTCGCGATCGACGGTTGGACCGTCCAGTACGCCGGCGCGACGGCCACGTCGTGGCAGTCGTCGCCAGTCACAGGGACCATCGAACCGGGCCGGTACTATTTGATCCAACTTGCCGCGGGCGCCGGCGGGACGCGGGATCTTCCCGCGCCGGATGCGACGGGCGCGCTTGCGCTCGGCGCAACTTCGGGGAAGGTCCGCCTTGTCGCGCCGGAACGCGTGATGGATCTGGTCGGCTACGGTTTGGCGGCCAATGAGTTCGAGACCGCGCCGGTCCGGGATCTTTCGAACACAACGGCGGCACTGCGCGGCGGCAACGGCTGTCTGGACTCCGGCAACAACGCCGCCGATTTCACAATCGCCGCGCCGAATCCGCGTAACAGCGCTACGGCGCGAGTGGATTGCGACTTGCCGCCGCCGCCCGCCGAACGCCTGCGCATCTCCGCCATTCAAGGGCCCGGCGAAGCGTCGCCGCACGAAAACCGCCGTGTAGTCACGCGCGGGATCGTCTACGCGCGCCGTGCCAGCGGCTTCTACATTCAAAGCGCCCCCGGCGACGAGGATGACGACGAACGCACCAGCGAAGGCCTGCTGGTCTTCACGCCAGTCGAAGCGCAAGTGGGCACTCTGGTTGAGGTCACGGGAACCGTCGTGGAATTCCGCCCGGCGGCGGACCCGCTCAGCCCGCCGCTAACGGAGCTGATCGACGTCACCGTGGAGGTTCTGGAGTCGAACCAAACGCTGCCTGCACCTCGCCTGCTCACCGGTACGGACTGGGAGCGCTTCGAGGGCATGGGGATGATGCTGCCGGTTGCCACCGTTTGCGGTCCATCCGTGGGAGCGGCCTTCTTCGTCGCCACGGGCCCGGCCCGGCCGTTCAAACGGCCGGGTTTGAATGGAGACGATCCAGGCGTGCTGCGCGCCGTCGCCCCATCGGCCGTTAGCCTTCGCGCCGGACAGAGCGTTGCCGGCCTAGTTGGACCGCTCGATTTCGGCCAGCGGCGCTACACGATGCTGTTGGGAGGCCCCTTCTTATCCACCACCACGCCCGGATTGCCAGCGCCGCCGCCACCGGTTCCGCCAGCGGCGTCTGGCGAGTTCACGATCGCATCGCTGAATCTGTTCCGGCTCTTCACCACGGCGGCGGACTTTGAAGCCAGGATCGGGCGCCTGAAAAGCTACATCCAGACGCAACTTCGCTCGCCGGATATCCTCGCAGTGCAGGAGGCTGGCAGCGCCGCCGCGCTGGAACGGCTCGCCGCGGAACTAGGTGGCTATATGGTTCTATTTGGCGCGACGAACGATCCCTCAGGCATCGCGCCCGGCTTTCTCGTCAAGCGGTCCACTGTGACCGTCACAACGGCATTCCCCATCGACAACCCGATCCACGATCGTCAGCCGTACCGGCTCAACGCGCGCGTGGGTGGAGTCGACATCGCCGTGGTGAACCTGCACATGCGGTCGCTTACCGGCATTGAAGATCCCGCTGTACAGGCAAAGCGCCGCGCACAGGCGGAGAACGTCAACTTCCTCCTCCGCAACATGATCGCCGAAAACGTCCCATTTGCCATCACGGGCGACTTCAACGCCATGGCGTTCGACGACGGGTATGCCGATTTGATCGCCGTGATGACCCAAGGCACAAATCTGCTGAATGTAAATCCCCGGCTGAAGAACGGCGACAACTACTCCTACGTATTCAGCGGCCAGACGCAGGCCCTGGACCACATGCTGGTCAGCCCGCGCCTGCCTGTGACCCGCGTGGTCTACGCGCGCGGCAACGCGGACTTTCCGGACACCGAGCGCGCGAGCGATCATGATGCCATCGTCGGCTACTTCCACTTTGCGCCGCCAGCCTTCACGGCGCTCTCTGTCACCAGCGCGGCCACGTATCAGTCCGGCTCGATCGCTCCGGGTGAGATCGTGACGATTTTCGGCGCCGGCTTGACGGCAGCCCAATTCACGGTCGACGGCCGCCCCGCGCGCACCTATTTTGCAAGCCCCACGCAGTGGACCATCGAGATCCCCGCCGATGTGACGAACGGACGGCTCACCCACGGCGCAACAACGGTGGACATTCCGCTGGCGCGGACGGCGCCCGCGCTCTTCGACACCCGGCCCACGGGCGTTCCGGGCCAACCGGTCGAGCTATGGGGCACGGGCGGCTCCACGAACGTCGCGGCCCGCGCCTGCGGGCTTCCGGCCGAAGTGCTCTATTCGGGCGCGAACCTGGGACTGTGGCAGGTAAACATCAAAGTACCGGAGCGCTGCCCCGCCGGCGATATGACGGTGGAGGTGAGCTCCGGCACAAGAACCAGCAACGCGATCGGATTAAAACTCCAGGCGCAATGAAACCTGACCGGTGCGGCCGCCGCCGAAGTCGACGCCGCGGGAACCGGTGATCCGGCCGAAGTTGTTGTTGGCGATGTCGAGAATCGGATCGCCCAGGTTCGTCCAGTTCGGCGCGTTGGTGAAGCTGCCTTCCGCACGCAGGTTGACCCGCTCGGCGATTTGGAACTTCTTGCTCAGCGCGGCGTTCAAGCCAAACGTGCCGGGGCCATTCACGATACCCACGCCCGAATTGCCAAAGCGGCCGATCGGCGCCGGGTCGCGGCCGGCCACAACGCCGACGGCGCAATTGAACTGCTGCGGCCCGGCCGTCCTGCCCGGGCAAACGAAGGCGCTGCGATCGAGCCAAAGGTCGCGGGTCGGCGCGTCAAGCGAACCGCTGCCGCTGCGATCGGGGCGGGAGGCGCCGCGGCTTGCGGCGTTGGTGCCGGACGGGTCGCCGCCGGCGAAGACGGGAGTTAGGAAAGGGCCGGTTTGCAGAGTGAGAATACTGGAAAGTTGCCAACCGCCCAGCACCATCTCCGCGGCGCCGCCGGCGCCGGATAGAAACTTGCGCCCCTTGCCGAAGGGCAGTTCGTAGACCATCGTGTTCACCCAACGTTGGCGTCGCGTCGCGTAGACGTCACCGCGGTCGGAGCGCCGGTCGAGCGAGTTCGTCAGCCGGCCGCCACCCGTTTCGCCGGCAAAGCCGCTCGGCGCGGGGCCGGCGTTGTCGGCCAGATTCTTGGCCAGCGTGTACGCCGTCGTGAAGCTAAGTCCGTTCGCGAAACGCCGGTTCAATTCCAGTTGCAGCGAGTTGTAGAGCGCATTGGCTCCGGCATCGCGGCTGAAGATCAGGCCCCAATTCGGGAAGGGGCGGTCGAGACTGTTGCGCTGGGAGAAGAAGCGGTTGGAGGGCTGCATCTGATTTACATCGGGCGCCCAGGGCAGATTGGTGGATTTGTTCCCGATATAGCTCATCCGCAAACCGAGGTTGCGCCCCAGTTCGCGGTCGATCGAGAGCTGCCACTGGTTCATGTATGGCGGCCGGAGGTCAATCTGATTGGCGGTGCGGAACTCAAATGTACCTTGCGCGCCGGAGCGGATGCCGCTGCCCGGCGTCCGTGTGTCGGGCAGCGTAAAGATCGGCCTTCCGTCGGCGCCCACATTATTGAAGTTGCGAACGTCGGACTGCACGGTGCCGGTCAGCGAGAAGAAGATCGAGCCCAACAGGATCATGTTGTACATGCCGTAGCTCGAACGAATCGTGGTCTTG
>VFZO01000112.1 GCA_016871155.1 Acidobacteriota bacterium | reverse complement strand
TGTCCTCCGCAGGGGTCTTCGCTGCCTTCAAACCCCTATGGATATTGATGCGGACGAGCATCCGGGAGATTCGCACGCGCGGCTCAAAACGGAAATGTGGGCTACATTCGCCAGAAACTGTTTCAAACCCTTCTCGGCGGTAATCTCATAGCCGGCGGCGTAGGAATGGCAGGTATCGAGGCAATATCCGATGGGCAGGCCAAGCCGGTTGCCCACGGCGTCGCGAATTGCGCGCAAGTCGGCGATATCGCCGCCCAGCAGGTTGCCATGACCGGCGGTGTTCTCAAGCAGGATTGAAAAGACGGGCGAAGTCAACCCGGCGCACGCCTCCACCAGGCCTTCGGCGAACGCTTCGATCGCCGCCTCCCGGGAAGGATGATCCTTGGCGGAGCCGGGATGCACAACAAGAAACTCAGCGCCGATCGTCAACCCGCGCCGTACCTCGCCCCGGAACGCCGTGACGGATTTCGGCCTGTTCGTTGCGTCAGCCGAACAGAGGTTAATCAAGTAGTTGGCATGGATGACCAGGGGCGTCAAGTCGTTCGCCTTTCGAAGTTCGGCCATCTTCGCCACGTTCTTCGGCTCCGGATCGGGCGCGGCCCACGTCCTTGGGCTGCCGGAAAAGATCTGCAGGCAGTTCGCGCCGAGTTCCAGCGCCTTTAGCCCGGCGTTCTGTAACGCGCCCGCCGTGGAGCAGTGAATTCCGATTCTGCGTGTGGCCATTTTGCCGAGGATAACGCATCGAGCAGATCCGCCCGGCGCTGCGTGCTGAAAGATTCGCCGAACTGCCGCCAACCATTGACCGCAGTCTATGTGAACAGCGCCAAAATGACGGTAGAACTCAAGCAGCTACATCTCGCTGCGAAAGCGCTCCAGGTCGCGCCGGTCCTTCTTCGATGGCCGGCCGGCGGCGTGGTCGAACCAGGGTAGCGCCTTACGCTCCTCCGCCGCCTTTTGCCGCAGTGAGAGGCTCTCGGCGGTCTCCCGATACATGGTCTGCGCGACTGAGGCTGGGCCGCGTTGCTCCAGAAGAAGCAATACGTCAACAACAAAGTCACCGCTGTCGTTGCGAATGCGAAGCCGGTCGCCGGTGCGAAGTTCCTTCGCCGGCTTGACCGGCGATTCGTGGAGCGACACCCGGCCGAAGTCACAGGCGCGGGCCGAAAGTGCCCTCGTCTTGAAGAACCTCGCCGCCCACAACCACTTGTCGATCCGCATGCCTAGCGCATGTGCTCTGGAATTGCGGCCATCCAGTAGCCCGGGCGGGTTCGAACGCGCAGCTCCGGCCTTGTAACCTGCAAAACGATCTCGTGGTAGCCGCCGTCGTCCTTCGTGGACGGGGAGTAGGAGATCAGATACTGGTTCTGCATCTCCTGGCCGATATCCTGCACGACGCGCTCCAGGTCTTTGAATGTCAGGAAGGATCGCTCTGTGCCGCCGGTATGCTTTGTAAACGCCTCCACGTGGTTGTCCACAAAGAGGGCTTTCGCCTGCCGGAGTATTTCCACCAGAACAGGCACGTAGTTGCCGGAATAGTGGCCAGTGTAGGCGGCCATGCTCTCCGGGGTCTGGGGCGCGCCGGCCGGCATGTGCCGCGCACCTGGGGGCAGCGACGGCGGCCTGGGCGCCGGTTGCCTGGTCATGAGGCTGGTGACGAGCCGGTTAATGTTCAGTGAGTAGACCACGACATCGCCAAACTGCAGGTCCAGCAGCGCCTGGCGGGTCTTGCCTTGGCTTCCCTTGTCGCGCGTCTCCGAGATCAACAGAATGACTTTCTTGTGGGAGCGATCGCGACGCCGCAACATCCGCGCCGCCTCGGAAACGGCGTCCACCATTGCCGAGGTCGTCGAGCCGGCGTTAATCTTGTTCAACGCTTTAGTCAGCAAATCGCCATCGTGGGTAAAGTCTTGCATGACGCGCACGCGGTGATCGAACGCCAGGATCGCCGCCTGGCCATTGTCGCCGAGCACTGTGCCTTCCAACAGTAAGCCAATCTTCTTGATGTTCGGCAGAACGGACTCCACCGTGTTGTTCGCTTGGACGCACACCACCAGGGAGAGCGGCCGGGCCGCGTTCTCGATCGTCACTTTCTGGGGCTTTCCGTTATCGAACAAGCGAAACTCGTGCGGCTGAAGATTCGGAACGTAACCGCCCTCTTTGTCCGTAACCGTCGTTGGAGCGATGACCTGACGGGAATAGGTGACGAACTTGACCAGATCTTCCGGCGTCTCCTCGGGAAGCTTCTGCTGGGCGGCCAGCGGGGCGCCCAGCGAGGCGGCGGCGAACGATCTTCGGGTAATGCGCATATGGAAAGGATGTCAGCGGGGTTGGCGAGGTTTCGATTTCGGCGCGCGGCGGAAATCGCCGCTTTTGCCACCGGTTTTTTCAAGAAGGTACAGGTCCTGGATTTCAATCGACTTATCCAGGGCCTTGGTCATATCGTACACGGTTAGGGCAGCCACACCGGCCGCCGTCAACGCTTCCATCTCCACGCCGGTCTGTCCGGCGGTGGACACGGTCGCCACGATCCGGACGCCTTGGGCCACCACCGTCAACTCGACGACGGCATGCGAAATCGGCAGCGGATGGCACATAGGAATCAGTTCGCCGGCCTTCTTCGCGGCGAGAATTCCGGCGATGCGGGCCACCTCCAGCGGATCGCCCTTCGGGTTTTCGGGCAGTTTGGCGAGAACCGAGGGCCGGATTTTGACGAAGGCATGCGCCGTGGCCGTGCGTTTGGTAACGTTCTTTTCGGAAACATCCACCATACTGGCCCGGCCCTTGGCGTCGTAGTGGCTCAACTTACCCTTCATCCGGGCAGCACCTCGACCGATTCGCCCTCGGCGTAAACTTCCCGTTCGGACCGGGCGACGATATAGCAGTTCGACTTCGCCAACGAAGGAACGTCGCTGGAGCCTTTCCAGAAGATTGGCTGCACGCGGCGGTCTTCCAGCAGGCGCGCGGGCAGGAAACGGGTCAATCCTGGTTTTTCGCGAAGTGTCTGGGTCATTCGGCATTCGACGAACGGGAGAAAGGGCTCCCGCTCTCCTGCTAGCAATTCCAGTGCCGCCCTTGCGAATACCGCAAACGTGACCGCCGTGGAGAGTGGATTCCCTGGCAGGCCAAAGAAATAGCGGCCGCGTGCCCGGCCGAATACCACGGGCGCGCCGGGCCGGATCTTCACACGTGTGAAGAAAAATTCGGCTCCGTGGCGGGCCAACGCCTGCTCGACGAAGTCGTATTCGCCGGCCGAAACGCCGCCTGACAGGAGGAGCAGGTCCTCCTGCAGGCCGCGATCAATGGCCGCGACGGTCTTTTCCAGATCATCGGAGGCCACCGGAAGCACCTCCGGTTCGCCGCCGCCATCGGCCACCTGCGCGGCTAGTGCCCAGGAGTTGGAATTCCGAACTTCAAAGTCCGCGGGAGTGGCCTCGACCGGAACAATCTCATCTCCTGTGGCGAGAATGGCTACGCTCGGCCGCCGATAGACGGGGACCCGGGCGATGCCAACAGTAGCCAGCATGGCAATGTGCGGGTAACGCAGCCGCGTGCCCGCCTGCAAAACGGCCGTACCGGCCGCGGCCTCACAGCCCGCGCGGTTGATGAACTCACCGGCGGAGGGTGCTTTTTGGGTGTTCATCATTCCGCCGTCTAGCGTGGCGTATTCGACCATCACAATCGCATCCGCGCCACGCGGCACCGGAGCTCCGGTCATGATGCGCACGCATTCGCCGGGGCCAACGGTATCTGGAAACGAGAACCCCGCACGCACTTCGCCGATCACGCGCGCCGCGCCGGGCAGGTCCGCGGCACGAACGGCAAAACCGTCGCGGATAGACCGGTCGACAGGCGGATAATCCCGGTCGGAGGCGATGTCCACGGCCAGGACGCGGCCATTGGCGTGCGCCAACGCAACAGTCTCGACAGAGGGCTGCGCCCGCACGGTGTCCAGGATCATCCGCCGTGCAGCGTCGAATTCCAAAGCGTCCACGACCTCCAGGATACCAATCGTGCCGTGATAGCATTTTCGCGTGCAACACCTCGCTTTGCTCCTACTCGCCGGCTGGGCGCTGCTGGCTCAGCCTTACTACCCCGGCCGCCACGAGGATTGGAAACGCGATGCCAGCGGCTTCGACAAATCGAAGCTCGCCGAGGCCATCGCCTTCGCCCAATCTCATGAGTCCAAAACACCCCGCGATCTGAAACTCGCCCACGACTACTCGTTCGGCCGTGAGATGTATGGCGAGGCTCAGGGACCATTCAAGCCGCGCGGCCCGATGACCGGTGTAATTGTCCACAAGGGCGTGATTGCCGCCGAATGGGGCGAGCCGGATCGGGTCGACATGACGTTCAGTGTCACCAAGAGCTTCGTGTCCACGACTGTGGGCCTCGCTCTGGCTGACGGACTGATCCGGTCGATCGACGAGCCCGTTCGCAAATACGTTACGACGGGAGAATTCGACAAGGGGCTAAACGCGGCGATCACCTGGGACCACCTGTTGCGTCAGACCAGCGACTGGGAGGGAACGCTGTGGGGCAAACCCGATTGGGCCGACCGTCCGCCGGTGGGCAAAGCCGTGGACGAGTATCGAACACGCAACCACAACGCGCCGGGCACCAGTTATAAGTACAACGATGTCCGCGTGAACCTGCTGGCGTTGGCGTCCTTGCAGGTGTGGCGCCAGCCGCTCCCGAGAATCCTGAAGCAGCGCGTGATGGACCCAATCGGCGCCTCGTCCACCTGGCGCTGGTACGGCTACGACAATGCCTGGGTAAACGTCGACGGTGTGATGGTGCAATCGGTCGCCGGCGGCGGACACTGGGGCGGCGGCATGTTCATCCACGCGCTGGATATGGCCCGGTTCGGCCTGTTGACGGTCCGGAACGGAGAGTGGAATGGCAAGCGGATCCTAAATCCGGAGTGGGTGAGGCTGGCCACAACTCCAACGAAGGTCCAGCCGAATTACGGCTTCATGAACTGGTACCTCAACACGGGCCGCGGCCAATGGCCCAGCGCGCCGGAGTCGGCGTTCGCCCACGTTGGGAACGGCACCAACATCATTTTCTGTGATCCCTCTCGCGACCTGGTTGTCGTGTTGCGCTGGATCGAAGGCGGATCCGTGGATGGCGTCCTCCAGAGAATCTTTGGTGCAATGAAGCAGTGATTCATTGGACGCTGGAAGAGCAGCGCGACGCGCTGGCCCGCGGTGCGATTTCGTCCGAAGAGCTACTGGAAGCGCACAGGCAACGCATTGAACGCCTGCAGCCGCGCCTCCGGGCGTTCGTCTCTGTCTTCGAGAGCGGCCTGCACGGCCCCGGTCCTTTGGCAGGCGTGCCGCTGACCGTGAAGGACAGTTTCGACGTCGCGGGTAGCCCGACGCTTACGGGCAGCCTGTACCGAAAAGGGCACCGGGCCGCCGCCAACGCCACCAGCGTCCAGCGCTTGCTCAACGCGGGTGCGGTACTCCTGGGCAAAACGAACTGCCCGGAGTTCCTGGCCAACTACGAGACCGACAATCACATCACCGGCTGGACCGCGAATCCATGGAATCTGGAGCGCACCGCGGGCGGATCGAGCGGGGGCGAGGCCGCAGCCATCGCCGCGTCTTGCTCGGCCGGAGGCATCGGTTCCGATGGCGGCGGGTCGATACGCGTACCCGCCCACTGTTGCGGGATCGCCGGGCTGAAGCCGACGCCCGGCCGCGTCTCCGCCGCTGGCCATCATCCGGAGATCGCGCATCCAGGAGGACTGCTTGGCGTCGCCGGGCCGATGGCCCGAACCGTCCGCGATGTGGAGATCCTTTTCGAAGTTTTGGCCGGCTACGACCCGCAGGACCCCTTTTCGGCACCCGTTCCGATTCGCGACATGGAGGCGGGCGAAATGCGGATCGGCCTGTTGGAGGAGCCTTGCGACGAGTCGATAGCCCGCGCCGTTCAATCGGCGGCGAGCGCGCTGGAAGGACTAGGCTATATCGTTGAGCCGTTCCAAATGGCCTCACTGAACCGTGCGGTGGAGGTGTGGGACTTCTTCTTCAATACGCTCACCGACGAGCTGAAACGGCAGGTCATCGACACGGACCCGGAGAAGGCGCATTGGACAGGGTTGGAGTTACTGAAAGCGGACCGGCCAAGGCCAACCGGCCTTGAGGTTGTCACGCAGCTCGCCGTGCGAGACAAACTACGGGCAGCCGTTCTGCGGCAAATGCGCGATGTGCCGATTTTGCTAGGAGCACCGTGCGCAATTCCCGCCTGGAGGTATCGCGAGCGCCCGGCTCCGTTTCTGGTGTCGATGTCCGCGGCAACGCCCTGGAACCTTTTCGGATTCCCGGCACTGGTGCTTCCGTGGGGTATTACCCCCGATGGATTGCCGGCCGGCGTGCAGCTCATCGGCCGGCCGTGGGAAGAAGAACGGCTGCTATCCGCGGGCCGCCAGCTTGAACAAGCGCGTGGCCCCTTTCCACTGCCGCCCGAACTCACCTGATCTGTACACTGAAGGGTAGGATGACCCGTCCAATCGTACCCGCGCTCCTTGCCGCGCTCAGCCTGGCCACCGCTGCGGAGCCGAAAAAGATCTTCGACTACCCCTATGAGCAGACCGATTTCCCGAACGGGCTTCGGCTGATCACTGTCCCGACCGACTACCCGAACATTGTGGCGCTCTACATCGTCGTGAACACTGGCTCCCGCAATGAGGTAGAGCCCGGCAAGAGCGGCTTTGCCCATTTCTTCGAACACATGATGTTTCGTGGCACGAAGAAGTACCCGCCGCAGAAATGGGAACAGATCATGAAGTCCGCCGGGGCCGCGACAAACGCGTTCACGAGCGACGACCTGACGGCCTATCACGCGACCTTCTCCAAGGAGAGCCTGCCGGCGATTCTGGAGCTGGAGGCAGACCGCTTTCAGAACCTTGACTACGCGGAGAGTGTCTTCCGTACGGAGGCCCTGGCGGTGAACGGCGAGTACAACAAGAATAGTGCGAATCCCACTTCGAAGCTATTCGAGAAACTCCGCGACCTGGCTTTCGACACTCATACCTACAAGCACACGACCATGGGCTTCCTGGCGGATATCAAGGCGATGCCGGAGCAGTACGAGTACTCGAAGACGTTCTTCAATCGCTTTTACCGGCCCGAATACACGACGTTGCTGGTGGTGGGGGATGTGAAGACGGCCGAGGTGAAAGCGGCGGTGGAAAAGCACTGGGGTGGCTGGAAGCGCGGAGCCTATGTCGCGCCGATTCCGAAAGAGGCGCCGCAGACCGGGGAAAGGAAGGGCCACGTGGAATGGCCCGTTCCGACGGCCCCATGGATTGGAGTCGGCTACAAGGTGCCGGCGTTTAACGATTCGGATAAGGAAGTGGCGGCGCTCCAGTTGATCGGCTCTTTGGCGTTCGGGCAGACCGCGCCGGCGTATCAGCGGCTGGTCCTGCAGGAACAGAAAGTGGATGTGCTGTTTGGAGGCTCGCAACCGCGAGTCGATCCGTACCTCTTCACGGTCCTTTCGCGTGTAAAGAAGCAGGAGGATGTGGACGCCGTGCGAGAGTCGGTGATTTCGACATTGAACGGACTGAAGGACACGCTGCTGGAATCGAAGCGCCTGCAGGCGCTGAAGAGCAACATGCGGTACGGATTCGCCATGGGGCTCGACAACAGCGAAGCGATCGCGGGAACCATGACGCAAGCGATCGCGCTTGCCCGAACCCCGGAGGCCTACAACCGCTTCTACGCGACCATGGAGCAGGTGACGCCGGAAGACATCCGCAACGTCGCACGCAAGTACTTTGTCGAAACGGGCCGTACCATCGTTACTCTCTCGGGGCCAAAAGCGAAATGAACAAACTGCTAATGTTGTGCGGCGCCGCCGCATTCGGCGCCGAATACGTGACGATGCCCGGCCAATCGCCGCTCATTCAATTCCGCATCGCATTCCGCGCGGGCTCCGCCAACGATCCGAAAGGCAAGGAGGGGTTGGCCAACCTCACCGCCTCCATGATGTCCAGCGGCGGTTCGAAGACCAAAGCCTACAAAGACATTTTAGAAGAGCTCTATCCGATGGCCAGCGGAATGGTCAACCAGGTCGATAAGGAGATGACTGTTTTCGTCGGCACCACACACGTCGATAACCTGGAGCCTTACTACGCTCTACTGCGCGATGCGATTACCGCGCCCGGCTGGCGGGAGGACGACTTCAAGCGCCTTCGCGACTCGCAAAAGAACGCGCTCCGCCTGGGTCTAATCGGCAACAACGACGAGGAACTCGGGAAGGAGGTGCTCTACAGCAAACTCTACCAAGGCCATCCTTACGGCGAGGCAAATCTCGGCCGCACCAGCGCGTTGGAGTCGATGACCCTTGCTGATGTGCAGAGCTTTTACAAACGGCACTTTACGCAAGCGAATCTGATCGTCGGCGTGACTGGAAAGTATCCGGCCGGCTTTGTCGAGCGTATCAAGAAAGACTTGGCGGTTTTACCAAAAGGCATGCCCTCCACGGTGAAACTGCCCGCCGTGAAGCCTTTAACGGAAACGCGCGTAACCATCGTCGAGAAGAAAACGCGTTCTGTCGCGTACTCCTTCGGATATCCCATCGACGTGACACGCAATCACCCGGACTTTCCGGCGTTGCTGCTAGCCTCGACGTGGTTCGGCAACCATCGCTCCAGCGGCGGTAACCTGTACCAGCGCATGCGGGAAATTCGAGGCCTGAACTATGGCGACTACTCCTACATCGAGTACTTTCCGAATGGAATGTTTGTGCTCGAGCCCGACCCAAATCTCTATCGCCGCTCACAGATATTCCAGATGTGGATCCGCCCCGTGGAACCTCCCACGGCGCACTTCGCGTTGCGGCTGGCGCTCTTCGAGTTGGACCGCCTGGTGGATAAAGGAATGGCCGAAAGCGAGTTCGAAACCACACGCGACTTCCTGATGCGGAACGTGAACCTGCTAATGAAGACGAAGTCGGCGGAGCTTGGTTATGCCATCGATTCCAAGCTCTACGGAATTCCGGAGTACACGAAGTACATTCAAACCGCACTGGCGAAGTTGAAGCATGAAGACGTGCTGAAGGCGATCAGGAAACATCTGCGCAAGGATCGCCTGCACATCGTCGCCATCAGCGACAACGCCGCCGATCTGCGCAAGGCGCTGCTTGAAGACGGGCCCTCCCCGATGAGGTACAACTCGCCCAAGCCCGGCGACATTCTGGAGGAGGACAAGCTCATCTCAGTGAAGAAGCTCAACCTGAAACCGGAGCAGATCGCCATCGTACCGGAAGCGCAGGTGTTTCAATAGTACGGTGACAGACACCGCCGCCGTCAGGCCCGGCGAGGAACTTCCGTTGGAGCGGCTCTCCGCCTGGTTCGGAGAACCGCTCAGCGTCGAACAGTTCCCCGGCGGGCATTCAAACCTCACCTATCTGCTCCGGGCACCTTCCGGCGAGTACGTGCTGCGGCGCGCTCCGCTGGGGCCGGTGCCGCCCAAAGCGCATGACATGGCCCGCGAATTTGGAGTGCTCACGGCGATCCATCCACTCTTCGCTCCGGCGCCGGCCGCCCTGCGTCTGTGCGAGGATCCGTCGGTGATCGGTGCGACTTTCTACATCATGGAAAGGCGGCGAGGGCGGATCTTTCACGATCCCGCGGCCGCGCCCGAACCGCAACGAATGAGCGAAATGTTTGTCGATTGCCTGGCCAGCCTGCATGCGGTGGACGTTCGGCGAGTGCCAATCGGGAAACCCGAGGGCTTTCTGGAGCGTCAGGTGGGGGGCTGGTCCGAACGATGGTTGCGCGCCGAGACGCCGGACCGGCCCGACGCCGCGCACGTGATGGAGTATCTGCGCTCGTCGATTCCGGTGTCCCAAGCTGCGTCGGTGGTGCATAACGACTATAAGCTCGACAACGTAATGTGGGCCGGCAATCTGGACCGCGTCGCCGCGGTGCTGGATTGGGAGATGACTACCGTGGGCGATCCACTCGCCGATCTCGGATTGACGCTTTGTTATTGGACGATCGGCTCCGCCTACGACGCTCCGCGCGGCCGGGGCTGGTTCTCGCGCGAAGAACTCATCGCGCGATACGCCGAAAAGACCGGGTTCGACGTGGGCCGCATCGGTTGGTACGAAACTTTGGGGGTATTCAAACTGGCCGTGATTCTGCAACAAATCTATGTGCGCTGGGTGCGCGGACAGACGCGCGATGAACGCTTTCGGGACTTTGGCGCGCGCGTCACCATGCTGGTGGAGCGCGCGGCGGAGCTGTCGGCGCGATGAGCCGCGTGTACCTGATTCGCCACGGCCAGGCGGGGCTGCGGCACGACTACGACACACTGAGCGAACTGGGCTGCGAACAGGCGGAGCGCCTGCGCGGGTGGTTCGGGCGCGAGGGAATCCAGTTGGACCGCGTTCTCTCCGGCAGCCTGACCCGTCAGAAGGAGACCGCCCGCCTGGCGGCCGGCGAGCCCGCGATCGACACTCGTTTCGCCGAGTTCGATCTCGACGCCGTGTACCGCTCGCTTGCGCCGGTGCTTTGCGAGCGGGATCCGCAGTTCAAGCAGGAGTACGAAGAAATGTTGCGGTCGATGCGATCCCATGAGGCGCCAGTGCATCGCCAATGGAACCGCTGCGATGTGACTGTGTTCAAGACCTGGTACGCCGGGCAACTGCCGGTTGAAGGCGAGACGTGGATCGAATTCAAGGCTCGGGTTCTTTCCGCGATGGAGGCGATACGCGCCGTAGCGTCGAAGGAACACGTTGCCATCTTCACCTCCGCCACGCCCATCGGCCTGCTGCTGGCGGCCTTGCTCGGTGCCGATGACGAGAAGGCGATGCGAATGGCCGGCGCCTGCTACAACTCCTCTGTCACGACGCTGCGAGTGCACGAGGGAGACGTGTCGATGATTGCTTTCAACTCAATCGCCCATCTGCCCGATCCGTTGGAGCGCACATTTCGGTAACCTAGTTGGCCGTGCACTTCGAATATTCCGAGCGTTGCCAGGAACTGCGCCAGCGGCTGCTGGCCTTCATGGACGAGCATATCTACCCGAACGAAAAGTCCTACGACATGGAGGATCTGAAACGCAGGGCGCGCGCCGCCGGCTTGTGGAATCTGTGGGAACATCTCTCCAATCTCGATTACGCACCGCTATGCGAAATCATGGGCCGGTCCGAGATCGGCCCGGAGGCCTTCAACTGTTCGGCGCCGGATACGGGGAACATGGAGGTGTTGATAAAGTACGGCGCCGAGGAGCACAAGCGGCGATGGCTGACTCCTCTAATGAATGGGGAAGTACGGTCCTGCTTCGCAATGACGGAACCGGACGTCGCCTCGTCGGACGCTACCAACATTCAATCGTCGATTGTGCGGGACGGCGCCGAATACGTTCTGAATGGCCGCAAATGGTGGACCTCCGGCGCGGGACATCCCAAGTGCGCAATCGCGATCTTCATGGGCAAGACCGATCCCGCGGCGCCGAAACATAAACAGCAAAGCATGATTTTGGTTCCCATGGATTCGCCCGGTCTCCGCGTGGTCCGGACCCTGCCCGTTTTTGGCTACGACCATGCTCCGCACGGCCACGGCGAACTGATTTTCGAAAATGTCCGCGTGCCGGCCACCAACCTGCTTCTCGGCGAAGGGCGGGGATTCGAAATTGCGCAAGGCCGTCTTGGCCCGGGCCGCATCCATCACTGCATGCGGCTAATCGGCGTGGCCGAGCGCGCCTTGGAACTGATGTGCAAACGGGTGAAAAGGCGCGTCGCCTTCGGCAAGGCGCTGGCCGAACAAGGGACGATCATGGCCGATATCGCCACCTCGCGGATTGAGATCGAACAGGCGCGTCTGCTGACGCTGAAGGCTGCCCACATGATGGACACGGTGGGCAACAAGGAGGCGCGGTCCGAAATCGCGATGATCAAAGTGATCGCTCCGAACGTGGCGCTCCGCGTGTTGGACCGCGCCATTCAAGCGCATGGCGGCGCGGGCGTTTCGGACGACTTCCCGTTGGCCTGGCACTGGGCGAACGCGCGAACGCTCCGGCTTGCCGACGGTCCTGACGAAGTCCATCGCGAGGCCGTTGCCAAGTGGGAGTTGAAGAAGTGGGACGCATAGCCGTCACAGGCGGCGCACGCGGCATCGGAAAGGCTATCGCGGAGCGGTTCCGCGCGGACGGCTGGGACGTTGTTACGGCCGACCTTTCCGGCGCGGATATTCGCTGCGATGTCTCGCGGGAGGACGATGTTCGCGCCCTATGCACCGGGCAGTTCGACGTGTTCGTATCCAACGCCGGCGTAGCCGCGTTCGGAGATGACGACGGCGATTGGGAGCGGAGTTGGAAGGTGAATACGATGGCCCACGTCTGGGCTGCCCGAGCCCTTCTGCCCCGTTGGCTGGAACGCGGCAGCGGCCATTTCGTGCAGATCGTCTCGGCGGCCGGACTGCTCACGCAAATCGGCTCCGCACCGTACGCGGTCACCAAACACGCCGCGCTCGCGTTCGCCGAGTGGCTGCATGTCACCTACTACGATCGGGGCATTCGCGTCTCGGCGGTCTGCCCGATGGGAGTGAAAACGGAACTGCTGGACGGCGCGGTGAAAAAGGGCGCGGGCTTTTTACTGGACGGGCTTCTTGAACCGGCGGTGGTAGCGGAGTCGGTAATGGAAGCTGTCCGCGACCAGCGGTTCCTGGTACTGCCGCACCCAGAAGTGTTGGAGTATTTTCGCTTCAAGGCGAACGACTATGAAAAGTGGCTCAAAGGCATGCGCAAATTGCGCGGCCAGTGGCCCGGTCTCTAATCAGGCCCACGTCAGGACCGTGCGCTCCTCCACCTTGGAGTTGTCGATCTCAATACCAAAGCCTGGCGCCGCCGGCAGGGCGATCTTGCCGTCCACCGGCTTTGGATCCCATTTTTCGAACCAGTAGTAGCTGCTCATTTTGCTGATAAGGTATTCCACCAGCGGGCAGGTCATTGGGCTCTGGCTGGCCACGACATGCAGCGACGCGTGAACGCTGTGACCGTGGGGAATCACCTGCGCGTCGTAGGCCGACGCAATATGACAGGTCTTCACCAACTCGCTTACGCCGCCGCACCATTCCGGATCGGACTGCACGACGGTAATCGCGCCCGCCTCCAGAAAGCGCTTCGCCTCCCAGCGGCCATAGAAGTGTTCGCCCGTTGCAACCGGAATCGACGTGGCCTTGCGCAGCGCCACGAAACTTTCGAGCTTGTCGACGTGAAACGCCTCCTCAATCCAGCGCGGACGATACATCTCCACCTGCTTGGCCCATTGAATGGCGTAGTTCAGGTCCCAGCCCATAAAGGCATCGAACATCAGGTCGACGTCTGGCCCCACCGCCTCCCGCAGATGACGCAGCATCTCAACGTTCTTGACCATCCCCGCCGCACCGTCGCCGGGGCCAACCGGCATAAACCACTTCTGGTGACGGAACCCCTGTCGTTTGAACTCGGCGGCGGTCTTGCGCATGCGTTCCGGCTCGACGCTATGGCCCAGGCAGCTTCCATACGCCTCGCACGCTCCGCGTGTCGGGCCGCCCAGCAGCCGGTATACCGGCGTGTTGAAGTAACGGCCTCGCAGATCCCACAACGCATTGTCGACCGCGCTGATCGCCATCATAAAGTGACTTGAGCGCGAGTGCCGGTTCAGCCGGAACATCTTGTCCCACAACGTTTCGCCCGCCAGTGCGTCCATTCCTTTGAGAAACGGTCTGAGTTGGCGATGCACCACCACCGCGGCCTCCATGTCCACCGGACCGTACAACCCTTCGACGCCTTCATTCGTCGTGATGTGCAGGTAGATAGCGCTGGCGCGCGCCATGCCTGCCGCCCGCACCTTTTCGCGGTACTCCGCCGGGCGGTGCTCCGCATAGACGTGCAAGGGATTCACTTGATGCTGCCCTTTTTGATCGCCCTCCTCATAGGCCCTCCGTCCGGAGACGCGGACCAGTTCCAAGTCGCGGATGGTAGCTTGGCCGCCCGTACGGGCGCGCTCCTGCGCGTTCAGCAATGCCGGGACGGCGAGGGTGGGGAAAAGATCTCTGCGACGCATGTCGCTCGCAATTTTAACAGACGATGCGCAGCCAGATGCCCGCCTCGACCGTTTCGCGAGGTGGAAGTCGATTGGCGGTCAATGCCTTGACCACCCGCTCTCCGTGCCGGGGCGGCACGCCGCTGATGATCACGCGTCCGCCCGGCTTCAGCACGCGGCGGATCTCGGCGGCGTGATTCGTAATCGTCTCGGCGTTGAGATTCGCAAGCAGCAGGTCGATGCACTGGTCCTTCACCGACCGGATCGAACCGGTGAAAAGTCCGATCTCCGCGGGCAAATCGAGCTTCGCCGCCCGGACAGCTTCCTCGTCGATATCGCAGGCGAAAACCGGCGATCCGAGCGAGTGCGCGGCGAACGCCAGAATTCCCGAGCCGGTGCCAAAATCCAGCACGCGGTCGCCGGGCCGGTGCTCGCGTTCGAGAGCCTCCAGGCAGAGTTGCGTCGTAAGGTCCCGGCCGGTGCCGAAACCCACACCTGGATTTATGACGAGGCGAAGACGGCCGGGAGGCGTGGCATCCTCGTTCCAAGGCGGCACGACAAACCACTTCGTTCCGACTTCGAGCGCCGGCCAGGCGGCCCGTGTCTCCGCGGCCCAGTCTACCTCCGGCTCATCAGCCCAGCGCGGCATGAACTCGGCGAACTCGGCATCGTCGACGGCCGACTCGAAAAACGCGCGCAGTTCGGCGCGATTCCCGGGAAGGTCGATCTCGGTAACGCCCTGCGTGCCGGCCTCCCAAAGCGCGGCGAGCAATGTATCCTTCTGCTCCGCGGAACACTGCAAGTTGAGCGAAACCATTTTTTTAGAGGGTGAAGATAGCCAGAACCGGGAAGTGGTCGCTCGGGTAACGGCCATTGCGATTGCGGGTCAGCACATCGACCTTCTTCACCCGCCACGGCGCGCGGAACAGGACCCAGTCGATGCGGTCCTTGCCCGGTGTGCCCGTGAACCCGTGAAAGGTGCCTTGCGGGCCATCTTTCTCTTTCGCCACACTCATCACATCGATCATCGGCGGCACTAGCTTCTTGTAGGCGTCGCTGTTGTAGGGCGAATTGAAGTCGCCGGTAATAATAAACGAACCGTCTTTCGGCATACGTGACGCAATCAGCTCGGCCGACTTCCGCCGCGCTTCGTCGTCCTCCTTCCGGTGGGCGAAGTGCGTGTTGTAGTAGCTGAACCGGCGTTTGGTTTGCAAATCCTCGAAGATCGCCCAGGTGACAATGCGCGGGAGCGTAACGCCCCACGACATCGAACCCGGACGGTCCGGGGTCTCGGAGAGCCAGAAAGTGCCAGTGTCGACCGGCTTCAGGCGCGAGACCAGATAGAAGACGCCCATGTGCTCGTCTTCTTTGTTGCCACGCCGGCTGACGCCGAACCATGCGTACTCCGGCAGTTGGCCAACGATGAACTCTCCCTGTTCGTGAAAGAGCTCCTGTGTGCCCATCAGGTCTGGCTTGGCTTTCTTGATCGTCTCGACGAGCAGATCGCGGCGTTTCTCCCACGCGTCTTCGCCGTCTTTGGGGTTCGGATAGCGGACGTTGAACGTCATTACGCGAAGTTCGGCGGCGCCTAACGAAAGCGCGGCAAGGAAAAGCAGAAAGCGGTGCACCATGGTTAAAAGCCCATTATGCACCGCCTTCGGCGTCAGTTGCCGCGATGGATGTAAATGGGACCGTTCAGCGTGCGGAAACTTACCTCCGCGCCGCCGCCGTTGATCTTGCCGATAACGGAGCGCTCCACCTTTAACTTGTACTTCGGCCCGTTCTCCCGGTTCGATTCGCTCCGCGAAGCGGTGCTCGACAATTGCATCTCGAAGTCGCTGAAGATGTCGCCGTACTGACTCGTCAGTTTCAGGTCCGCCTTTGCGGACGCGGGCAGCGTGACGTCTATGCGGCCGTTCAGAGTGCTGAAAGACATCGGCTTGCCCTCCGGCATCCGTTTGAGATTGGCGGTCAGTTTGCCGTTCAGAGCATGGGCGACAACCGGTCCGGAAACGTCCAGCAGAATGACCGAGCCATTCACGGTCTCGGCGTTCACTTCTCCGTCCAGGCCTTCCACACGAATCTCCTTCGCATTCACGCTCTTGAGATTTACCGAGCTGCCGCCGGGCACCAGCACAGTGAAGCTGCCACCACCCGCATGGTCCGGCTTAATCGTGACCGTGTTGTTCTCTTCCTCGATCGTCACGCCGCCGTGGCCCAACAGAATCTGCTTCATCCCATTCCGGCCCTCCTTCGTCGAAGGCAGAGCGGCGTCCGAATCGATGATCACCTCCCTTCCCGCGTGGGTCTTAACGGAAATGGAGCCGTTGACGGTTTGGAACCGGACGTGAGCCGGCCGGCCCGGATCCCGCAGCGGTACCGTAATGCGTTCCGCGAATGCGGGCAGCACGGCGAGTAGGAACACGGCCCGCATCTAGGGACGCCCCTTGGCCAGGGAGTGCAGAAGGACGCTCCCATTGACCGTCTCGGCCGTTAGCTTCGCGCCGCCGTTCCCGGCGCGCAGGGCGATCGCGTTGCCGCGTTTGTAAACGATTTTCCCAGGGGTGTTGCTATTCGTGCTGCGTGTTGTGAACTCTGTGCCAATCGGCGTCATGTCGAAATCCGTGTAGGCCGAGCCGTTAACGGTCTTCATGTGGAACTCGGCGTTCAATCCAGGCTGCAGGTAGAGCTCTACTTTGCCATTCACGGTCTTGAACTGCGAATCGCTGCGCGGGTTGTTACGATACACGGCGGTGACCGATCCGTTCACTGTGGTCACGCTGCCACTGCCTTCAGCGTCGGTCAGCTTCACCGAACCGTTCACAGTCTTCAACTGATAGTCGCCCCGCGAATCCTTTAACTCCACGCCGCCGTTGACTGTGGAGATCTCAAATCGCACGTCGCGAGGGGCTTGAATCGTCATCTCATGGACGATTTCGATACCTCTGCCGCTCTCCCAGCGCCGCCTGCCGCTGCTCTTTTCGCCGCACGGCACATCGGACCATGGCCCCTTTACGCCGGCCTTTACGCGATTTCCATCTTGGTTAAAGACGACATCGGTCCCCCGCTTCACCCCGTCCATCTTCTCGCGCGATGGCGCTTCGATGTGTTCGCGAATGGAGAAACGGACCTCGCTGCCGCCACCCGGCTCGATGCGAATGGAACCGTTGATGTTGCAGACGTCCAGGATCCCATTCGGCGGCATCGGCAGCGATTTTTCGATCGTGCGGTTGAACTCTTCCGCGTTTACCAGGCACGCGGCAAGAAATAAGAAAGCTGACATTTTCATTGGAAAGTATTCCCTCGATTCTGTTTGTTGGAGAGCACGGCTTGCAGATATTCAATGACACTCGGATGAAGTCGCGCCTCGGCCGCCAGCGCCGGCAGGCGGGGGTCGCGTGCCGCCGCAAGCAGGTCGACCGCGGCGATGTGCACGAGCGGCGAATCGTCGGAGTGCAAAAGCTGCCACGCGGTCTCGCGGGTCGATTGAGGCAACCGGAACCGCCGGAGCGCGTCGGCCGCGGCCAGCCGCACATCGACGCTGGGGTCGGCCCGCAGCGTGCGCGTGAGCGCCGCCACGACCTCCGGGTCCTCGTTTTCGATCGCCGTCGAAAACCGAATGCCCCGAAGCCGTTCGCTCGCGGAGCGCTGGTCGAGCAGCGACAAGGCGACGACCTCGCGCAGGCCTCGAACCTCCTTCCGCAAAGCCGTAAGGTCGTTGTTGCGGCCGCCAGCCCAATACCCGGTCAGCCCGGCCAGCAGTGCCGCCGCGGCGGCAAGCCAGGGCGCAACGCTCCGGCGAGGAGGCGTAAGTTTACGGCGGAACTGGCCCGGCAGCGCCGTCGCGGGCGCGGCAACCGGAACGTCCGCCATTCGGTGCCAAAGCGCGACATTGGCCCGGCAGGAGTCGCACTCCAGCAGATGCGCTTCCACGCCAGCACTCGGAGAGCCGGCTAAATAGTCGGCGAGCTCCACTTGCAGTTCTTGGCATTTCGGATTCAACGGGTGCCTCCTTCCAACACGGGCGCGGCGGACATCTTCATGTAAATCTCCCGAAGCTGGCCCAACGCCCGGAACACGCGGACTTTCACCGTATTCGTCTCCACGCCGAGCAATTCGCCGATCTGCTCGTACTTCATTCCCTGATAGCGGCTTAGAACCAGCAGTTCACGCTTATCGGGCGGCAGAGCCAGCATGGCGCGGCGCAGAAGCTCGTGCTCCTGGTCCCGTTCGAGGGAGTGCGTCGCTACAGCGATGAATTCCTGATGTTCCGGCATTTCCGTCTCCCACTTGCCACGGCGGGCCGCATCGATGAACGAATTATGGGCGATACGATACATCCAGCTTGTGAACCGCGAGCTTGCGTCCCAGGTCGACGATTTCCGAAGCAGCCGCAAGAAGAGGTCTTGCGTCAAATCCTCGCTCGCCGCGGGGCTGCCGGAGAGGCGGAAGAAGTAGCGGTACAACGCAGCGTGATGACGGTCGAAGAGGACACCCAGCGCGTGCGTATCCCCTTCGCGAACCGCCGTCATCAACTGCTCGTCTGTCTCAATCGGCAGCAAGCGTGCTCTCAGCGTGTAGTACGCTCCGGCCGGTAAATGGTTACTGAGATTCCACCCAGCCGTCGCGAAGTTGAATAATTCGATTGCCGAAGGATGCGTTCTTCTCGTTATGCGTCACTTGGACAATCGTCGTGCCTTCCGCATTGAGCTTCTTGAATAGCTCCATGATCTCCTCGCCTTGAGAGGAGTGGAGATTCCCGGTCGGTTCGTCGGCAAGGATGATGCGCGGGTTGCTTACGATCGCCCTGGCCACGCCGACCAGTTGCTGCTGGCCGCCGCTGAGCTGATTCGGAAACAGGTCTTTCTTCCCGACGATCTGAAAGCGATCCAGCACATCCGCCACGATGCTCTCGCGTTCCTGCCGCTTGATGTTCCGGTACGTCAGCGGCACTTCCAGATTCTCGTAGACCGTCAGGTTGTCGAGCAAATGGTAGCTTTGAAACACGAAGCCGAAGTGGGCCTTATACAGCTCCATCCGGTCCTTTTTGCTCAAGGAATGAATGGGCTTGTCCAGCAGCCAGTACTCGCCGCGCCAGGCCATGTCGTGCATACCCAGAATATGGAGCAGCGTGGACTTGCCGGCGCCCGACGGTCCCATGATCGAAACGAATTCTCCGGGCGCGATGTCGATGTTCACCTGCCGCAAAACGTAGGTGCGGGAGACTCCGTGTTCAACCCACATTTCCGTTTTGAGCCGCGCGTGCGAATCTCCCGGATGCTCGTCCGCATCAATATCCATAGGGGTTTGAAGGCAGCGAAGACCCCTGCGGAGGACAGCACCCAATGGGTGACA
>VFZO01000111.1 GCA_016871155.1 Acidobacteriota bacterium | reverse complement strand
GGACGAGCATCCGGGAGATTCGCACGCGCGGCTCAAAACGGAAATGTGGGGTTAAGTCTTCCGGGAATAAAACATCCTTCTTTGAGGCTTTTGCGTCTAGAGAAGTAGAGACCTTGATGCGAATCCCCATTGGAGCCTGGTTATTACTCGCCGCAGGAATGGCGATGACGGCCTGGGGAATCCATCTTCACACCCACCCAGCCAAGGCGGGAAAAACGGCCACGCCCCAGGGACAGCGCTTCGCCTAAAGTGCTATCGTCGATGGATCGTGGAACCGATCCCGGTCAGAATCGCGTCGATTGTGCGGCCGAGCGAGAAGCTCTGGTCCTATTACATCTGGACCTCGATCCTTTCAGGCCCGGCGTTCCCGGTCACAATCCTGCTCCTCTACTTCAAGTACTACACGATGCACTACCGGTTCGACGCCGAGGGCATTCGGATGGGCTGGGGCATCCTGTTCCGCCAGGAAACCGTGGTCAACTACGCGCGGATTCAGGATATTCACCTCCAGTCGAACATCATCGAGCGCTGGCTCGGCTTGGCGCGAATCATCATTCAGACGGCGGGTGGAGGAACGATGGGAAACCTGACGCTTGAAGGAATCGTGGATTGCGAAGGCATGCGAGATTTCCTCTACTCGCGCATGCGCGGCGCCAAGGACCCCCACCGAGCGGCGCCGCCCGAGAGCGATCTAGCCGCCACTCTCCGCGACGTGGCCGCCGAACTAAGAGCCATTCGGGAGACGTTGGAGAGACGCGGGAATGCATGAGATCGTAAAGTCGTGGCTCCTGCGGTTTCTGCGGGTCCCACCCCAGCCTCAGCCTCCCGAGGGCACGCCGGAGTCCATTCAGATCTTCCGCGCCGGCCGCAACTATTACAAGTGGATACTGGCCCAGTTCCTGCTAGGGCGCGCCGCGCTCGGTTTCGTTCTGGCTCTGATGTTCGTCCTGCCGCTGTTTTCCAAGAAAGAGCCGTCTCCGGCGGCGGCGGCGGTATACGCATCGGCGGTTGCATTCTCGGTGTTCGCATTTGCTGCCATCGTGACAGCCGGCTATTTTCGCCTGCGCCTGGACTACGAGATGCGGTGGTACATCGTCACCGACCGCAGCCTGCGCACCCGCTGCGGAATTTGGAGTGTGCGGGAACTCACCATGACTTTCGCGAACATCCAGGAGATCCGAGTCAACGTAGGTCCGCTGCAAAGAGTCTTTGGGCTTGGCGACGTGGTGGTGACCAGCGCGGGCGGCGGTGGGTCCGAACAGTTGGGCACGGCGAACATCGCGCGGTTCGCTGGCGTGGACAACGCCAATGAGATTCGAGACCTGATGACGGAACGCCTGCGCCGGTACAAGGACACCGGTCTCGGCGATCCAGACGCGCCTGTGCCCGCTCCCGCCGGACCCGAGGACGCCGCCCGGTTCATGCTGGCGGAGGCGCGGGCGCTGCGCCTTAAAATAGCAGCTTCATCGCCAACTGATTGATGCGTGGATTTCCGATTGTCGCGTTAATTTGTCCAAACTGAACATTCACGGCGTTGGTCACGGGAAGGAAGAAATTTGGGCGGTTCATGACGTTGAACGACTCGGCGCGAAACTGTAATCGCACACGCTCGGTAATCGTTGTGGTCTTGGCGAGCGAGACGTCCCAGTTGAACAGACGGGGGCCGCGCACGTCGGTCAAATTGCGCCCGGTATTTCCGAACGAAAACGGCGGCGGAACCGTAAACGCCGTAGTATCGAACCAGCGCCGGAGAGAACTGGCGCGCGAAGCGTGATCGGAGATCCTGGCCGATCTCCCGGCGCTGTTTGGGCGATTGCCGCCACCGGTGATTGGGGCGCTGAAGTTCAGCGGAAATCCGGATCGCCAGGCGGTGACGCCGCTCACCTGCCAGCCATCCACAATCTTGCCGGCCATTCCCCGCGCGCCGGCGAAAAACTGCTTGTTTTTTCCGAACGGCAGCTCAGCGACATAGCTGAGCGTGAGCGTATGAGCGACATCCAGCTCGGAGACGGAGCGCTCCGATCGCAAGTCGTACCAGTTCTGCACGCCGGGATTCAATCCTGCGTTCTGATTGTTATCTAGAGTGGGTAAGCCGTTCCTTGCGTCGGAGATCAGCTTCGACCATGTGTAGGCCATCAGGAAGCCCGCCCCGGCGCGGTACCGCTTTTCCATCTTTAGGTTCATCGCGTGGTAGGTGGAGTTCGCGGACGTATCGTTGATCACCATTACGCCGCCAAACTGCGGGCGCGGCAGCAGGGTCTGACGCCGGGCGATGCGCGGCTGGGCGAGCGGTCCGGTAGGCACCTGCCCGGCGAACGGATTGTCGACCAAGGCTTGCAGTCCGGTCCCCAACGCGAGGAACGACGGATCCAGCGCGTTAAAATCCCGGCCCTGCGTCAAATGCGAACCGTGGCTCGCGGTGTAAGCAAGGTCCAGCAGAAACGCCTTCGGAAGTTCGCGCTGTATATCTAAATTCCACTGGTACACGATCGGCGTGGTGGGCGAGTTCATCCAGACGTTTATCGTCTGGCCAAGGAACGTCGCGGCTCCCAACGAACTCCCGGCCGGCCTGATTAGGCCTTCCGGAAACGGATTGCCGACCGAGCGCAACGGGCGCACGCCGTCGAGGGTTGAGATCATCGGGGTTGCCGAACTGAATCCGTCACTCGGGCTAAAACCGGTATCGCTGTTCGACGTTTCGAGGGGCGAATAGAAAAACCCGAACCCTCCGCGCACAACGGTTTTCCTCTGGGCGCTGTAGGCGAATCCGAATCTGGGAGCGAAGTTATTCCTGTCGGAGCGGAAGGTCGTGCGGCTGCCGTCCTTGGCGAAAATCAGGCCGCCCGTCAGGGGCTGGCCGCGCAGGGGACTTGCCAGGCCGAAGTCGAAATAGTTGAGCTGGTTGTACCGCTCCGTGTAAGGGCTTTCGACCTCGTATCGCAGACCCACGTTGACTGTCAGCTTGCTCGACACGCGAAGGTCATCCTGCAGGTAACCCGCGAAATAGAAGTTTTGCAGAGCAACGGCGGCGCCGATATTCGCGTCGCCCGTTTGGGGGACGCCGAGTAGAAAACTCGCCATACCGGAGCCCGCGGTAATCGCAGCCTGATTGGGATCCGGTCCTTGCGTAAAGGCCCGCGTAAAGTTGTACCGCCCGCCTCCCGCCGTGACGCTTGCGCGGTTCAGCCGGCGAAGGCGGCCATCGAAGCCCATTTTAAGGGTATGGTTGGCTCGAACCTTGCTTAGGGAGGCCAGCAGACTGTGGGTGTCCTGCCCCGTGAACAAAACCGAGCTGCCGGACATGGAAGCGAAACCTTCCACGTTCACGGTGGGACTGAAACTGCCCCACCAGAGACTGTGGAAGACCCAGTTCCGTCTGGTTGAAGCCGAAACTGCGCGTCGGCCGGCCCCAATAGAACCGGGCGAATCCATAGCGAACGGTCAGAATCGCAGTCGGTGTGAGCGTCACGGTATTGTCGAGCGACGCCGAATAGTTGTAAAGATTCAGGTTACCGTTCGCTCCCGGCCCCGACGTCGCGGCGTTGCCAAAGCTATCCGGTTGAAAAATCGTGCTGCGCAGCACGGAGAAGCGGCCAAACACCCGGTGCGACGAACTGACGTTGTGGTCGCCCCGGGCGCTGTAGTTGATCTGGTCGATCTTCCGCGGCGCGTTGCTCACAAAATTGTTCGCCTGCGTGAGCGGAACACCCGTCGCGTTGGGCTGCGGAAAAAACGTCATCATGCGGCGTACGACAGGATCGATTCGCGCGGCCGGAACCACATTGCCGGGGAATGCGTCGCGAACCAGGCGGCCGGGTACGGCCGGATTGTCGCGTGTAGTCTGCGGATCGTAGACAAGAATTCGTTGATTGGCGGCTGTCAAGGTCTGCGAGAAATCGCCGGCGCGCTGCAGCGCCGTCGGAAGGCTTGCGATAAATATGTCGCCCTTGCGCCACTTGGTTCCCTGCACGTCGGCGAAGAAAAAGGTCCGGTTCTTTACTACGGGGCCACCAAGAGCGAATCCATACTGGTTCATGCGGAACGGCGGAATGGCGCGCCCGGCGCCTTTGTTGAAGAACTCGTTGGAGTCCAGGACGGAATTGCGCAAGAACTCGAAGAGTGTGCCGTGAAACTCGTTTGTTCCCGACTTTGTCGACACGTTGATGACGCCGCCGCCAAACCGGCCCCACTCAGCCGAAAGGTTGCTGCTCTGCACCTTGAACTCTTCGGTGGCGTCCACGGAGGGAATCGTCGTCATGACGTTAACAAAGCCGGTGGTGCTGGGCACGCCATCGATCATGATCTCGTTCGTCTTGTTCCGTCCGCCGTTGATCGAGATGATGCTCTCATCCATGGTGTTCACCGGTATGTCGCCGAACTGTCCATTGGCGCTTGGCGCATTCAATACTCCTGGAGTCAATTGCACAAGGCGGAACGAACTGCGGCCGTTCAGCGGGATGTTCGAAATCTTCGAGTTGTCAATTACCTGCCCGAGCGCGGACGTGGATTGTTCCAGCAACGGCGCCGCGGCTTCCACCGTAATCGCTTCCGATGCGCTGCCAACTTCCAGGGCGAAATCGAGTTGCGCCACCTGGTCCACCTGCAGCCGCACGTTGGAGCGATTCACCGCGCGAAACCCCTGCTTTTCCACCCGCACGCGATAGACCCCCGGCGCCAAGAACGGGAACCGGTAGGCGCCCTGCTCGTTCGTCTGGCCGGTATGAGAGATGCCGGTGTCGACGTTTTGAACCTCCAGAGCGGCGCCGGGCACAGCCGCACCCGTGGCGTCGGTGACGAGGCCGGTGATCTGGCCTGCTGTCGACTGCGCGTACGCGGCAACCGCCAGGAAAAAGCTGAGACGAATGAACATGGGTTCACGAGCACTATCAAAACCGCCACCTCTCTGTCAATCGCCGTTTCCGCACTGGCTCCGGTTTCAGTTATCCTCAGGTCATGACGGCAATCTCCCCGGCTTCCGCCCGTCCGTCGTTGTTCGGCTCCGATTGATCCGTGCGCCGCCCGCTACGCACCGATGATTTCAAGGAGCCTCTATGTCTACCCAGCTTCCCTCTCTCAGGACTTCGCTTCCCGGCCCAATCGCATCCGCGATTATCGCTCGCGACCAGGCCGTTATTTCGCCCTCCTATACGCGTGACTACCCGCTCGTCGCCGCGCGGGGCGAAGGCGCAACCATCACCGATGTCGACGGGAACCGTTTCCTCGACATGAATGCCGGCATCGCCGTGGCCGCCACGGGGCACTGCCACCCGCGGGTAGTGGAGGCGATTCGCGGGCAAGCCGAAACGCTCATCCACATGAGCGGGACCGATTTCTACTACGAAAACATGGTTGCGCTGGCCGAAAAACTGGCGGCGCTGGCGCCGGGTGGAGGACCGCGCCGCGTGTTTTTCGGCAATAGCGGCGCCGAGGCTATTGAGGCCGCTATGAAACTCGCGAAGTACCACACGGGCGGCGACAAGTTCATCGCGTTCTTCAACTCGTTTCACGGACGCACGCAAGGGGCGCTGTCGCTGACCTCTTCGAAAGCGGTGCAGCGGCGCGGCTTTGGGCCGCTGATGCCCGGCGTCACCCACATCCCCTACGCCAACTGCCTGGATTGCGCCTACGGTAAGCAGCGCGAGACTTGCGGCGTGGAATGCGTACGGGTTATCGAAGACCGTTTGATTCAAACGATTCTGCCGGCGGACGAAGTCGCCGCGATCGTCGTGGAACCGGTGCAAGGAGAGGGCGGCTACGTGATCCCGCCGAAAAAATTCTTCGACGCATTAACCGCCGTTGCCCGCGCGCACGGCATGCTGCTGATCGCCGACGAGGTGCAGAGCGGCATGGGCCGCACGGGCCGCATGTTCGCCAGCGAACACTTCGGCTTCGAGCCGGACATCCTGGCGATCGCAAAAGGGATTGCGAGCGGCCTTCCGCTTGGCGCGATTGTGGCCCGGGCCGAGGTCATGAACTGGCCGCCGGGCGCCCACGCGTCCACGTTTGGCGGGAACCCGGTGGCGATTCAATCCGCGTTGACGACCATCGCGCTGCTGGAGGAGTCGCTGCTGGCCAACGCGACAGAGGTGGGCCGCCACATGCTGGACCGTATGAGCGGCTGGCCGGCCAGGTTCGCTTCGGTTCGCGACGTCCGCGGCCTGGGTTTGATGATCGGCGTGGAACTGACCACCGCCGAACAGCGGAACCGGCTGGTGCAGGAGATGTTCCGCCGCGGCGTGCTGATCCTGGGTTGCGGCGCGCGGACAATCCGCCTGTGCCCGCCGCTGGTTCTGACGGCGGAGCAAGCGGACTTCGCCATCGACGCGATGGCGGAATTGCTGGCGTAAACCTACCGCACCATCAACAATTCCGGATGCAGCGCCGAGGCCGTTCCGGCGCTTTGCACTCCAATGGCGAATTGTCCGGGCGTCCGGACCGTCATCCGGCCCGTGAGCAGCGAGGACGAACTCTGCAGGATCTCCAAGTTGTCCGGTGGGCATCCGTTCTGGCAGTCGGCCGGCCGGAACAGTAGGAGCTTCGTTTGCTCCGGGGCCAGGTTCACGCCGCTGAGCACAAACGTGAAAGGCACTTCCTTCGTGACCATGTGGGGACTGGCGACGAACGCCAGGATTCGAGGCACCGGGACTCGAAGCGTGTGGGTAGCCACGTTCGGATCGCCCGTGTTCATAACGGAAATCGTGTGATCGCCGGGGTTGGAGACGACGGCATCGGCGGCGATGGAGCCGCTGGTCTTGGATCGCGTGGCCATGGGAATGTTGTTCAGCGTGACGGTCACGGTGTCGGTATCAAATCCGCTGCCGGCGATCAAAAACTCAACCTTATGGCCGGCCAGCGGCGGGTCCGGCCGCGTGAACACCTGCGCGATCTTGGGAGTGGTCACGGAACAGAAGCGAACGGGAGTGGAGGGCTTGCCGCTTCCGTTGCGAACCTCCACGGTGTAATCCCCCACGGCGTCGATCCGCACACGGCCGGTGAGGGCGCCCGCCGAGCGTTTCTCGTCCAGGGCCAGGTCGCAACCTTTCGCGCAGCCGCCTTCGCCCGTGTAGCGGGCCGACACGGTCTTCGGGTCAAAACCCGCGCCGAAGATCGCGAAGGCCGTCTCCTTGCCGCGTATGCAGGCGTCGGGCCTTGTCCATACCTGCTCGATGGTCTGCGCTTGGGCCGCACAAACCGCATGCCATACGATCAATCGGAGTCTCATTACCCGAATGATACGAAAAACAAGCGCCATTCGTTTCAAGAACCGACCGGCCGCCGGTATCATATATCGAAGTGCCCAAGATCCTCGACGTTGGTTGCGGAGTCAACAAATACCCCGGCTCGGTAGGAATCGACCGGCTTCCCGATGCGGCGGCGGACATTGTCTGGGACCTCGACCGCTTTCCCTGGCCGGTGGAGGCGGGCTCGTTCGACGAGGTCCGGCTGATCCACGTGATCGAACACGTGGGCGACGTCATGGCGACCATGGCGGAGATTCACCGGATTCTGCGACCCGGCGGCCGGCTGGTGATGGAGACGCCCCACTACACCGACTTCAGCTCCTGGTGCGATCCAACGCACAGGTGGCACCTGAATAGCTACTCGTTCCGATACTTCGGCGACGACAACGCGGGATACGGCTACTACACCGAGGTCCGTTTTCAAGAGGTGCGGATCTACGTCAAACTGTTAGCGTTGTGGCGTTTCCTCGGCTGGGAAGCGTTGATCAACCTGACGCCGCGGATCCGGCTGTTCTGGGAACACTATCTATGCTTTGTCGTCCGGGGCAAGGTGATCCGGTTTGAGTACGAAAAGCCCTGAGGGGCGTTCTTCGAATTCGTTAGCGTATAACTCCCTGCGAATGCCATCGGTAATCGAAGCCGCCGCTTCCCCGCCGTAGCCGCACCAGGTGAGGCCTTGCCGGACCATCTCCAGGCCGCCCTCAAATTCCGGTTGCACGGCCGCCGTGACACCAAGCTCCCGGAGCGTGCCGAGATGGGACGCCTTGGCGCTGCGCGCGACAACAACGACATTCGGATTCTTCGCCCGCGCCCGTTCGACGGCAAGGTTCACGGCATTCGGATCCGGCATGGTGAGCAGGAGCAACTTCGCCTTGTCGATACCGGCCGCATGTAGAATCTCCGGCTGCGAGAGATCGCCCCAGAGCGCCGTATACCCCTCCGCCTTGATCCCGGCGACGAGGACGTAGTTCGACTCGACCACGATGAATTCGGCGCCCGCCTCCCGCAACGCGCGGGCCACCGCGCGCCCGGCGCGCCCGAACCCACCCACCACCACATGCCCGCGGGCTTCCACGACGGCTGGGTCTCCCGTTTCCCGCCGCTGGAAACGGCGTCCAAGCGGCACCGCGAGACCGGAGATCAGCGGCGCCGCGGCCATCGATAGCACCGTGATCGTCAGGACCAGATCGTAGACCGGCTTCGATACCTGCCCGGACTGCAAGCCCGCCCGCGCCAGCACGAAGGAGAATTCGCCCACCTGCGACAAGCCGAGGCCGGCGATCCACGGCGCCATGTTCCGGTAGCCGAAGCCGCGTACGATGGCGCCGAGAATGACAGCTTTACCTGCGACCACGGCCAGCACCGCGACGAATATGAGTTGCCAATTCGCGATCGCGTACGCCGGATCGAATAGCATTCCGACCGAGACGAAGAACAGAAGACCGAAGATGTCACGCAGCGGCACGACATCGCTGAGTGCCTGATGACTGAATTCGGATTCGCTGAGCACAAGTCCCGCGACAAAGGCGCCGAGGGCGAACGAGAAACCGGCCGCGTGCATCGCGGCCCCGACGCCCACGCCCACCGCCACAATGGCAACCAGAAAGAGTTCGCGCGATCCCCAACCGAGAATTCGCCGCAGTAACGGCGGCAGCAGATAGTTGCCAACGCCGTAGGTGGCAGCCACCAAGGCGGCCGCCAGGCCCATCGATTGCGCCAGCCGGCCCGCCAGTCCGTCCGGAGTCATCAACTGGGGCAGAACGATCAACAGCGGAATCACAGCCAGATCCTGCACTACGAGTATGCCGATCATCACGCGGCTTGCGAGCGTGGAGAGATATCCTCCCGCCGCAATCATTTTCAGGACGACCATCGTACTCGACACCGAAATCATCGCGCCGAACCAGATCGACTCCGCTTGCCCGGCGGCGAGGGCCCACTGCGCGGCCAGTGCCCCGGCCGTGATCGTCACCACCAACTGGATTGCTCCTCCCCCGACCGCCACGGCGCGCACCGGGCGCAGATCGCGGAACGAAACCTCCAGGCCAATCGAAAACAGCAGCAGCGCGACACCGATTTCGGCCAGCGTTTCGATGTCTTTTATCTGCGTGACAGTGGGTCCCGCCGTGTGCGGCCCCACCACCACGCCCGCAACGACGTAGCCGGCCAGTAGAGGCAACCTAAGCAGCCGCGCGAGAACTCCTCCGGCCAACCCCGCCAGAACGATTAAGACGAAATCGGCAGCTATTCCCAACTTTCACTATAGCTATTCCACGCGATAGTTCGGCGCTTCCTCCTGCGCTCGGTCAGGGTTTGGCGGGGCGTGCTCCTTCCGCGGCTTCGCGCGCCAATTCCCTGGCGCGGGGGATGATGGATAGCGACAGGCCGGGATTGGCCAAGCGGACCTCTTCGGCCACCGGATCGGCCAGAATCTCGGCATCCGTTGGCGGACGTCCGTATCGCGCGAGGAGTCCGTTGGCCCATTCGTGTTGGAATTGCTCCGTCGCCCCCGCGAACCTAGCCATCTCTTGAACGCGTTCCCGCGCGAAATCCCGAATAAACAGAACGTCGGACTGCAAGCCTAGATAGAGTGCCCCAAACGGTGCACCTACCCTGGCCTGATTGCTCCCAACTAGGCATCCCTTGACCAAGGGGACATACTTTGGATGGGCTCGAAGGTGTTGTTGGATTGCTTCGAACGCGCGGACACTGCCAGTGTGTGCTAGCGCGGCTGCCAACTGGAGTAGTTGCGGCGCGGGAGGGTTCGGTAACGCCGAGAGTCGAATTATTTCCTCGATCGTCGCCTCCTGTACCCACTCGTGACGGGCCAGTATATATCCGAACACGTCGCCTGGCTGCACGACGACTTCCGGAGTACCGGGCCAGATCGGCTTCGAAATAGGTGCTCCGGCAGCCAGATAGTCCCGGACGAACCGCCGAAGGGAACCCTCTTCTCTGAGATGGTCCGGGGCGCCCGGCGGCTGCGCGCGGACTTTGATCAATGTGCTGAACACGACAACTGTGAGGAGGATGCATTTAGGGAAGTGCAAGGATAAACTCCTTAATCTGCGCGAACAAAAGCGAACTAGGACTTGGAGACGAGATTGGATCGTGCGAGGTGCCGCCGCACAGGACCTTGAAACACGGGGGGCCAATGTTGGCGGCATGCTGGAATGTTCCAAATGTGTCAAGGTACTGGGTTGTTGGACCAATCCCGCTGTCGGGATAATAGAGACCGGCGCTGTCCTCGCAAACAACGCCATCGCTGTACGGATTGATCACGCGACATCCGTTTTCGCCATAAGGCGGAATGGATCGCACTCTTGTACTGCAGGAGCGGCCTGCGGCCGCAAGAAACTTGTTCCCAAAGTCGGAACGGCGCCAATCGGCGCGCAGAGCCCCAAGAAAATCCGACCTAACTCCGAAATCACCCAGCAGCGGGTCGTATTTCAAGTTGCTCCGCATATCCCTAACTGGGTTCACCCTTGTACCAGCTCATCCACGGGCAAATAGGGATATCCAAGATGCGGCGTTCCCAATGTGATCATCGCGGCCCCGATTTCGGCCAAGGTTCCGATGTCTTTAATCTGCGTGACGGAGGGTCCCGCCGTGTGCGGCCCCACCACAACCCCGGCGACGACGTACCCGGCCAGCAGCGGCAGCCGGAGGAGCCTCGCGAGAATTCCTCCGGCCAATCCGGCCAAAACGATCAACACAAAATCGGCGGCGATTCCCAACTTCGATTATCGCTATTCCACGCGATAGTTCGGCGCTTCCTTGGTGATGATGACGTCGTGCACGTGGCTTTCGCGCAGACCGGCAGGCGATATCTTCAGGAATTTTGAGTTCGATTGGAGTTCGGCGATGGTGCCGCAGCCTGTGTAGCCCATGCCCGCCCGCAGGCCGCCCACGAGTTGGAACACTAGGTCTGCCAGCATTCCTTTGTATGGTACTCGGCCTTCGATGCCCTCCGGTACCAGTTTTCCGGACGAGCCGTCCTGCCCGGTGTAGCGGTCCGACGACGTGCCCGTCATCGCGCCCAGCGAACCCATGCCGCGATAGCTCTTGAATGTGCGGCCCTGGAACAGGATCGTCTCGCCGGGACTCTCCTCCACGCCGGCCAGCAGGCTTCCGATCATCACCGAATCCGCGCCGGCTGCGATCGCCTTGGTCACGTCGCCGGAGTATTTGATTCCGCCATCGGAGATAAGCGGTACACCGGCCTCCCGGCAGGCTTTCGCCGCTTCGGTGATCGCCGTGATCTGCGGCACGCCCGCGCCGCTGACCACGCGGGTGGTGCAGATCGAACCCGGCCCTATGCCGACCTTTATTCCGTCCACGCCCAGTTCGATCAGGTCGCGAGCGCCTTCATACGTCGCGACGTTGCCGGCCAGCAGATCGATGTTCGGCAGTGCGTTCTTGATCGCCCGGACCGCTTCCAGGACGCCTTCGTGGTGGCCGTGCGCCGAGTCGATCGCAATCACGTCGACCTTGCGCTTCACCAGTTCCTGCGCGCGTTCCAGGTAATCCCGGGTGGAGCCAACCGCCGCGCCGCAACGCAGGCGGCCTTGCGTGTCCTTGGCCGCGTTGGGGTATTTCAACTTCTTCTGAATGTCCTTAACGGTGATGAGACCCTTCAAGGTGTACGAGTCGTCCACCACCAGCAGTTTCTCGACGCGATGCTTGTGCAAAATCTGTTCGGCGTCCTCAAGCGTCGTACCGACGGGAACGGTGATCAGATTTTCGCGGCCCTGTGTCATGCGGGTTGAGACCGGCATAGTAAAGTTGGTCTCGAACCGCAGGTCGCGATTCGTCAGAATTCCGACCAGTTTGCGGTCCGGTGTCGTCACGGGCACGCCGGAGATTCGAAATCGCTTCATCAGGTCCAGCGCGTCGTTGATCGGCTGATCGGGCCGGATGGTCACGGGGTCCACGATCATGCCGCTTTCCGAGCGCTTCACTTTGTCCACTTCTTCGCACTGGCGCTCGATGGACATGTTGCGATGAATGATGCCGATGCCGCCCTGCTGGGCCAGTGCGATGGCAAGATGCGACTCAGTCACCGTGTCCATTGCCGCCGAAACGATCGGGATGTTCAGCGGAATATTGCGCGAAAGCTGTGTCCGGGCGTCGGCCGTCGCCGGCAACACGCCGCTGCGCGACGGCAGCAGCAGAACATCGTCGAATGTCAGGCCTTCCAGGATCTTCTCAGGGAGCATAGAGTCTCTCATCATACGACAGGCCGGGCCTCGGTGTGATCTGGTAAAATGAGGCAAAATACTGTCGAATTTAGGAGTTTCTCTCAAGCATGATCAACGCCACCTCCCTGCGCCCCGGCATGGTGATCAAGTTCAACAATGAACTTCATAGCATTTTTAATTTCACCCACCGAACGCCAGGCAACCTGCGGGCCTTCGTCCAGGTCAAGATGCGCAACCTGCGCTCCGGCGCGATGTTCGAACATCGCTTCGCCTCGGAAGACCGCGTGGAGAAGGTGATGCTCGACGAAGTGGAGGTCGAATTTCTGTACAAGGAGACCGATACCTACCATTTCATGAACACCGAGACGTACGAGCAGTACGAGTTCGACGATGACGTGCTCGGCGACGCCGCGCAGTACCTCACTCCAAACCTCAAGGTGAAGATCGAGTTCTACGAAGAAAAGCCGATCGGCGTGGAGTTGCCCGCCGCGGTGGAAATGAAAGTCATTGAGACCGAGCCCGGCTTGAAAGGCGCCACGGTTTCCAACGTCGGCAAACCGGCCAAGATGGAATCCGGACTGGTTGTCCAGGTCCCCGCCTTCATCAACGAAGGCGAGGTGATCCGCGTCTCCACCTCAACCGGCGAATATCTCGAACGCGCCTAAAGCGGTATGAAGGGCAAGTGGGCACTCTTCGGCGGAATCACGGTATTTGCCGCCGCCTTAGCGGGCGCCTTTGCCGTGTGGAAGCGGCAGCAACCGCCCCCTCCGCCGCCCCCGCAAGTCAAGCAGGAGCAGCCTGTATCGAGCGATTTTTCGATACAAGGCAAGGTGGAAGCGCGAGAAGTGATCGGAGTGAAGGCGCCCAGCGACGGGACGATCGAGGAGTATCTGGTCATAGTTGGCGAGGAGGTCTTCGAAGGCCAACTGCTGGCGCGCATCAAGAACCCGTCGCTGGAAGCGGAAAAGGAACGGGCCAAGGAGGCCGCCGACAAGGCGCAGGAGCGCGTGAACACGTTGGAGAGCCAACTGCTCGCTGCGCGGTTGGAGTCCGCCCGCGCGCGTGCCGAGGTGTCCCGCGTGCAGGACGACTTCGCCCGCACGGACCGCATCGCTCAGCGCGAGTCGATCCTGAACAAGGAGGGTGCCACGCCGCGCTTGAAATATGAGAAAGCAGTGTCTGAATTCCAGACGGCCCGGCTGGAGTACGAGAGTTCCCAGGCGCGCCAGAAAATCGCCGACACCCGCGTGACCGACTTGATTCGGGACATCGAAGCCTCAAAGAAGACGGCGGAGGACAAGACGAATGCACTCGAAGAAGTGGAGTCCGACTTGCAGTCTACGCTAATTCATTCGCCGGCCGACGGCATCGTCCTTGACCGCCGCGGCGACGCCGGCGCCGATGTGAAAAAGGCCGAGGACGACGTCTTCCGCATCGCCACCGATCTGGGTCAACTGCAAGTGGTGATCGAGCCGCCGCCGCCCGTTTTGGCCAAACTTGCGCCCGGTATGCCGGCCATGGTGTTTCTGGCCGAAAACGCGGGCGAATCGCTGAACGCTGAGATCAACCGGATCGACAAGGACGGCCGGGTCGTTATCTTCTTCGGAAGCCCGGACCCCAGCATTAAACCCGGCGTAACAGCGCAAGTTAAAATAGCGTTGAATGGAATTTCTCTTCAACAGCCTCGTTGAGCTCATTACCCAGACCTCAACCAATCTACCGCCCGACGTTCGCAAAGCCATGGCCCACGCGCTGGACCACGAGACGCCGGACACACAGGCCGATCAGGCGCTGAACATCATCGCCAACAACATCGACATGGCGGCCACCGACGAGAGTCCCATTTGCCAGGACACCGGTATGCCCACCTTTCTGGTGCATACGCCGGTGGGTGTGAATCAGATCCAACTGAAGCGCACCATTCGCGAAGCGGTCGCGGAAGCCACGCGGCGAGGAAAGCTGCGGCCGAACTCGGTCGATTCGCTCACCGGCAAGAATTCGGGCGACAATCTGGGCCACGAAACACCCGTCATTCACTGCGAGCAATGGGAGTCCGACGAAATCGAGGTGAAACTCATCCTGAAAGGGGGCGGGTGCGAGAACAAAAACATTCAATACTCGCTGCCCGCGGAATTGGATCACCTCGGCAAGGCGGGGCGGAATCTGGAGGGCGTCAAGAAGTGCCTGCTCCACGCGGTGTGGCAGGCCCAGGGGCAAGGCTGCGCGCCGGGCGCGCTGGGTGTCTGCATCGGCTCCGACCGCGGCCACGGCTATTTCCTCGCCAAGGAGCAGTTGTTCCGCACGCTCGACGACCAGAATCCGGATCCGGTCCTGGCCAAGCTGGAGGCCGAGGTGATGGAGGAGGCCAACAAGATCGGTGTAGGCCCCATGGGCTTTGGCGGCGCGTCCTCGCTAATCGGTTGTAAAGTGACGGCGGCGAATCGCTTACCGGCTTCGTTTTTCGTAAGCGTGGCCTATGATTGCTGGGCCTTCCGCAGGCTTGGAGTGCGGCTGGATGCGAAGACCGGCGCCATCAACGGATGGCTCTATCGCGATCCGGATCGCCCGGCGGAGAAGATGGCGCGCACCGAAGGGTTCCCGCTCACGGGCCGAGAGGTGGTGTTGACGCCGCCGCTGACATCGGACCAGATGCGGCAGCTTACAGTCGGCGATGTTGTGATTATCAAGGGCGATGTCTACACCGGCCGCGATGCGGTGCACGCGCATTTGATGAACAATCCGCCGCCGGTGGACTTGAACGGCGCGGTGCTGTATCACTGTGGTCCGGTGATGCTAAAGCAAGGGGAGGAGTGGACGGTGAAAGCGGCCGGCCCCACCACATCGAGCCGCGAGGAGCCGTACCAGGCGGAAGTGCTGCGGCGCTACGGAGTGAAGGCGGTGGTCGGCAAGGGCGGCATGGGCGCCAAGACGTCGGCGGGGCTGAAGGAATGCGGCGCGGTTTACCTGAACGGCATCGGCGGCGCGGCGCAGTACTACGCCCGGACGATGAGGAAGGTGAAGGGCGTGCACTGGATGGAGTTTGGGATTCCGGAAGCCATGTGGCACATCGAAGTCGACGGGTTCGTGGCGATTGTCACTATGGATGCACACGGTAATAGCTTGCACGCCGATATCGAGGGGAAAACTGGCGAAACACTGGCGGGCCTGCTAAAATAGAGTTTTGCCCGTGGCCAGGTAGCTCAGTTGGTAGAGCAACGGACTGAAAATCCGTGTGTCGGGGGTTCGATTCCCTCCCTGGCCACCATTCCAAATGAAGAAAACACGGGGCTTACGCCCCGATTTTTTTCGTGTGTCTGTGGCGTGCCAGATTGGGCGTTGTGCACCCGATTCATCAGGTCAATCGTCCTATGCTGGTATTCGGCGGAATACTTCGCATAGTGTTTGCGAACCACGGCGGGGCTATCACCTAAGACGTTTGCCGCGTCTTCGATGGTCCCTCCGTTCACAAGAATCTTTGTCGCGAGCGTGTGGCGAAACCGATGGGCGGTTGCGCCCTTCACTTTGCTCTTGCGAAAAACGGCCGTCAAGGTCCGCTCGACGCCACGCAAAAGGCTGTCGATGGAACCGTTGCCGGTCCAGAAGAAATAGTCGACTTCGCCGGATGCGCCCTTCGGTTGCGGCAGCGCTTCGAGCGCATCGCGAACCTCGTCGTATAAGGGCAGCCAGATCGCAGCGCCGTTCTTGAGTGCGTGCAAGAACAATTGGCCGTTCTCGATCCGGTCGCGCTTGAGCGTGGCAACGTCAGAGATGCGAAGGCCATAGAAGTGCATCAAGAGGACGATAGCACGCGCACGTAGCCGCTCGTAGGGACCGCGCCCGATGGACTCGGCGGCCGCGAAGATATTTGCGATCTCGTCAGGCGTGTACGGTTCGCGCGGTTTGGGCTTCGGGTTGCTCGGCATCGACATGTCTTTGGCGATGTTCTCGGCGCACCATTTGCGGCGAACCGCGAACTTGAAGTAGTCGCGAAGCAATTGAAGTTCCTTCGCCCACGATAGCGCGCACAAGGGCCGGGAGTTCCGGTAGCCATCCAAGTCTTCAAGAGTGAAGCGGTCGAGCGTTACGACACCTGCCGTTCGCGCGTACTCGGCAAATCGTCGCAGGATGCGGTCGTACTTGCGGAAGCTCGCCGGTGCGATCTCTTGTTTCGCCGCAAGGAACGCGTTCGCGCACTCCTCGACGCTCTTGCGGACTTTGCCTGTTTCGATCTCCTCTTCAAGTTGCCGCGCGCGGCGTGTGGCGATCTCGATGTTGATCGTGTCGAGCGCCTTCCGCACGCGCTTGCCGCTAACGACGCCGAATGCCCACAGCGGACAGGCGCACTTGTTTAGCGCGCGGTTGCCCGTGATCGAGCAAGTCTTTGTGTGGCGTCGTTTGATCGTCAGCATAAGCTATCGCGTTTTCTCAGCGTACACCCTCGCGGCGATGGACTCGGGGATTCGTAGCGTGATGCGCTGCCGGTGGCCGCGCTTGCCGGTCGTGCCAATTTTCAATACGCCGGGTACTTCGGCAAACATACGTGTGACCGTATCCTCGCTATAACTCCACAATTCGGCTAAAGTGCCGACTGAGAAATGCCGCTCCGTGAAGGACGGCTTAATTTGTAGGTGCGTCATCACGACGTGCCTCCTTTTGCTTGTATTTCAAGAAGTCCAAACAAAGCACAACGACCTCGCTGGAGAGTTGTTGACGTGTGATGCAGAACATGCCAAATTGAGGCGGCCAGACAATGTCCGACACGAACGTGGCGAGTTCCTCACCTTTGATGCCGTGCGAGCCGTAAGTCTCGCTAACCCCTGTCGGCGTCGGCCACCGCACGACTAGTAGCGACATGTCTATTTCTCGGTCCTGCGAGTGCGCTTCGGCTATTTCGCGCATGGCGCACGTCATGCCCCAAGCAAGACGGCGAGCAGCGTCGGGGCCTATACCATAGACGGCTAAAAGTAGACCCATTGCACGGGCTTGGCAAACGTCTCCTAAACTGTAACGACGCGCCTTCCCTTGCTTCGTGATGTAGCGGCTCTCGGCCAGCGCGGTCGTCAATTGTTCTCTATTCACGACTTGCTCCATTCTTTGGGCCATTGATCCGACGCGACTCGATGAACGCCCGGAGATCCTCAGGTTGATAACGAACTGAGGATCCGATCTTGATGTACGCAGGCGGCTGCTTCTGGAGGCGCCGGCGTCGCAGCCAAGCCACTGAAAGGTCGAGCTGCGCGGCCGCTGCATGCTCATCTAGTAGTGCTTCCCATGCCTTCATCCATTACTCCTCTGTGCTCTCCGGAACGCTGAGTCGTGTTCCGTGTATACAGAATGCTCCCCCCGCCTAGGCGGGGAGCAAGGCGGGGAAGAGGCGGGGATGCGGGGAAAATTACTTCTTCAGATGTGGCTTGGACTTGAGCACACGGGCGAAATTCGACGAAGCTGTCAAAGTCGTACGTGGATCATTTCGTTGCCATCGCTGGAACTCAGTGGGATTTTTGTAGCCCGCCGCCGCCCAAAAGTCTCGGCGGGTAATGGCCCTGCCGGTTTGGGCCTTGACATCTGCGAGATACTTATCTACCAGTTCACGGTGTCCCTCGGTATTAGTCGAGCTTGGCCGCCGATCGGAGAGCGGAACGTCCGAGGACGAAGAACTTGCCAATCCCTTCAAAAGGCTCGCGACGTATTCTCGAGACGGCGCCGCTGCGTCAGTCCATTTTTGCACGTAGTGCAGTTTATGGCTAATCAGCGTGTGCTCGACAGCGAGCTGAAGAATCGCGTTGCCGATGAACTCAAAGCTCGGCGGGACGGGATCGAGGTGAGGAATTACTGAACTCCACTCCGCCGTCACCGCATCGGCGAAACCCTGGACATACGATTGGATGCAGGCTGAGACGAATCGCTGCGCCCGGTCGGCGGCGGCCACTTCATCTAGTCCGTTTCCTCTTTGTTGTCCCAGGGTGCTCCGATCCGCCATATCTACGCGCTCCTCGGTGGCTGCCCGCTCATTCTTTAGTCGTCTGATGGCATCGGACGAAAGCTGGCAATAAGGAGAGATTGCTGAGTTCGCGAGAGACTTCGGAACGAGAAGCCACTCAGGAATATCGAAATCTTCCCGATGCAGATTGGCTTCCGATTCGAGCAGCCGCTTCTCGATCTTCGTTAGAACGAAACTGCCCTCAAGGGATTCGAGTGTGTCTCCTAACACCAGATCGCGCAACTCTTTGCCGAATAGGCCGGCCCCTCGGAAGGCCTCGATTTCCGCCGTCAGCATCAGCCGAACTCCATCGAGTTCGGCCTTTCGATAGATCTTGTAGCCTTCGCCGGACCCTGGCGAAATATCAACATCCGGAACCCCGTCTCGCGCCGTGGACATTAACTCCACCTCGTGCAGAGCGGCATTTCGAAGTTGTTCGGCGCGTTGCGTTGCTTCGCCGACATGCCGCCGCTGAGGTTCGGTCAGGAGCCTGTGCGAGTCATTGGGCATCAGGTTTGACAGGCGACGAAGAGACATATTCGATTGGGCTGCCAGGCAAAACGGCTTTCACGCTGGCTGTCCCAATTACTTTACAACGCGAGAAGCTTCGTGATGATCGTGGCGGCTGCGCTGATGCGGCGAGTCGTTATTCACGCTCCGTCCTTGGGGCCACCGCAATTTGCGAAGATGGAGTCCACGAGGACTAAGCAATTAGCTTTTTTGTGTTGAGAATCGTCAGGGTTAAGGCGTGACTGCAACGTCACTCGCGCCGATAGACCTTTTGTCAGGACATCCCTGGCAAAACGTTACGTTCACGACATATGCACTCAGCCTCTCATTCTTCGAGGCGGTGGTCCTCGATGCTTTAGTTCGTGGCGGAGTTCGGCAGGCAGTTATCTTGGCGGATGTTGAAGGTGTGAGGTGAGCTTGTCCCCAACCGTGAGACAAAAGTTTAGACACAGTTGGCGGCCCATGCAAAAAAGCAGTGGACAGCTAGTTTCAGTTTTAGCAGAATCGCAGTAGTCGAAGAGACGGA
>VFZO01000110.1 GCA_016871155.1 Acidobacteriota bacterium | reverse complement strand
GTCGTCGTCGACCAGGTCGGTCTTGGTGATCACAACGACGCCGTGCCGGACGCCGAGCAGGCGGCAGATATCGAAGTGCTCGCGGGTTTGCGGCTTAATGGACTCGTCGGCGCTGATGATGAGCAGAACTACGTCGATGCCGGTGACGCCGGCGACCATGGTCTTCACGAAGCGTTCGTGGCCGGGGACATCGACGAAACCGGCGGTAATGCCGCCGCCCAGATCCAGATGGGCGAAGCCGAGTTCGATGGAGATGCCGCGCCGTTTCTCTTCGGCCAGACGGTCGGTATCGATTCCCGTCAAAGCGTGGACCAGGGTGGTTTTTCCGTGATCTATGTGTCCGGCGGTTCCGGCGATAATGGATGACATGAGGGCGTGGATGCTCTTGGCCGTCTGTGCACTCCATTCGCAGGAAGCGAATGAGACGCCGCCGTTTCGTGCGGGTGGACGCGCAGGTGATGGACGGCGCGCGGGTTGTCCCCGGCCTGACCCGGAACGACTTCCTTCTCTACGATAACAATCAGCCGGTGACACTCACCTATTTCGAACAGGAGCGGGAGCCGTTGACGTTGCTGCTGGTGCTGGACGTGAGCGGCAGCATGTCGAGATTCCTGGAACAGCTTTCGGGCACCGCCCGTTCGGCGATGAAAAGTTTGAAGCCCGGCGACCAGATCGGCATCCTTCCGTTTTCCCGGAACAGCCGCGTAGCGGCCGAGTTTACGCCGGACAAAGATCGAGTAGCCGATTTGCTGCGGACCGCGATTCGGGACCGGTCTCTGGGCAGCGGCACGCAGATCAACCACGCGCTGCGCGACGCGGCCAAATACTTCGACGAGAAGGCGCCGCCGGCCGGACGCCGCGCGCTGCTGATCGTGACCGATAACCTCGGTGTGAACTACCAGTTGGACGACCAGACGGTGATTCGCGCGCTGCACGACGCAAACGTTGTCTGCAACGCCATCATTGTAGGGAAGGGCAGGCGGCCCGGCGGCGAGTCGAAATTCCGCAATCCGGAGTTCACCTACGCCAACGTCTTCGACATCGCGGAAAACACGGGCGGCGACATCCTGAAATCGGACAACGGCGACGAGGCACTGGCGCGGATTCTAGAGCGGATCCGGTCCCGCTACAGCATGCACTATCTCTCGCCGGGCGGGGAGCCTGGGACCTTTCGCGAGATTCGGGTGGAGTTGTCGGCCCAAGCGAAGGCGCGCTATCCCAAGGCCGCAATCCGGAACCGGCGCGGGTACACGGTTCGCTGATCCGGGTACACTCGGGTTTATGTCCAATCTCGAAGAGCTGCGCCGGCGGCATGCGGGCGCGGAGGCGGGCGGCGGCGAAGAACGCCGCGAACGCCAGCGCAAGGAAGCGAAGTTGTCGGCGCGGGAACGTATCGACCTGCTGCTGGACGCGGACACGTTTGAGGAGATGGACAAGCTGGTGCGGCACCGTTGCCGGGACTTCGGCATGGAGTCCCAGATTGTCGACGGCGACGGTTTCGTGACCGGCTACGGCCTGGTACACGGCCGGCCGGTCTACGTGTTCGCGCAGGACTTCACGGTATTCGGCGGCACGCTGTCGGAAACAAACGCGCAGAAGGTCTGCAAGATTATGGACATGGCGATGAAGAACGGCGCGCCGGTCGTGGGCCTGAACGATTCGGGCGGCGCCCGGATTCAGGAGGGCGTGGTTTCGCTCGGCGGATACACCGATATCTTCCTGCGCAATACGCTGGCCTCCGGCGTGGTGCCCCAGATTTCGGCGATTATGGGGCCGTGCGCGGGCGGCGCGGTGTACTCGCCGGCCATCACCGACTTTGTGTTCATGGTGGACAAGACCAGCTACATGTTCGTCACCGGGCCGGATGTGATCAAGACGGTGACGCATGAGGATGTGACGAAAGAGGAGCTGGGAGGCGCGTCGACGCACAACACCACCAGCGGCGTGGCGCACTTCCTTTCGGCCGGCGACGCGGACTGCTGCGCGCACATCCGGGAGCTTCTGCGATACCTTCCGTCGAACAACATGGACCCCGCGCCGGTGGTAGAGACGGCCGACCCCTGGGACCGCGAGGAAAAAGCGCTGGATTCCCTGGTGCCGGCGGAGAGCCATCAGCCCTACGACATGAAGGACGCGATCCGGCTGGTAGTCGACGACGGTGAGTTTTTGGAGGTCCACGCCCTCTATGCCCAAAACCTGGTGGTGGGCTTTGCGCGGATGGACGGGCGAACGGTGGGCGTGATTGGAAACAACCCTGCCGTTCTGGCCGGATGCCTCGACAACAACTCGTCCTTGAAAGGCGCGCGATTCGTACGGTTCTGCGACGCGTTCGGAATTCCGCTGCTTACGTTTGAGGATGTTCCCGGTTTTCTGCCGGGCACTGCGCAGGAGTGGGGCGGCATCATCAAGCACGGCGCGAAGCTGCTATACGCCTACGCCGAGGCCACGGTGCCAAAGGTCACTGTGATTACGCGCAAGGCCTATGGCGGCGCGTACTGCGTGATGGGCTCAAAGCACCTGCGCACCGACGTGAATTTCGCGTGGCCGACGGCCGAGATCGCCGTGATGGGCGCCGAGGGCGCCGTGAATATCCTGTACCGGCGGGAGATTGCCGGCGAAGCGGCCCGCTTGGCCAAGATCGCAGAGTACAAAGAGCGTTTCGCTAACCCGTTTGTCGCCGCCGAACGCGGGTTCATCGACGATGTGATTGAACCGCGCGAAACGCGCAAGCGCGTCATCCGGGCGCTGCGAATGCTGCGAAATAAAGTGGACACCAATCCCCGCAAGAAGCATGGGAACATTCCGTTATGAGGGTTCTGCTGTTGACTTGCTGTCTGTACGCCCAGAACTGGCCGCAGTTTCGAGGACCGGACGCGAAAGGCTTGGCGGAGAACCAGAATCTGCCCGCGAAATGGAACCCGGCGACCGGCGAAAACATTCTCTGGAAACGGGAGATTCCGGGACTTGGGCTCTCCAGTCCGATCGTCTGGGGCGGCCGCGTCTATTTGACAACGGCCGTATCCTCGAATCCGAAGATGATCTTCGAGGCGAAGTTGATCGGCGAGTTGGACCGCCGGCAGGACTCCGCCGAGCAGGAGTTTCGTGTTCTGGCGGTGGATACAAAAACCGGCCGGATTGTTTGGAATGAATTGGCGGCGAAAGCCGCTCCACGCGTGTTGCGGCATCCCCACAACTCGTACGCCTCGCCTACGCCCGTGACCGACGGCAAGCATCTGATCGCATTCTTCGGCTCCGAGGGCTTGTACTGCTACAACCTGCGAGGCAAGCTGCTTTGGAAGAAGGACCTGGGCGTGATGGATCAGGGCGCGTTCGACCTGCCGGACTATCAGTGGGGCACCGCTTCTTCGCCCATCCTATGGCAGGGGAAGGTGATCCTCCAGGTGGACATGCAGGCGGGTTCGTTCCTGGCGGCGTTCGATGCGGCGACGGGAAATGAGTTGTGGCGCACGGCGCGCGACTCCAAACCTTCCTGGGCCACGCCGGGCGTGATTGGGAAACAGATCGTGACCAACGGCGTGGAGCACGTGAACGGCTACGACCCGCTGACCGGCAAGGAGCTTTGGAAGGTCCACGGCACGTCCATGATTTCCGTGCCGGCGCCGTTTGAATACAACGGGCTGGCATACGTATTCAGCGGTTACTACCGCAACATGCGCCGGGCCTACGCGCTGGATTTGAAGGATAGCGGGGCTCGCACGGTGTGGATGCTGCCGGAAGCGCCCTACTTATCCACGCCCGTGATCACGGACGGCCGGATCTACACGGTTTCCACCCGCGGCGTGCTGATCGTCTACGAGGCGGCCACGGGAAAGACCGTGTATCAGCAGCGGCTAGGGAACGGGACGGGGGCGAGTTCCTCTTTGGTGGCGGCCGACGGCGCCGTGTATGCGATCAACGAAGACGGAGACGTCTACATTGTGAAACCCGGGCCGGCCTATGAACAACTGGCGATGATTCCGATGGGTGAACCCATTCTGACTACGCCGGCGATTGCGAATGGAACGCTTTACATTCGCGGGGCGAAGACACTTTGGGCGGTGCGGCGGGGCCCGAAGGCGGAGAAGACGGCCGGTCGTGCTGCCACCCGCTGAAGAAGACGGCGAAGAGGAACAGGATTCGCATGGAGCTAGTTTGCCCTGCGCCGCTGCTTTAGGACAGAGCCAGTTGGCGTTCCAGGACAAGGGCCATTTTGTCGATGCCGGCGATGGTGTCGCGTTCGTCGAAGGGGGCGTAGCCAAGCAGGAGGCCGCCGCGATCGCCCGCCGGGGCGGCGAATTGCGATAGCGGCAGGGTCTCGACGCCCGCATCCATCAGGTCGCGGCTGATCGCCAAGTCATCGACCCCTTGCGGCAACCAGCCGAGCAGGTGCATACCGGCATCTTTCGCCGGCACTTCCAGCAGCCCGCGCAGCTTCTGGCGGGCGTATTGCACTAGGATTCGCTGGCGGTCGGCATATATCGCGCGCATGCGGCGGATGTGGCGGCCGAAATGGCCCTCGTTGATGAAATCCGTCAACGCGACCTGTTCGATGATGGGCGACTGCCAATCGTGGTGCGCGCGTGCGGCGATAAACGTATCCACGAGGTCAGGCGGAACGATCATGTAGGCCAGACGCATGGACGGCATGAGAACCTTGCTGAACGTTCCGATGTATATGACGCGCTGTTGATCGTCCAGGCCCTGCAGCGACGCGACCGGGCGGCCGCGGTAGCGGAATTCGCTATCGTAGTCGTCCTCAATCACCCACGCACTGGCGCGGCGCGCCCAATCCAGCAGTTCCAAGCGGCGGCGGAGCGACATCGTGACACCCACCGGATACTGATGGGAAGGCGTGACATAGGCCAATCGCGCGTCGACGCCTGCGCCGGCCGCAATCACCATCCCCTCGCCGTCGACGGGCAGCGGCGTCAGGCGGGCGCCCGCGAGTTGAAACGCCACGCGCACGCCGCTATAGCTTGGGTTCTCAATGAATACGGATTCGCCGGGATCGGTGAGCATCTGAGCGGCGAAGTGCATGGCCTGCTTGGCCCCGGCCGTGATGATCACCTGCCCGGCCTCGCAGCGAACGGCGCGCGACGCCCGGACATACTGGGCAATCGCCTCGCGCAATGGCCGCCAGCCCGCCGGGCTGCCGTAGCCGAGCATCTCCGGGCGGACGCGATCCCAGGCGCGCTGCGTCAGCCGCCGCCATGTTTCGTAAGGGAAATTGTCGAAGGCCGGCGTGTGCATGCGAAACGGCTTGGGGACGGTGGGTTGCGGAACCACGCGGCTGAGCGAGGTGGACGGACTCAAAGCGCGCACAATGCGGCCACGCTCGGACACACGGGCGGGCGGCCGTGCCATGGCTTTTGACGCGGTCTGGTGCCTAGCCCCAAGGAACGCTTCCGGCAGCGTTCGCGCGACATACGTGCCAGATCCGGCCCGGCCTTCCAGGTAGCCTTCGGCGAGAAGTTGCTCAAAGGCCGCAAGTACCGTGTTGCGGCTTACGCCAAGCGAATCGGCGAAAGCGCGCGTGGACGGAAGCTTGGCTCCCGGGCCCAGGCGGCATTGGGTAACGATGGATGAGCGCAGTTGCTCGTAAAGCTGCAGATAAATGGGCAGGTCCGACGTGGGATCGAAGTGCAGCAGGAGGTCGGACGCGCCGAGGAATTGGCCTCCCATAGTCTATTGTGCCAATTGGCGCGCGGCGTTGGGGAAGTGGCTCTCTCGAACTCCGGCCAAGTGGTACCGTTTAACGCACCGGAACACCCAGCATGTGACCGTAGGAGACCGCGCGGCCGTAGTGTTCCCGGTTCAGAAGCAGCAACCGGAGCAGGACGGCCTCAGCAGTGGTGTCCTGTTGAAACAACTTTACCTTGGCCTTTGGCTTCACCCTCGGAAACAGCGTCCGCACCGCTTCCTGGGACATGCGCAGCCACCGGACGACTTCGGCTTTCGACGTGATGGCCTGGTCCGGATTCTTTGGGAGCAGGGACAAGCCCATGGGCTCGCCGGCGCCGGTGCGGCCGGAAAGCAAGAAGTTGCCGATCACAACTTGGACGTACACCTCGCTGACGGACCGCGCCGTCGCGTTTGGCCGCCAATCGAACTTGTCGCCGGGCGTGGCTTCGGCGAGCTCGATCAGTTGCCTGGATACGAGATTGAATTCCGGCAGCCAGCCCTGGCCCAGCTCCGGCGTTTGAGCGTGGGAAACGGAAACGAGCAGTAGCGCTACTTGGCGGACCATGGCGGGACAACGCCCGTGGAGCGGGCGTAAGCGATCAATTGTCCCATGTGTTCGTGACTATGTACCAGCAGGCGCAGGAATATGCCTTCCACGGTCGTGTCCTTTCCAAGGAACTTGGCCGGTTTCTTCATCTCGGCCTTCGCGTGGGCGGTGCGGACCGCATCCTGCGAGTCTTTCAGCCATTTCGCAATCTCGGCTTTATTGGAGAAGGTCTTCGGCAGCGTGGCCGTCGAAGGGTGCCCGGCCGAGCGCAGCAGGAAGTAGTTGCCCTGTACGATGTGCATATATACTTCCGCCGTGGAGCGGACACCCGCAGAGGGGCGCCACGCGAGTTTGTCCTCCGGCGTTGCTTCCAGAAGCGCATGGGTCTGTTTGGCGGCGTGCTCGAATTCGCCCATCCAGCCTTGCGCGAACTCCTGGGAAAAAGCGGAAACGGAAAGAAGAAGAGCGGTGAAGAACTTCATGGGTACAGGATAGCGCCTGACGGTTTCTTCGTTGCACACAACGCCCACGGGGCCTTGCCGTTCGAGCGTTTGCGGCGCGTTGCCGCTTGCGCTGGCCACCGTCGCAAAGCGTTAGTCACGGGCTCGCGGATTCGAAACCATCTGGCGCCTGCCAAGTCCCATTTCAAACCGCCCATGGCGTTTTGAACGCGTTCAACCGGCAGGGAAAGGCCAGCGGACGAATCGACTCCTAAGCCAGCCCGGGTACGCCATTCATCGACTTCGCTTTCCGCACTCCGCGTACGATCGAATGCGCGACCGCCTCGGCTGCCGCCACGCCCAGCGCATCGAAATCCTCTTCGGCGTCTCCGTAGGAGAGCGCGATCACAATATCTCCATCCACCATTCCATGGCCCGGCGAAAGGGCGCGGAGAAGGCCGGTCTGCCCCAGGCGCGCCAGGCGGCTGGCGCCCACCTTCGATAGCTTGGCATTGGTGACGACCACGGACAATGTTGTATTGCCACCGGCGGCCGGCGGTCTGCGCGCCCCGGCCAACAGCGCCTTTTGTGTGTCCAGCAGTTCGGATGAATTCGCCGCCTTACGGCAGCCGGCGATGAGCAAATTCGTCGTGACATCGCGCACATCGCCCCAGGCATTGACAGCCGAAAGGGCGGAGACGATGGCGTTTTTGGTCGTGATCGTGTAGCTGCCGATGCCGCCTTTCATGGCCCGGCCCAGGCCGTGCAGTTTGCCTACCGTTGCCCCGGTCCCGGCGCCCACGTTGCCCTCCTCCACCGCTTTATTCGACGCGGCGGCGCAGGCCGCCTCACCCATTTCGCGTGCCGGCCGCACGCCCTGCTTTGCGAAGCCGAGGTCAAATAAAACCATCGAGGGAACGACCGGAACCCGCGTGCCGCCAAAAAGAAAGCCTGCGCCTTTCTGCTCCAGAAACCGGCGCACGCCGCAACCGGCCTCCAGCCCGAACGCGGAGCCGCCGGCGAGAGTTACCGCATGGACAGACGGCGTAATGTGCAGCGGGTTCATTACGTCCATCTCCGCCGCCCCCGTGGCGAAACCGGCCGCATCCACGCCGGCCACCGCGCCTTTTTCGCAGACTACGACGGTCACTCCGGTGCGTCCCTCCAGGTCCGTGGCGTGTCCCACCAGTAGACCCGGAATGTCGGTGAGACCCTTCATGGCAGTGGTACCATCGAATTTTCCGTCAAGGAGCCTCCCGGTTGTTTGACTTTCTAAAGTCACCCATTCTCACGTTTCAAGAGTTCATCACACTGGCGTGGCGGGCAACTACCAACATTGTACGGCGGCCATTCTATTTCAACGATGTGATGTTACAGATGGACGTGATCGGCGTGGGCAGCCTGCCGATTACGGTGCTGATCGGTTTCTTTTCCGGCGCCGTCATGGCGCTGCAAATGTCGCGAGCGCTTTCCCAATACGGCGCCACCGGACAAGTGGGGCAGATCACCGCCATCACGCTGGTGCGCGAGATGGGGCCGGTGCTCACGGCGCTGCTGGTGGCGGGGCGGAACGCCTCGGGAATCGCCTCGGAACTGGGCTCCATGAAGGTCACCGAGCAGATCGACGCCATGCGCGCGCTGGGCACGGACCCGATCAAGAAGCTCGTGACGCCGCGCCTGATGGCCACCGCTTTCACTCTGCCGCTATTGACGATTATCGCGGACATGATCGGCATTTTCGGCGGGTTCATCGTTGCCGTGCCGCTGCTGCGGCTTACTACCACCGAACAGTATTGGAACAACGCGTGGCGGTCGCTCGAGTACAACGACATCGCGCAGGGGCTGCTGAAACCGCTGGTCTTTGCCTTCGTCATCGCGCTGGTCGGCTGTCTGTATGGAATCCGGACGACGGGCGGCACGCAGGGCGTGGGCCGGGCCACAACGCAAGCGGTGGTTGTAGCGTCTGTCTGGATTTTCGTCTTCACATTCCTGATCACGCGAGTATTCGTGAACCTGTGATGACACCCGGTTCGACAGATCGCGCCTGCGTGCTCCGGCTGGAGAAGATCCGGCTCTCGTTCAACGGTGTCGATTCCGTTCTTGAGGACATCTCTCTTGAGATGTGGACCGGAGAGACCCTGATCGTATTGGGTGCGGCGGGCGCGGGCAAGACCGTGATGGTGAAGGTCGCCCTTGGCCTGTTGAAGCCCACTTCGGGCCGCATCTATCTCTTCGGCCAGGACGTGACGGATTTCGACGAGCAGCAGTGGTTTCAGATCCGGCCGCGCATCGGGATGCTGTTTCAGGAGGGCGGATTGTTCGACTCTCTCACGATCGAGGAGAACGTGGCCTACCCGCTTGTGAACCGCTCCAGCCTTACGCCGGACCAGGTACGGCCGCAGGTGGAGGAGGCGCTGCGGTTCGTCGAACTCGGCCACACCATGACGAAGTTTCCCTCCGAGCTTTCCGGCGGCATGCGCCGCCGCGTCGGTATCGCCCGTGCCGGCATTGCAGATCCCGATTTGCTGCTTTACGACTCGCCGACTGCCGGACTGGATCCGATCACGGCGAACAACATCATGTCGCTCATCATCCAGGAGCGCGAGCTTCGCAACGCCACTTCCGCCATCATTTCGCACCGCTTCCAAGACGGACACATGATGGCCAACTTCCGCTACAATCCGGAGAGTAAGAGGCTGGAGAAGATGCCGGAGGACTCGCCTATGCGCGCGCGGACGCGATTCCTTGTGATGCACGGCGGCCGGATCGTCTTCGAGGGCAGCGAGCGTGAGTTGGATCAATCCCGCGACCCCTATGTCGCCAAGTTTTCCATGCAGCGCAGTATCCACTGAAACCCATGTCAACCTCATCCAGTAAAGTCTCCTGGGCGCAACTTCGCGTCGGCATCATGGCCGTTGTGGCGTTCGCGATTCTCGCCCTGCTCCTGTTTCTGCTCACGGGGAACAAGAGCCTCTTCTCGAAGGAGGTGACTATCCACACCTACCTCGACGATTCGGCTGCGATCACGGAAGGCTCCGCGGTGCGGCTGAACGGTATCCAGGTGGGCAGTATCGGGAAGGTCACGCTCTCCGGCGAGAACAAGGCCAATCGCGTGGTGCGTCTGGATCTGATCATTCAAGCCGATCACATTCGGCAGATCCCGGAGGAATCGCAAGCCATCATCGGCGCGGAGAATCTGCTTGGCACCAAGTACATCAACATCAAGATGGGTAAGGCGGGGAAGCCAATCGCCGCGGGCGGCGAGTTGCGGAGCCTGGACACGCGCGAGTTCCAGGATCTGGTCAACGCCGCCTATCCGTCGCTCCTGTCGCTGCAGCGTATCGTCGAACGCGTGGATAACATTGTCGCCGTGGTGGAGACCGGCAAGGGCTCAATCGGGAAGTTGCTGGTCGACGACGAGTTGTACCAGCGCCTGGTGGGGACAATCGGCGAGATGCAGAAGGTCTCGACGTCGCTTTCGAGCGGCAAGGGAACGGTCGGCAAGCTGCTCTACGACGAAGCGCTCTACGACGACGTGCGGAATTCGATTAAGCGACTGGACACGGTGGTGGCGGACCTCCAGCAGGACCTCAAGACCGGCCAGGGGACGGCGGGCAAGCTGCTGAAGGATCCCGGGCTCTACGACGACTTGCGCGCGGCCATCAAGGATATTCGCAAGACCGTAGACGCGATTAACAAGGGCGAGGGTACCGCCGGCAAATTGATCTACGACGACGCGTTGCACGCCAATATCAACAAGCTGGTGCTGGATCTGGACAAGACGGTGACGGCGATCAATTCGGGCCACGGCACCATGGGCCAACTGATGGTGAACCCGGCGCTGTACGATTCGATGAACGGAACGATGAAAGAGATGAACGGATTTATGAAGGACTTCCGTGTCAATCCGAAGAAGTTCCTGACGATCCAACTCAAACTGTTTTGAAGCGGCTACTGGTCAACGCCGACGATTTCGGCTTCACGCGGGACGTGAACGAAGGCATCGTCGAGGCGCATCGCAACGGGATCCTGACGGCAACTACGCTTATGGCCAATGGCGCTGCGTTCGAACACGCGGTTGACTTGGCCAAGGCGAATCCGTCGCTCGACGTCGGCGTGCACTTTGTTCTCATCGGCGGCCAGTCGCTGCTGAACGGCGAGCCGTTCCCGGCCTCCGTGCCGTCGCTGGTGGCGGCGGTAGCGGCCGGCCGGCTGAATCTCTATGACGAACTGGCGGCGCAGGCGCGGCGAATCCGTGCCGCCGGCCTAAGTCCTTTGCACGCGGACACGCACAAACATACCCATCTGCTGCGGCCCGTCCGCCGCGCCCTGCTCACGGTTGCCGAGGAATTCGGAATCCGGTGGATCCGCCGGCCGGTTGACTTCACGATGGGCGGGGTCGGCATTCCCCGGTTTGTGTTTCGTATGATGTTAGGCGGGCTGGCCGCCGAAGCGTCGACGACCAGTCACTTTGCCGGATTTGCCCTGACCGGGCGTTTGCAAACATCCAACTTAGTTCACTTATTGGGCCGGTTGCCTGCGGGCTCGACAGAGCTGATGACCCATCCCGGGCACTGCACAGCCGAACTCCGTGCCGCACCCACGAGACTGAAAGAGAGCCGGGCCGCCGAACTGGCGGCCTTGACGGCGCCTGAAACTCGGGCGGCCGTCGAAAAGAACCAAATCGTACTAACCAGGTATCGAGATTTATGAGAATCGCCTTCACACTCTGCGCTATGACACTGCTCGCCGCCCCGCCGGAAACCCGTAAAGACACCACGGTAGAAACACTCCACGGCGTTCAAGTTCCGGACCCGTATCGCTGGCTGGAAGATCAACAGAGCCCCGAAACCAGGGCCTGGCTGAAACAGCAGGACGCCTACATGCGCGCCTATGTCGACAAGGTGCCTCGCCGCGAGAGCATCGTCAAGCGGCTGACTGAGTTCTCCCGCGTGGAGACGAAGAACGGATTTAGCTACCACGGCGGCCGCCTGTTCCACTATCGCCGCGCACCGGAGCAAGACCAGGCAGTTCTGGTCGTGCGCCAGGGGCTCAATGGAAAGGAAGAGGTCCTGCTCGATCCGAACACTTGGGGCGGGTCGAAGTCTGTGGTTGTCCGGGACTACGCTCCGGACGGCAAGCGGCTCGTGTACGGGGTACAGAGCGGCGGCGAGGACGAGGTAGAGATCCACTTCTACGATGTCGACGCGCGAAAGGAATACGGTCCGGTTCTGCCGCGCGGGCGCTATTTGAGCGCGACGCTCCTGCCCGATGGGCAATCCGTCATCTATTCGATCGCCACGCCCAAGGGCCCTCGCCTCTATGAGCAGAAGTTCGGCGCCGAGCCGTCCCTTCTCTTTGGAGAAGACCTCGGGCCGGTGCATATCATGTTCGCCTCGCTCTCAGCCGGCTCCCGGTACTTGCAAGTGATGGTCATCGAAGGATCCGCAAGCCAGATGGATCGCGTGCACGTGCTCCGGATGGCGGATCGAAAGTGGATTACGATCAACGACTCCATCCGCGCCCGCTTTCGCGGGGACATTGGCGGCGACACCTTCTTTGCGTTGACAAACTGGAATGCGCCTCTGCAGAAGATCGTCGCCGTTGACTTGAACAAGCCCGAACAGAAGTATTGGAAAGTCATCATTCCGGAAGGCAAATGGAACATCGAGTCGCTATCCCTAACCGGCAAACACCTGTCGGTCTTCACGCTTGAGAACGTCCAGCCAAAGATCCGCCTGTACTCGCCGTTGGGCAAGCTGGTGCGGGAATTGCCAGCCACAGGCGCCGGAACGGCTTCGAATCTCTCCGGCGAATGGGACTCCGATGTCGCGTTCTCCTCCTTTACGTCGGTCTATACGCCGGCATCCACGCACGTTTTCTCCGTCGCGAAAGGAACGCGCAAGGAGTTCTACCGCACCGCCGTACCGCTCGAAAAACTCGAAATTATCGTCGAGCAGAAGTGGTTCACGTCGAAGGACGGAACGAAGGTCCCCATGTTCGTGGCGCATCGGAAGGACCGGAGGCTGGACGGAAAGAACCCAACGCTCCTCTATGGGTACGGAGGCTTCAACCTAACAGAAACACCGCGCTTCGGACAGATCGCGGCCTGGTGGATTGAGCACGGCGGCGTCTATGCCGTCGTGAATCTGCGAGGCGGCGCCGAGTTCGGCGAGAAGTGGCATGAAGCCGGAATGCTCGCCAACAAGCAGAATGTATTCGACGACTTCATCGGCGCGGCGGAGTGGTTGATCGCCAACAAATACACGACACCCAAGCAATTGGCGATCCGCGGCGGATCAAACGGCGGCCTGCTTGTGGGCGCGGCGATGACCCAGCGTCCAGAGCTGTTCGGGGCCGTGAGCTGTGGAATTCCGCTGCTCGACATGGTGCGCTATCACAGGTTCAAAGTCGCCCGGTACTGGGTGCCGGAGTATGGTTCGTCGGAGGATCCGGCGCAGTTCGCCTACATTTTGAAGTACTCGCCCTATCACAACGTGAAGCCCGGAACCCAGTATCCGGCGACGATGATCCTGAGCGGAGACAACGACACGCGGGTGGACCCGCTCCATGCGCGAAAGATGACCGCCCTGCTGCAGTCCGCCAATGGCGCCAACACGCCCATCCTGCTGCACTACGATACCGAGGGCGGCCACTCCGGCGGCCTGCCCGTGGCTAAACAGGTGGAAAACACAGCCGACGAGTTGGCGTTTCTGGTGGCCAACGTCTTTGCGCGTTAACGCGCGGTGAGCGCCGACCGGGCCGCGCGCGCCAGTCCAGCCGCCGCGTCCTCCGTGGCGGCCATCGCCGTCAGGTGGCCCATCTTCCGGCCCGGCCGCGCAGAGGTTTTCCCGTAGAGATGCAGCTTCACTTCCGGCATTGCCAGCGCGGCCGGCCAATCCGGCTCCCCGGCGTCCCAAAGATCGCCCATCAGGTTGGCCATTGCTGCAGGCCGCAGCAACTCCGTGGAGCCCAGAGGCAGGCCGCAGACGGCCCGCAACTGCTGTTCGAACTGGCTGGTGACGCACGCGTCGAACGTGAAATGCCCGGAGTTGTGAGGGCGCGGCGCGATCTCGTTGATCAGCACCCTTTCGTCTTGCGTGACGAAAAATTCCACGCAGGTGACGCCGACCACATCGAGCTTCTCCAAGATGGCGTGCGCCAAATCCCGGGCCTGCTTCGCCACCGGAGGCGGCACCCGTCCCGGCGCGATGGTCAGATCCAGGATGTGGTTCTTATGCTCGTTTTCGACGACGCCCCAGTCGACAATCGTCCCATCCGTGCCGCGTGCGGCGACCACGGACACTTCCATCGAAAAATCGATCCACTGCTCCAGGACGCACTCCTGCCCGCCCATCCGGCGCCACGCCTCGGGCGCGGCAGAAGCGGCGTGAATCTTGATCTGGCCCTTGCCGTCGTACCCGAATCCGGCGGTTTTGAGAATCGCCTTAGGCCCGATCTCTGTGACGGCGCGCGCCATATCCTCCGCCGAACGAATCTCGCGGAACGGCGCGACGGGGAATCCGTTGGCGCTTAGAAAACGCTTCTCCCGCAAACGATGCTGCGTGGTGTGGAGGACATCGCCATGCGGACGGACCAACGAACACGCGGCCGCCGCCGCCGCCGTCGCCGCCGGTACGTTTTCAAACTCAAACGTGACGGCCCGCACCTGGCGGGCGAATCGGCGAACGGCGTCGAGGTCCTCATATGGCGCCACAATTTCGATGTCGGCCACCTGCCCGGTGGGCGTATCCGTGTCCGGAGAAAAGGTGTGAACGCGATACCCCATGCGCCGGGCGGCAATGGCGAACATGCGGCCAAGCTGGCCACTCCCCAAGACGCCGACCGCGGCGCCGGGCAGAATCGGGCGCGGGCTCATGGCAAGGACTGCCCGCGCACCATCGCGTTCAGTTCGTTCCGGTACGCCTGCAGAGCCGCACGCAACTCCGGACGCGAGTTCGAAAGGATGGCCACCGCCAGCAGTCCGGCGTTCGTCGCTCCGGCCTTGCCGATCGCCAAAGTGCCCACGGGGATGCCGCCCGGCATCTGCACGATCGATAACAGCGAGTCCATTCCCTTTAACGCGTGACTCTCAACCGGCACGCCGAGCACCGGAATGACGGTCTGCGCGGCCACCATGCCGGGCAGGTGGGCGGCTCCGCCAGCGCCGGCGATCAGCACCTCCAGGCCTCGGGATTCCGCGGTTGTCGCGTACTCGGTGAGCAGGTCCGGCGTTCGATGCGCCGAGACGACCCGGCACTCATGCGGGACGCCAAAGCGCGTGAGTATCTCATCGGCTGCGGCCATCGTCTCCCAGTCGGACTTGCTGCCCATTATGATTCCGACGAGTGGTGTTCCCGCGCTTCGTGTTGCCATCGGTGTAACTTTCTACGATAATTCGCCGGAAGAGGTTCGAGCAACAAATGACACGGAGACAGTTCCTGGCGTCCGCCTTGGCGCAGGCCCCGCCGCCACCTAATATCGTTCTGATTCTGGCCGACGATCTCGGCTCCGCAGACACCGGCTGCTACGGATCGAAGGACCTCAGAACACCAGCCATTGACTCCCTGGCCCGCGATGGCGTGCGTTTCCGAAACGCCTATGCGAACGCTCCTGAGTGTACGCCCAGCCGCTGTGCGCTCCTCACGGGCCGGTACCAGCAGCGCGTTGGCGGCCTGGAGTGCGCCATCGGCCTCGGAAACGTGGGCCGCTACGATGAAGCCGAATGGTTGCAAAAACGGGGGGAGCTTGGTCTGCCCGAATCGGAATGGACGCTGGCGCGCCTTTTGAAACGCACCGGCTACGACACCGCGCTCATTGGCAAGTGGCACCTAGGATACCTGGATAAACATAGCCCGCTCCGTCACGGCTTCGACGAGTTCTTCGGTATTCTCGGCGGTGGCGCCGATTACTTCAAATTCACCGAGCAGGACGGAGCCATGGTCCTTCGTCACAACGGCAAACCGGTCACTCCCTCCGGCTACCTGACCGACCAGTTCGGCGATCGTGCCGTCAAATGGCTCCGCTCCCGCCCAAAGGCCAAACCATTTTTCCTCTATGTCCCGTTCAACGCGCCGCACAACCCGTTCCAGACGCGCGAGGACGCCAGGAGGAATGACCCGCCCTGGAATGGCGCGCATCGTGCCGCGTACTTGAAAATGACCGAGCAAATGGACGAACAGATCGGCGCGATCCTTCGCCAGATCGACGCCATGGGAGTGCGGGACCGGACGATCGTTCTATTCCTTAGCGACAATGGAGCGCCGGCAGGCGGCAGCAACGCTCCCTATCGCGGGTCCAAGAGCCAGGTTTGGGAGGGAGGCATCCGGATGCCGCTGCTAGCGCGCTGGCCCGGCCACCTGCCCGCAGGCTCGAATTGCGAGCAGGTGACCCTGATGATGGACATCACCGCGACTCTGGCCGCCGCGGCCGGAGTGTCCGCGGCGCCAGGAAGGCCGTTCGACGGGATCGACCTCATCAAAGAGTGGAGCGGCCAGCGTCCGCCGCGCCCGCGCGACGTCTTTTGGCGCTACAAGCGCTCCGAAAACCGGCGGAAAGCGGCCCGCGACGGGGATTGGAAGCTGGTGGTGGAGAACGGTGTGGAGTCGCTGCACAATCTGGCAGGCGATCCAGGGGAGAAGGAGAACGTTCTTGAGGCGAATCCCGGCGTGGCCGGGCGCCTGCGAACGGCGTTGGCGCGGTGGGAGGCCGAGGTAGCGGCTCCTCGCCTCCGCGAATTTCCGGGCTAGAAGGGCAGGTCGTCTTCGGTCATCCCGCTGGGCTGAGTGCGGGAGGTAATGGCGCGGTTGAAGTAGATGTTCGAATCCTCGCCCTTGGTCACCTTCGTGATTTCCAATTCGACCCCCTCCATCTCGTGAACGCGGTGCGCCAGGTCAGAGAAGTTGTCCAACTGCAGGCCGCAGACCTCCAACTCCTTGCGGACGAACCCGATGGTTTTGTCGGTAATCGCGCGGTGCTTGCGAATAATTCGGTCGCGAAAGGTGGCTCCGCTGATGCGAAGCAGCCAACGCACCATGGGGTTGCCGTTCGAGGAACGGGTGAGTATCGCTTCGGCGACGACGACTTCATACCGTCCGTCGGGAATGCCGGCGGCGTGCACCGGCGCCTCGGCCGAAGGCTCGGCCCGGTAGAGAGTATTGAATCGCGAGAGATCGATGGGTTCGTCGAATTGGAATGTCGTATTCATGGCGGCTCCTGCACACTCTTCATGCAATTGCTGGGCCACGAAATCCGGCCGATTCCAGCCTAGAATCAACCCACCTGTGTTTCGAGTTGGAACCTCCCGCAGAGCGGTGTTCCAATTCGGAGTCTAGAATGGCACATCGTCGTCCGAGATCCCGGCGTCGAATGGGGACTCGGACTCCTTCGCGGGCGCCGATGCGGGCGAAGAAAAGTTTGGAGCCGCCTGCCGGGGGGCCGCCGAGCGGGGCTGCGAAACCATGCGTGGCTCCTGGCTGAAACCGCCATCCTCGCCGCCGCGCCCTCCGCTGCTCAGAAGAATCACGTCGTCGGCAACCACATCGGTCGCATACCGCTTCTGGCCGTCTTTGTCTTCGTAGCTTCGATTCTGGAGCCGGCCCTCCACATACACCTGCTTGCCTTTGGTGAGGTACTGCGCCAGATTCTCGGCCCGCCACAGGGAGACGTTATGCCAGTCGGTCTCTTCTTTCCACTCGTTGGTCTGCTGGTCCTTCCAGCGGCGGCTGGTGGCCACGGAAAACTTCGTCACGCTGACGCCGGAGGGTGTAAACTTCGTCTCCGCGTCCCGGCCGAGATGCCCGACCAAAATCACCTTGTTCACGCTACGCGATGCCATATCTCCTGCACGATAGCACACGCGTACTGTTGGCAGACAATTCGTCGTCGAGTTTCGCGGAACATCACGCCGGCGGGGACCCGGCGCGACGGTCCTGTTCATCCTTGCGAACGGCCCGTTTCGCAGCAGTCTCGGGTGTCATAGACTGAACGGGAGGCGTTCGAGTCCTTGTGGCAATGGCAACAATCCCGGCGGCAGCTCATCATTGCGAGCGCTGTGCCGCATTTGCTGGCGACGCCATCGGCGAGTTTCCGGTTTCGAAGCGATTTTTGGATGAACCTTCACCATTTCGTCCGGGCCGAGGCGAGGCGGCGGCAGAATGCGGTGACGCTTCAACTGCCCGCCATCGAGTCGAGCGTGCTGGATGCGTACGATACCTTCGCCCGCTCAAACCTGATTTTCGACAAGGAGCTTGTGGCCGCGAAGGACGAATTGGCCGCAGGCGGCCAACCTGGTCCGCCACTGAAGCAGGCGGCTGAGCTCTACCGCAAGGAGGTCTGGCCAACCCAGGATCGCGAGAATCGAGCCTGGATCGAAAGGGTCGAGCCGTTGGTTCTAAAGCATTCCGCCCAGGCGCTCCGCCTGCTTGAAAAAGCGTATCGAGTGAAGTGGCCCACAGGCGAGATGCTAGTCGATGTCTGCCCTGACACTGGCCCGGTGCTCGCCTACACGACGGGCAAACCGAAAGGAACGGCCGGTCACATCGTCATCGATCCGAAGCGCAGCGCCGAGCTGGATGTGGCCTTCGAGATCATGTTCCACGAGGCCTCCCACATCGTCGACAGCCACATCATAGCTGCCGTCGACCTGGCTGCCGCTCGCGCCAAGCGCAAGGCGCCCGAGGACCTGTGGCACGCCCTAATCTTCGACACCGCGGGCCATCTGGCGTCGGTGCTGAGACCCAATCCCGAGTTTGTGCCCTACGCCCGGCGCTTCAATGTGTTCTCGCGCTACCGGGCCGCGGTCGAGGAGCACTGGAAGCCCTGGCTGACCGGGCGGCGATCGCAGCGTGCGGCACTCGACGCGTTGGTACGAGCCGTTACTCCGGCCGAACAGTGACACCGCGATGCGCGGTTTTGTTGCAAGAGCGCACGCCAGACCTGATTCGGGCACAGCGTTTTTGAATCATCGTCAACCACCCAATTTCCTCCCATCCAACATCTACTGCTCCATCGATTTTCAGCGAAACGCTCTCGACCATAGCGCCAAGCTGAAGCAGACCGGCGCTCCCGCCGTGTTGACCATCCACCGCCAGACAGAGGTCGCCGTTCGAAGCGGGGCGAAGGCCACCCGAACAAGTAAACTCCTCGAAGCACTAGCGTGCGAGCGCGGAATCCCGCTGAAGTGAAGTGCTACAAAGTTGTCGCCACGCTAGTCCAATTCGGGCGCGCGAGGCGCGAATCGCCGTGCCGAAATGTTGATATCGCCACACTGACTGATGGGAATCGGGTTCTTCGGGTCAAGGGCATCAATCACTGCCCAGCCCGCCCTTTTGAACTCAAGCGCAACCGGGTGGATAGTTCGCGGGGAGTCCGACTTCGCGTGAATTCGGGTGATTGTCGAATCGCGAACTGCGGCGGCTAAGGCCGGCAGCCGCTCATCCAGCGGATCGTCCGCTTCAGCCGGAAAACGAAATCGCCGCTGGGCCAACTGCATGCGAGCCCGGACTTTTTGCGGCATCGACTCCATCAGCTTGTCGCAAGCCAGGTGGGCCGCCGTCCCAATCCCCAGGGACGTGAGCAGCGATTTCGGCATCGCCAGAATCACGCCAAGCGCTTCGGCTTCGCCAGCGGCAAGGCCGACCAGCCGTGAGTGGTAGTCGAATCCGAGTTCGACACCGCCTGCGTTCCCGCGATGCACAACGATCGGCAGACCCGCCTCCGTAAGGGCATCGATGTCGCGCAGCACAGTTCGCCTGGCCACTTCGAGCTCCGATGCGAGTTGAAGAGTCGTGACCCGTTGGAGTTGTCCCCAAATCTGAGACACGAGTCTAGACACACAAAAATTCCCAAAGGAGAATTTGAGTCATGTCCGTGTCACGAAGAAAGTTCAACCGCGAGTTCAAACTCGCGGCGGTCAAGCG
>VFZO01000109.1 GCA_016871155.1 Acidobacteriota bacterium | reverse complement strand
GCTTCGCATTAGCTTGCGTTTGGGGTACACTAACAATTGATTTCATGTTTTGCCTCGCGCGCCCCGTGACAGCGGGGCGTTGCTTTTGCGGCCTAAGGACTGTGCTAGAATCGTCCCAAGTAACCGCTTGAAGTGCAGATATAGCGGTTCTAGAAAAACACGGAAACAATAAGATGTGTGGAATCATCGGGTTTCGTTAATCCGAATCCCATGCCGTCCACCATCCTCCCCTTTCCGCTGACCCAGGGTTCATGGTCCTATCCGACGTTGATATCCGGCGCTATATGGCCGAAGGGAAGATTCGAATCGATCCGGCGCTGCCGGACGATCACTTTGGCAGTTGTTCCATCGATCTGCGGCTGGGCAACGAGTTCAGCGTCTTTGAGCACTCGCGTTTCCCGTTCATAGACCCTCGCGACCGATCCGCGATTCAGGACATGATGCGCACCATCGTGGTTCCGGATGGCGATCCGTTCATCCTGCAGCCGCGCGACTTCGTTTTGGCCATCACCATGGAGTCGATGGACCTGGCCGACGACGTGTTAGGCCGGCTGGAAGGACGATCGTCGCTGGGCCGGATCGGCATCATCGTACACGGTACGGCCGGACTGTTCGATCCCGGCTGGACCGGCAAAGCGACGCTGGAGCTTTCGAACCTGGGCCGCGTTCCGGTAGCGCTCTATCCCGGCATGCGGATCTGTTCGTTTACTTTCGAGCCGCTTTCGACGCCATCGTCGATGCCATATCGTGTAAAGCCGGGCAACAAATACGCGGGCCAGACCAGCCCGCTGGCATCGCGCCTGGCCGGCGAAGTCAACTCCCGTTAGACGCTGTACTCCGCCAGCACGGCCATTCTGGCCACGGCCGGCTCGAACAGCCGCGCCCGGATCTCCTTGTAGACCGGATCGGCGAAGTAGCGCTCCCTTGCCGCGCGGTCCGGAAACGAGATGACAAAGACCCGGTTCAGATCCGAATCGCCCGCGGGCTGGCGCACGCGGGCGACATCGAAATCGTAGCGAAAGCCGCCGCCAATGGCGGTTAACAGCGGCGTCATTTCAGCGCGGTAGTTCGCTTAGAGGGCGTCGTCCGTTACGTGGACGCCGATGAGGAGTTCATGGGCCATAACGTCCCCATTTTCGCGTACCGGCCGTCAGGCGGCCAGAGGCAGATCGTCGTCGGCCAGGTCCCTGGCTAGCGGCGGGTGCAGCGGACGGGGGCCTTTGGATGGCGGATGATGCGCAGTGAACTCGCGGGTGGCTCCGCCAAAATACTCGTCGGTCGGGAAAAGAGCGTAGGGCTGCATCTCCCGCAACGCGCGCCCGAGCTGGGCTTCGATCCGGTAGACCTCGTGGAAGAAGATTCCCTTCTCCATGTTCAGCCGGGGGCAGCAAAGGCGCCAGTCCGCGCCCAAGAGAAATTTCATGCGAAAGATCTTGTAGTCCCGCTCGTCTAACTCGCGCTGCACTACCAGAAGAAAATCGGCGATGTACTCTTCATTCTTGCGGCCCCAGGCAAACGACTGCCGTTTGCCGCCGGTATACTGCAGCGTGCAGCCGGACAATGATTTCTCTTTTTCCAGGCACTGCCGGAACTTCCGAAAGCAGATGCGGAAAATCGCGCGCATCACGCACGAGCAAGGCTCTACGCGGTCTTTCTTTATTGATCGAATTCCCAAACCCTGGCAGGTTGTGCAACGAGTACTCGCTAGCGCGATTGTTTCCGAACGATTCCATTCCATTTTTTCTCTCTCCAGAAGCAGCGCTTTCCATCACGCTCGCTTCGCATTCCTTGTTCAATATAAACCGCATGGAAATGACGTCAATAGGTATCGAAAATATTTTTGAGAACTTTTTTCTGTTTCACAACATGTTGATAATAAAATACATACATGAGCGACAAAACGGCGATCCGGCACGGAATACGTAAAATAAACCTTCTACATCGCAAATTAGGCATGGTATATTTCCCGCAGCTATAGGATTTATGGCGGACGTTCTTTTACTTTCCGAACTCGTGGAGGCGGTCCTCGCCCACATCCGCCGCCGGGTCAACAACGGCGAGTGGACCGAGCGCGGCCTAGCCGTTCGCCTTGGTGTCTCGCAGCCGCATCTGCACAACGTGTTGAAAGGCGAGCGGTCGGCGTCGGTCGGACTGATGGACCTTCTCATCTCTAGGCTGTCTATCGACCTGCTCGCCCTGTGCGGCGTTCCCAGGCGAGGGCCGGACCGCGCTACTTCGCCCGCATCCGCTCAATCGCCTTCGCGAGATCGGACGGGGTGAACACCTGCCGCGCCGAGCCGCTGCCCGCCTTGACGAAGCCGGCCAGCAGATTGTCCGGCAGGCCGGGATAACGGGTGAGTCCAATATGATGCATCGGCGGGGCCGAACCGGCCAACTCGCGTAAAAGCGGCGTCAACGAGCCGTTCCAGCCCCAGGCCGGACCGAGGAAGATCACGGTGTCAGCCGCCTGGAACGCCTCGCGGTTCTCCTTCAGCACGGCCTCAAGAAATGCGGAGGGTCCCGGGCCCTTCAGGGTTTCGACCGATACGCTGCCAAGATTCACCTCGCCCAGAGCCCGGCCCAGGCGGCCCAAAGCGCGGGAGCCGAACTCCGGTTCCTTGAAGATGATTTTGCGGTTCCGGGAGTCGGCGGCGATCACGGTGGCGTGGGTGAACGCGCCCTTATCGAAGATGGTGGTGAGGCTGGTTAAGAGCAGGCTCCGGTCGTAGCTGGATAGGCGCACCATATTGCGCCGGGGCAACAGCGGGGCTGCGTCCAGCACGACGAACACACGCCTGGGCGGCTGCGAACTGTCCAGCCCGCGCCAGCGTTCGCCGCCGACCGAGGTGATCTGGTTCGCTTCCAGCCGCGATTTGACTGGGCCGGCGTCTCGAACGCGGATCGACCATGTCTTTTTGCAGGTCCGGGCGCCGTCGGAAGCCACGTACGCGCGAACACGATACTCGCCCGGACCCAGGTTGTAGCCGCCGCCGTAGAAAAGCTGGGCATCCTTGGGATACTGTTTGCCCTCCGGCGCGCCGTCAACGCCGAACCGCTCACCAAGATAGACGGGGGGCGCCCCTTTGGCCGCGATCTCGATGGCGACCGCCAGGGTCACCGGCCTCCCTTCAAATTGACGGATCGGGATCGCGGCGGAAAAGCCGGCCCAATGAACGAACGAAAATCCGAGTCGCGGCGGCGACGGTGTAATGGTGCAGCGCAGTTCGGAGTAGCTCTTCGAAGTAAAGACTTCCTCAACCAGCTTTCCCACGCGCTCTCCCGTTGGAATCAGGAACTGGGCCAGCACGAGGAGCGCGGTCATCGTATCTCCTAAGCGACAAGCGAAAGCGGGCGATCAGGCGGCCTTCTTCTTTTTCTTCTTCTGGGCGCCGGGGCGTGAAGGGGCCCACAATGGTGCGACGTTCTTCCGGTTCCATTCGTTCCAGGCCTGAGTCATCGCCTGATACCGGGCGGCTTCTTTTTCCGCCAAGTCAGTGGATTCGCCGATGTCCTTTGCCAGGTTGAACAGCTCCGGCTTGTCGCCGAACTTGGTCAACTTCCAATCGCCCTCGCGCATCGCGTACTGCTGGCCAAAGCGCCAGAAGAGGCGTTCGTGCGGGACTCCTTTGTTGGAGCCGGTGATGAACGGAACGAGATCGACGCCATCCAGTTTCCACGATGCGTCCGGCTTGCCACCCGCCGCGGCCACTGCCGTCGGCAGAATGTCGAGCGCAATCACCGGGTTCCTGTACACCTTGCCCTTCGGCACCTTTGCCGGCCACTGCAAGACGAACGGGACACGGATCCCGCCGTCCCAAACCTGCGCCTTGTATCCGCGCAGGGGACCGTTCCTGGAGGTGTTCACGGGCGTCGGGCCGCCGTTGTCGGTCAGGAAGAACACCAGAGTGTCCTTGGTCAGTCCGTGGCGCTCCAGCGCCTTTAGAACGGTGCCGACGCCGTCGTCGAGAGCCGTCAGCATGCCGGCGTAAGTCCGCCGGGATTCGCCGGTAATGTGCTTGAACTTCTCCTGATAGCGCTTGGCGGTGTGCATGGGCGTATGCACGGCGTTGAACGGAACGTAGACGAAGAAGGGGTTGCTTTTGTTGCGGTCGATGAACGCCGCCGCCTCGCGGGCAAAGTCGTCCGTTGTGTACTCGATCTTGTCGACGCGGGTGTTGTCGCGATAGATCGGGTTGGTGGAGTCGGCGTGCGCGTCGTTATAATCGTGCGCACCGCCCAGGAAACCGAAGAACTCGTCGAAGCCTCGATCATTGGGACGGTAGCCTTCGCGATAGCCCAGGTGCCACTTGCCGAACATGCCGGTCTTGTAACCCAGCGCTCTCATGCGCGCCGGAAGGAACGTCTCGGTGAGCGGCGTGCCAAACGTGGCGGCGGCCGAGGCGGCCGGGCCGGGATTGAACTCATGCCCAAAATGCGTCTGGTACCGGCCGGTCATCAACCCCGCGCGCGTCGGGCTGCAATAGGGGCACGATACGTAGCCGTCGGTGAAGCGTGTGCCGTTTTTGGCGAGCGCGTCGATGTTGGGCGTGGGGATGTCGCCGCCGAAGCAGCCGACGTCGCCCCAGCCGAGATCGTCGCCGAACAGGATGACGACATTCGGCTTCTTTGCGGCCGCCGCCAGCGGCGCCGCGGTCAACATGGATAGGAACTGTCTGCGGTTCATTACGCTCGTCCTCGTGCCTTCGTAATCGTTTCCAATTGGGACTTCAGGGCCAGGCGTGTCTTGGAATAGGCGGCGCTGGCGGCCAGGTTTTTCATTTCGGCCGGATCGGTCTTGTAGTCGTACAACTCCTCGCCCTCGGCGCCGCCGTTCCATTGCGTGTAGCGATAGCGCTCCGTGCGGACGCTATAGCCCATCACCTTCCCGCCGCGCTGCACCTGGCTGATGGCGGGTTTGTCCCACCGCGCATTGGGATTTTCCAACAGCGGGCGCAGGCTCCTGCCATGCAGGTTCGGCGGTACGTGGTCCAGGCCGCAGAGATCGGCGGGCGTTGGATACATGTCCAGCAGTTCGACGGTGCGCGGACTGGCCTTGCCCTTGGCCTTCACGCCGGGGCCGGCCCACAGGAACGGCAACCGTGTGGCGGCTTCAAACACGGTCTGCTTGAACCACTGCCCATGTTCGCCGGTGCCATAGCCATGGTCCGACCAGAAGACAACGATGGTGTTTTCGGTCAGGCCCAGGCGATCGAGTTCGGAGGTGAGCTTGCCAACAAGGGCGTCGACAAACGTAATGGACGCGTAGTAGGCTTGCAACGCCTCCTGCTGCTGACGCTGCGTCATGTTCCAGTTTGGCGGCGTGGTCCAGTAGGCCCAGGGCGGGGCGATCTTGTCCTCGTCCTTCGCGAACGGAACGGGGCGCAGACGATCGGCCGGGTACATGTCGAAATACTTCCTGGGCGCGATGTAAGGGCAGTGCGGACGATAGAAGCCGCAGGCCAGGAAAAACGGCTTGGATTTGTTCTGTTCGAGGAGCTTTGCAATCTCGGCCGCGACCAAGCCGTCGGTATGTTGCTCGTCCGGCGCCGGCGAGGCGTAGAAGCAGATCGACGAGCCGGCGTTCTTGCGTTCCGGCGTGTGATAGGTGAGCAGTGGCTCTTCTTTCTTGTCGACACCGCTGGGATTCACGCGATGATTCCACGACGGCGCGTCGTCCAGGCCATTCGCGCCGATATCGCCGGGGTTGTTGTAGTGATAGATTTTCCCCACGCGGGCCGTGTAGTAGCCGTTCTTCTGGAAGCACTGGCTGAGCGTCACTACGTCCGGCAATGCTTCGCGGAAATGCTTTTGCAGGTTGTAGACCTTCGTGGTGTCCGGGCCCAGGCCTGTCATCAACGAAGATCGCGACGGGCTGCAGAACGCGAACTGGCAATACGCCCGGTCGAAGCGAACCCCGCGCGCGGCGAGCCGGTCCAGGTTTGGCGTCTTGACGACGGGGTGGCCGTAGCAGCCAAGCGCCGCGTTCATGTCGTCGGTGGCGATGAACAATACGTTGGGCCGCCGTTTGGTCTGCGCGGCGGCGGCAAGAGCGCCGAAGAGGAACTGGCGGCGGGATGTCATCGTCGTAGAAGCGGCAACAGAGCGGCGTCCAGGGCCGCATCGCTGATTTCTGCCAGCACAACACCTTTGTGCAGGCTCCAGTATTCGGTATGGACCAAGTTTTCATCCTTGGCGAGCTGCGTCACCGGACCCATGGTTTCAAGCTCGAGAAAGTCGCCGTTTGTGAAGATCTCAAACGCCGCTCCGAACTCCGGGTGTTTCGATGCCGGGTTCGCCGGAAAGTACTCTTTCAGAAATACCTCGCCGTTCAGAAAGTATGCACCGAACGTGTGGGCATTCCAGTGGCCGAGCTTCTGCGGGCGCGAATTTTCGGGGTCCTGCCGCAGGGTCAGGTACTTGTTGGTGAACTTCCAGCGCGGATCCGAAAGATCGGTAAAGGCCCACATGATGAGCGGGTTTGTTGGCTCCAGGCACTCCGGATGGGTGCCGCGCGGCGGAAAGCCGGAGACACCAAGGCCCCTCTGCGCCATGACGGTCGGCGTCCAGGCGGCGATCTCCACAGGCAGCAGGCCGCGGTTGTAGATATCGTGCTGCACCGTGACCCCGGAATCGGTGAGCGTTACGGTGAGGACCTTTTGCAGGCCCGTCTCCGGCTCCGTGGGTTGGGTGGCGACCACGCCGTTGGCGATGGGCCGGACATCGAGGGGACCGTTGTCGAGCGCGTAGGTTGCGTGCCGGTCCTCGGGACCCTTCCACAACCTGTGGCCGCCGCGGATGGTCCATCCCGGTTCCCCGCTCTTGCCGATCTGTTCGGTGAATTCCTTAAACAGATTCTGCCCGCCAACGAATCCGTAACGGATGACGCGCGGGCCGATGTCCGAAGTAACGATGAGTTCCACAACTCCATTGGACAGGCGCCAGCAGTTCGGCCAGCCCTTCCAAGCGATCTTTTCGATAGTGACAGCCACCGGGCTATTTTACGGCAAGCATGGAGTCCGAAGGGTTTCCGGTGCGAATCGCGCGAAACTCGCGAAAACCGGCGCGCCGGCAAAGCGCCTCATACTCTTCGGCCGTGCGCTCCCGGCCTTCGGTGCAGGTGAGCATATTCACCGACTGCATGAACGCCGCGACGGGTCCCCGGCGATCGCCGTCCAGCAGCATTTCGCCGATGAGCAGGACGCCATTTTCGGGCAGCGCGGCGTGGATCTTGTCGAGCAGTACGGCGATCTTCGCTTCGGACCAGTCGTGCAGGATTCGGGAGACGGCGTAGCAATCGGCGGGCGGAAGCGGGTCGGCGAAGAAGTCGCCGGCGATGCATTCCACGCGGCCGCGCGTCATCTCCCGCGCCAGCGGTATAACGTTGGGCAAGTCGAATACCGTGGCCTTGGCGTGCGGGTAGCGGTCTAGAAACGCGAGCGCCAGGTGGCCGGTGCCGCCGCCCAGATCGACGAAGTGCCGGCACGTGGCCAAGCCGTGCACGGCCACCACCGCGGGAGAACCGAGTTGGCCCAGGCCGTGAAGCCCCATGAGGAATGTTCGCATGGACTCCTCGGTTTTGAAAAAGTGGGAGAAGATGGGACCCTCCGTCCCAAATGCCTGCGGCCAGCGGTTGGAGCCTTCCACGACGGCATCGTCCAGGTGGGCCCAAAGGCGCCAAAGAACATCGTTCGAATACAGCACATAGCCGGCCACGGTTTCGGGCGAGTTCTTCCGCAGGTAGCGGTCCGCATCGCTGGAGTTTCGGTAGAGGTCCTCGTCGCGGTGCAGAAGCTGAAGACTGACGCACGCATCCAGCAGCAGCGCGGTGGCGCGCGGATCGGACGGCAGTTCCGCCGCCAGGCGCTCCGCCGTAATGGGCGTGCGGTCAAACACGCCAAGCTTTACCGCAGCGAACATGACCTTCGAACGGCGGAAGGCTTCGATGAGATCGAGGACGGTGTTCATGATCTTCGAAAGTGATCCCAACCCAGCGGCTCCAGCAGTTGGCCGTGATAGAGCACGTGGCTGCCCCTGGTGACGATGCCGATCTCGTGGACCCGGTTGGGCAGTGCCAGCTTCGGCGGCACGGTGAATAGCAGTTCGTAGTCCTCGCCGCCATGCAGCGCGTGGTGCAGGCCGGCGCCTTTGGCGACAGGAACGTCGTGCAGTTCGGCCCCAACGCCGGAGGCCTGGCACAGTCGGGCCAGGTCCATCGACAGACCGTCGGAAAGGTCCATGGCACACTTCACGCCGGCCTCGCGCAGCGCGATGCCAAGCTCCACGCGGGGCTTGGGCAAGTAGGAGCCGCGCGTGTCCAGCGCCAGCGCCGCGCGGCCCAGCGGACCGGAGACGCAGATGCGATCGCCCGGCTTGGCCGCGGAGCGCAGCAGCGCCTTGCCGCGCGGGACTTCGCCACACACCATCACGTCGCAGGAGATGTACGGCGTCGCCGACAGATCGCCGCCGGCCAGCACGAGTTTGTGCTTGACGATGCCTTTGTAGAAATCGTCGAGCCAGGCCGCGGCGTTCGCCGGAAACGACACCGAGACAAGGCAAAACAGCGGCCGGGCGCCCATGGCCGCGCAGTCGCTGATGGAGCGGGCCAGCGCTCGCCAACCGGCATTGGCGGCCGGTTCGTCCCAGGTGAAATGCACCCCTTCGTGCATCATGTCGGTCGTGAAGACAAGGTCGTGTTTCGCGCCAGGCTGGCGGAAGATGGCACAGTCGTCGCCGATGCCGGTGACGATACCGTTGCCGGTGATGAGCCCTTTGGCGCGGGCCGTGATTTTGGAGAGTATGCCGGTTTCGGTCAAGCTAACATTGTAGGTTCATGCGCGTACTCACACTGCTTTTCACATTAACGCTGCTGGCCGATGACCGGAACCGCCCGCGAGGCACGGCGGGAGAGTTCGACTTCTATCTGCTCGCCCTGTCGTGGTCGCCGCAGTACTGCGCGTCGGCGGCCGGGGAGCGCGATAAGCTGCAGTGCGCCGGCCCGCGCCAGTACAACTTCGTGGTGCACGGTCTATGGCCGCAGTACGAGTCCGGCTGGCCGCAGAATTGCGCGACATCGCAAACGCTGTCGAACACCGTCATCGAAAAGATGCTGGACATCATGCCGAGCCGGGGCCTGATCCGGCACGAATGGTCGAAGCACGGCGTCTGTTCGGGCCTGACGGCGGCCGAGTACTTCGCCAAGGCGCGCGCGTCGTTCGGCGCCGTGCGAATTCCAAAGACGATGCAGGACCCGCGCAATGCGCGCACAGTGCCGCCGGCGAAGATTCGGGAGGAGTTCATGGGCGCGAACGCGGGAATGCCGAAGGACTCCGTGACCGTCCAATGCGGCGGACGGTTCTTGAGCGAGGTCCGCGTGTGCTTCGACAAGAACGGCAAGATCCGCTCCTGCCCGGCCTCCGTGCAGCGGCAAAGCTGCCGGATGGATCAGATTATCGTCCAGCCGATTCGCTAGCCGGCCGCCGAACCACCGTGCCCGGGCGCGCGCCCGTGTGCTCCCCTCCATCCAGAACCAGCGTGCCGTTCACCAGGACGTACTTCACGCCGGTGGCATACTGGTGCGGCTTGTCGTAGGTCGCGTGGTCGATGATCGCGGCCGGATCGAACACGGTCACATCGGCGGGCAGGCCGGGGCGCAGCAGGCCGCGGTCGTAGATCCGGAGCTTGGACGCGTTGGCCGAAGTCATCTTGCGGATGGCTTCCTCCATGGTGATGACCTTGTCGTCGCGCACATACCGGCCGAGCACCCGCGGGAACGTACCATAGAAGCGCGGATGCGGGTGGTTCTGCGCCAGCAGGCCGCCGGTAGCCACGGCCGTACCGTCGGAACCGATGGAGACGAAGGGCGTCTTCATGGCGAAGCGCATGTCCTCCTCGTTATGATGGAAATAGACCGTGGGAACCGAGCCGTCATTGTCGGTCAGGACCTTGAAAAGCACATCCACCGGATCGCCGCCAATGTCGCGGATCACTTCGTTCATGCGCCGTCCGTTGTACTTGCGGTAGGACGGATTTGAGAGATTCGCTAGTAGCATTCCCTCCCACGAACCGGTGGCCGTGTAGTGGTTGTACCAATCGGAGCCGGGTATCCCGTTCAGGATCTCCGCGCGCAGCCGCAATTTCAAGGCGGGATTGGCTATGTTCTCCAAAAGCTTCGAGCGGCCGCCTTCATGCGCCCAGGGGGGCACTATGCTGGAAAGGTTGTTCTGTCCGGCGCGGTACGGATAGACGTGCGCCTCCACCTCCTGGCCCTGCGCGCGGGCGTTGGCGATCATGCCGATCAGCTCGGGCATGCGGCCCCACAATTTGTGGTCGGCGATTTTGATGTGGATGACGTCCACGGGCAGGTTGGCGCGCCGCCCGATTTCAATTGCTTCTCCAACGGCTTTGAACACGCCGCTGCCTTCGGTTCGCATGTGCGTGGAATAGATACCGCCGTACTTGGACGCCTCCTCGCACAGCGCAACCAGCGTATCGGTGTCGATCCACGCGCCGGGCGGTCCGCTCAAGGAACTGGACACGCCGAGCGCGCCGTCCTCCATGGCCTGCCGCACGAGCGCTCGCATTTTTGCGAGCTCATCCGCCGTAGGCGGACCGGCTTTGGGACCGCGCACCTGCACCCATATCTGGCTGGAACCGACGTAAGAGCCAATGTTGGCCGACACGCCGCCGCGCTTCAGGCGCGCCCAGTAGTCGGTAAATCGCGGGAATCCTTGCGAGGGCGCGGCCGATTCGCCTTCGCCGAAGATCATCGTGGTGACGCCCTGGCGCACCATGCTTTGCGCATTGCCGTCGGTCAACACGGTCACGTCGGAGTGGTTGTGGATGTCGATGAAACCGGGGGCGACGATCAGACCCTTGGCATCGATCACGCGGGCGGCGGTGGCAGCGGTCAGCTTGCCGATGGCGGCAACGCGGCCGGCTTTGATGGCGACATCTCCCAGCACGGACGGGTTGCCGGTGCCGTCCACCACGCGTCCGTTGCGAATCAAAACATCGTAGTTCTGCGCCGCCGCCGCGACGGCTAGAACGGCTATGAGCTGCCTGGCCATCCGTACTCCTTTGCTAAGGCGAATCGTATCGCGCCAATCAGTTTCGCGCCCGTATCGGAGTTCGTCATCACGACGGCCCCGGTGGAGGCGTCCTTCTTGCACCATAGGTGCGCCCGGTAGCCGGCGTTGGCGCCCCCGTGTTCGAACCAATCGCCATTGACGCCAAAACCGAGGGCGTGCCGGCCGGGCGGAGCTTCCATCATGCGCTCGGCCATGGCGCGCTCTAAAACACGGTTGGATTCGCCGCGCGCCGCGCGCGCCGCCTCAATCGCGAAGCGGCACAAATCCGATGGCGTGGACCAGAGTCCCGCGGCCGCCATCTCCGGGTAGACGTGCCAACCGCCGGTATAGGACCGGCCGTTCTCATGGAAGCCGACGGCGGCGCGGCCGGCGCGGTCCTGCGGCAGCGGCTGTTCAAAGGTGCTCATCCGCATGGCAAGCCTGTCCAGCACGATGCGCTGCATCACCACCGGAAACGCCCGTTTGAACTTCTCCTCCAGCAGCAGTTGCAGCACGGTGTAGCCGCCGCCGGAGTATCGATACTCGGAACCGGGCTCAACGTCGACGCGGATTGGCGCGCTGTTCGCGGGCAGTTGCCCTTCCAGAATTTGCGGCAGCGATGGAACCGCCTCCTCCTCGGCGTAGCCGCGAAAGCCGTGGCCGGTGAGCCCCGCGGTGTGCGAAAGGATGCGGCGCACCGTTACCTTTTCGACACGCGTGAACTCGTTCTCCGGCACGCGCCAGGAGGTGAGCCGGGTATTGATGTCGTCGTCCAGACCGAAGTTGCCGAATTGCGCCATATGCAGCGCGGCCATGGCCGTCACTGGCATAGAGATCGACGCCGCCTGAAACAGGGTTGTGGGCGTCGCGGCCAGCCCATAGGCGCGGGCCCACTCCACGGCGCCGTCCCGGATGACAGCGATCGAGACGTTCGGGACCTTCATTGCGGCCATGGAGCGCGCGGGCCGCCACGAATCCTCCACGCGGCGTACGCGATCCTCCAGCGGACCGGCCCACGCGGCGCCGGCGCCCAACGCGAAGAATCGGCGGCGCATCATCTCAAACTAATCTAGCCGTTTTTGGAAACGGCTCGCGCTGGCCAGCAGAACGGCCAGGCCGATGCCAGCTAGCATCAGCATCTGCGGCCATAGCACCTCCGGACCCACACCCTTCAGGAACACGCCGCGCAGAATCTCAATGAAGTAGCGCAGCGGATTCGCCCAGGCAACCCACTGCACGATCTCCGGCATGTTGCGAATGGGGAAGGTGAAGCCGGAGAGCATGAAGGCCGGTGTGAAAAAGAAAAACGCCGACATCATCGCCTGCTGTTGCGTGCGGCTGATCGTCGACAGGAACAGCCCCACGCCGAGCGTCGACAGCAGGAACAGGCACGAGGAGCCGAGCAGCATTAGCGCTGTGCCGCGGAACGGCACGCGAAACACGATGAGCGCGGTCATCACGGCGAGAGCCATATCCAACAGGCCGATCAGCGCGAAGGGAATGGTCTTGCCGAGCATCAACTCCAGCGGGCGCAGCGGCGTGACCATCAGTTGCTCCATGGTTCCGATCTCCTTCTCGCGAACGATGGCCATGGCAGTGAGCATCAGCGTGATGATCGTAATGATGTTCATCACTACGCCCGGCACGAAGTAGTTACGGCTCTTCAACTCCGGGTTGAACCAGGCTCGCGTTTCCGTGTGGAGGACCGGGGCGGCGGCGCCCTGGCGGCGGCGCCCCACATCGGCGACAGCGCGGTTCAAGTACGCCGTAACGATGCCCGCGTCGTTGGAGTTGGTGCCATCCATCAGGATCTGCACCTGCGCAGACCGGCCCCGCTCGAACGCTTCGTGAAACCCGGCATTGACGCGCACAACGCCCAGCACGCGGCCGCTATCCAGCAGGCGCTGCGCCTCGGCATCGGTTTCCGGCCGCGCCGTGACCTGGAAGTAGCGCGAATTGCTCAGGGCCGCTTCCAGTTCCCGGCTGGCGGGCGTGCGGTCTCGGTCCATCCAGGCGATTCGCGCGTTTTCTACGTCGAGGTTGACGGCGAATCCGAAGACGATAAGCTGCACGATGGGCGGAACGATGACCATCATCCGAAGGCGCGGTTCGCGCAGCACCTGCAGCAGTTCCTTGCGAAGAATCGTTCGAATGCGGTCCCACATACGCTAGGCCACCTTGGTCCCGACTTTGCGCGTGGCGGCGGCGAAGATCACAACGCCGTAAAGCACCAGCAGCAGCAGTTGTCCCCATAACAAGCTAAGGCCCTCGCCCTTCAAATACACCGCTTTCAGGATGGCGATAAAGAAGCGCGCCGGCACGATGTGCGTGACGATCTGCATCATGCGCGGCATGTTGTCGATGGAATAGATAAAGCCGCTCAGAAGAAATGCCGGCAGGAAGCTTGTGAGCATTCCCATTTGGAAGGCAAGCAGCTGTGTCTTGGCGATGGCCGAAAGCAGGATGCCCCAGCTCAGCGCGCCGAACAGAAACACACCGCTCGTCAAGGCAAGGAACCAGAGGCTGCCGCGCATCGGTACATCGAAAACCCATATGCCCACCACCACCGATGTGACGACGTCCATGGCACCGACGGCGAAGTACGCTGCCAGTTTACCCAGGACGATCTCCGCCGGGCGCAGCGGCGTGGAGAGCAGTTGTTCCATGGAGCCGTTCTCCCACTCGCGGGCGATGGTGAGTGAGGTGAGCAGCGCGGCGATGATCATCAGAATTACGGCGATGAGACCGGGAATGATGTAGTTGCGCGATTTCAAATCGGAGTTGTACCAGACGCGCACGCGGCCATCGACCGGCGCTTGCGGCCGCAGGCCGGCGCGTTGATTGGCCATGGCCGCGCCCAGTTCCGCGGCCCACAGAGTCACGATGCCTTCGGCATAGTTGATCGCGATCGAGGCGGTGTTGGAGTCGCTGCCGTCGAGAAGCAGTTGCACGCCGGGCCGCGCCGAGCGGTGAAGGTCGCGCTCGAAGCCGGCCGGAATCACCACGGCGAGAACGATCCGCCCGTGGTCCATCTCGCGATCGATCGCGGCGGCGGTGGCCGTCACGCCGCGAATATCGAAGTATCGCGACCCTTCGAGCCGGGCGCGGAGAGAGCGGCTGAGCGGCGAGTTGTCCTGGTCGGCGATCACGGTGGGGATGCGGTCGACATCGAGCGAAAGCGCATAGCCGAACAGGAGCAGCATTAGCAGCGGCACAAGCAACGCCATGCCCAGTGAGCGCGGATCCCGCACGATGTGCAGCAGCTCTTTGCGGGCCATCGCGCGGATACGGCGGAGTTTCATGCCGCGTCCTCCCGCTCGATGGCACGGATAAACACCTCTTCCATGGAGGGCGCTTGCATCGATTCCTTCAAGGCGCGAGGCGAGTCCATGGCGATCATCTTTCCGCGGTAGAGCAGCGCCAGCCGATGGCAGTACTCGGCTTCGTCCATGTAGTGGGTGGTCACGAAGATGGTGCGCCCAGCCTCGGAGAGACCGGCGATGAGATCCCAGAATGCGCGGCGCGCGATTGGGTCGACGCCGCTGGTGGGCTCGTCGAGGAACAGGACCGGCGGATCGTGCAGAATCGCCGCGCCCAGAGCCAGCCGCTGCTTCCAGCCGCCGGCCAACAGGCGAGTCATCTTTCCGCGCTCATCGCGAAGGCCGGCCATCTCGAGCGCATACCGGATCCTTTCCGGCCGCCTGTCCGTTTGCACGCCGTAGATGCCGCAGAAGAAGCTTAAGTTCTCCTCGACGGTCAGGTCGTCGTAAAGCGAGAATTTTTGCGACATGTAGCCAATGGACTGTTTCACGCGCTCCGGTTCGGCCGCCACATCGAAACCGTTCACCCGGGCCAGGCCGGCGCTGGGCGCCAGCAGGCCGCAAAGGATTCGGATCGCCGTCGACTTTCCGGCGCCGTTTGGTCCAAGGAAACCGAAGATCTCGCCGCGCGCCACGGTGAGCGAGACGTTGTCCACGGCGGTGAAATCGCCGAAGCGTTTGAAAAGGCCGGCGATCTCTACGGCGTTATCCATGCTGTTGTTCGATGACACTGACAAAGACGTCTTCGAGCGTTGGCGAGATGCGCCGCCAAGAATCGCCCTCCGGCGGCCGCGTGCCGGTTTTTAGAAACACATGCAGCGACGCGCCGGAAGGCTTCACGCTCAACACGTCGCCACGCGCCAGCAACGCCGTGCGCAACGCACGGGGCGAATCGGTCAGGACCTCGTAGCAATCCCCGGGTGTTGCGGCTTTCAGCTCGGCCGGGGTACCCGCGCGGATCAGCCGGCCCTGGTGCATCAGGCCCACGCGGTGGCAGCGCTCGGCTTCGTCGAGGTACGCGGTGGTGACCAGCAGCGTCATTCCGCCGTGGACCAACTCTTCCAGAATCAGCCAGAAGTCGCGGCGCGACACCGGGTCCACGCCGTTGGTCGGTTCGTCGAGCAGCAGCAGCTCCGGTTTGTGCAGCAGGGTACACATCAGCGCGAGCTTCTGTTTCATGCCGCCGGAGAGCTTCGCGGCGGGGCGGCCGCGGAAAGGCGCCATGCGCGTCATGGCCAGCAGGCGGTCCTTCAACGGCGCCAGGCCGGGGCCGTCCACGCCAAACAGGCCGGCGTAGAAATCCATGTTTTCCTCGACGGTTAGATCGCCGTACAGGCCGAACTTTTGCGCCATGCAGCCAATGCGATCCCGCACGGCGGCGGCGTTCCGGGCGACATCCAGTCCCCCGATCGTTGCGGTTCCGGCCGTTGAGTCCAGCAGGCCGGTCAACAGACGCAGCGTGGTGGTCTTGCCGGCGCCGTCCGGACCAACCAGGCCGAAGACCTCGCCGCGCGGAATTGTCAGGTCCAGCGGATGCACGGCCGTGAGAGGTCCAAAGGTGCGGCTGAGTCCTCGCGCTTCGATCATTGCGTGACGATCTCCGCGTCCATGGGCATGTTGTTCTTCAACTCGCGGCCGGGGTTCGGCACCTCCACCTTGATGCGGTAGACGAGCTTGACCCGTTCTTCGGGTGTTTGGATCTGCTTGGGCGTGAACTCGGCTTCCGAGGCGATGAAGCGCAGCGTTCCCTCAAACTCACGGCCGGGCAGGGAGTCCGTTCGCAGCTTCACTTTCTGTCCGAGCTTGACGAGGCCCAACTGCGTTTCCGAGACGTAGGCGCGGAGCGTGGGGCGGTCCAGATCGCCGAGCGTGAGGACGGTGGCGCCGGCGGCGACCACTTCACCCGGCTCGACACTGCGGGACAGCACCACGGCTTCCGCCGGCGCGTGAAGCGCGGAGTCGTCCAACTGCACAGCGGCGACGCCCGCCTGTGCGCGCGCGCGGTCGATATCGGCGCGGCGCAGTGTCTGCTCCTGTTCCTTCCGCAGCACCTCCTTACGCTGCGCAACGGTCAGTTGCAGCGCGGCACGGGCACGGGCCAACTGCGCCCTGGCCAGTTCCAGAGACTCTTTGCGCGGACCCTCTTCCACCAGAGCCAGGCGCTGTTCGGCCGCGTCGGTCAGGGCCGAAAGCGATTTCACGCGGGTTTCGGCCTGCTCGTACTGAAACCGCGAGATGTCCTCTTTGGCGAACAGGCGGCCGGCGCGCTCGAAGTCCGCCCTGGCTTGCGAAAGTTGCGCGCGCGCATCGTTCAGCGCGGCGCGCGCCTGCCCCACCTCCTGCTTGCGGGAACCGGCCTCCAGGTCGCGGACCGCCGCTTCGGCCTGCGCGATCTCGGCGCGGCGCATGGAGGACTCGCGGTCCAGCACATCGCGCTGGCGCTCGGTGTCGATCTTCAATTGCGCCAGCGCTGACTCGGCGGCCGTCACAGCCGCCTCATCGCGCGATTTGGCAAGCTCCAGGCCGCGCGTCTCCAGCCTCGCCAGCAACTGGTCCCGCCGGACCGTGTCCCCTTCCTTTGCAGCAATCTCCACGACGCGGCCCGGCGTCTTGAACGCCATGCCGATTTCGGTGACCTCCAAATTTCCGGAGAGAAGAATGCGGGTAGGGTCCGCGGCCGGAGGCCGGAGGAGGAAGAAGGCCGCGGCAGCGAGCACACCCAGAACGAGAATCGGAATCAGTTTCTTCATTGCAAGATCCTATGAATGGAACCCATGGCGGATGCCAGCTCAATGCGGGCCTGGTTGTATTGGTAGAGGGCCAGCACATGGTTGTCGCGGGCGCGCTCCAGCCGGGTTTGCGCATCGACGACCTCCAGGCTCGCCGTTACGCCGTTTTCGTAGCGCCTCCGGGCCTGCTCCAGCTCCCGCGCCGCCAGTGCGACCCCTTCGTCCGCCACCGCCACTTGCTTGGACGACGCGCTCATCGCGTCGTGCGCCAGGCGGACATCGAGTTCGATCTGCTTTTTCAGATCTTCGGTGCGGATCTGATCCTGCCGCAGCAGGACTCCCGCCTCAGCGCGCCGGGCGTCGCGGCGGCCGCCGTCGAAAATGGGGATTCGGAGCGTCGCTCCGAAGGTGCGCGTGGCGCGGGCGCTCTCCACGTCCAGGCCGATCGTCCCGTAGTCGGCGAACGCCTGCACGGAGGGAAGGCGCTCCCACTTGACCGCCTCGTAGCTGCGCCGGGCGGCCTGCTCGCGCAGCGCCTGGGCGGAGAGATCTTTCCGGGTGGAACGGGCGGCCAAAAGGGCTTCGGCCAGGCCGGGCGGGTCGGTTTCCGGCATCACGAGCGAGTCGGTGAGAACGATCTCCTTGTCCAGTTCCAGGTTCAACAGCCGGGCCAGGCCCAGCGTAGTCTTGCGGGCGTCGTTCTCCAGAAGCAGCAGGCGCTGGCGCTCATTGGCTAACTGCACCTCGGACCGGACGACTTCAATGCCGGTACCCGTACCGGCGTCCTTCTGCCGCGTCGTAAGCCGCAGCAGCGACTCGGCCATGACAATATTCGCTTTGGCGGCATCCAACGCCGCGCCGGCACGCAGCGCGGCCACGTAAGCGCGGGCCACCTGCTCGGACGCCGCATTGCGGGCCGCCTCCGCCTCGGCCTGGGCGGCGGCGGTGAGGGTGCGGGCCGTGTCGACCCGTTTCCAGGCGGAGAAGTCGAAAACAGTGACGCCGGCGGTGACGCGGGCGTCGAAGTTGGTGATGGGCCCCACAATATCGGCCGGCTGAAACCCAGGGACCGGCGGGAACGAAATACCGAACGCCCGCAGGTTCCGGGTGAAGTTCAAGCCGGTCATGGAGGCGTCGACGTTCGGCAGCAGGGAGGCCCGGGCCTGCGCCTGCCTGGCCTTGGCGAGTTCGGCGGCTTCGCGCGCCAGGCGCAGACGGGTGTTCCCATCCGGCGCCAGGGCGATTTCCACGGCCTGGTGGAGCGACAGGGGCAGCGGTTGGGCGATGGCGGCCAGGCCGGCCGCAGCGATTAGGACGAGGCGCATTGGGACCCTCCGTCAGCTTTCAGGCCCCCGGCGGCATAGGCGATCATCTGGCGCAGAATCTCCTCCCGGTCGTCGATTCGAACCCGGCCTCGGGCCATGCCTTCAATGAGATGCAGCGCACCGAAGGTATGGGCCATCAGACCGACACAGAAGTGCATCCGCCAGAAAAGGGCGTCCGGGGGAACGTTCGGCAACGCGCTCTGGAAAGCGGCAAAGAAGCGCTGGAAAACGTCCGACATGAGTGCACGGACCTGACTGGAGAGCAGCTCTCCAGGCTCGGAGTAGATCCGGCCGACGAGCGCGGCGATGGGACGGCCCTGTTCGGCGGAATCGAGGACGGCATCGACGGCGGGGCGATAAAAGGCATCGAGAATCTTGTGCAAATCGACGCCGGCCAGGGCCAACAAGGCGATCCGCTTCTCGTTGATCGGGTTGAGTCGCCGGTAGAGTACCGCTTGTACAAGGGCGTCTTTCGACTGGAAATGGTAGTTGACGGAGGCCAAGTTGACGCCGGCGTGGTCGGTAAGCACCCGAAGTGATGTGTTTGCAACACCTTCCGAGGCGAAGAGCAGTTCGGCTGAGTCAAGAATTCGTTCTTTGGTGTCTGGCGGCATTCAAAACGTACGCTTGTTTATTTCATACGTTCGTTTTAATCGAAAGTCAAGAAAAAAGTCACCCGCCAATCAGAACAGTAGGCTCGCCCAGCACGATTTTGTCCGGGCCGCCGATCACTTCCATCACCGTATCGCCCTGGCGGGATGCGGGCAAATTATTGATAAGAACAGTACTTGACCCATCGATGACGAAACCGGGCCCGTGAGGAATGGGAACGGGCGGGGTAGTGACCGAGCAGATATGCTGGTCTGCCCCGCTGGCGGCCAGGCCGGCGGCCAGGGCAGCTCCTCCGGTGGAAAGGGCCGCCTTCCCCGCCGTCTCTGCCGCCAAAGCGACACCGGCTCCGGGTGTGGGAGCCGCCGCTTTGGTGGCGGATTCCAGGGACTTCATGGTCGCATCGGCGGCGCTATTGAACGATTGCAAGCCCGCCCCTGCGCCGGCTGGAAGCGCCCGCCAGGCCGGCTTATTTCCGATGAACGTATCGACGCTGCCCGGTCCCGGAGAGAGAGGGATACCGTGTGCCGTATTGTCACGAATGCGCGCCGCGGGGCCCTGGGGCATTTTGGGATTATCCGCCGATCTTGACGGTGGCGCAGCCCTTTTGGATCTTGTCCGGTCCGCCCAGCGCCTCCAGCACGGTGTCCCCTTCTCGACAAGCCGGGAGGAAGTTAATTTGAACCGTCTTTGAGCCGTCGATCACCATTCCCGGTCCGTGGGGCGCAGGCACGGGTCCGGTCAAGGGCTTCCCGCAAATATGCGTATCCACCCCCACGGCACCGGCGGCGGAGGCGGCTGCGGCAACGGCTCCTAGAACTGCGGCCTTT
>VFZO01000108.1 GCA_016871155.1 Acidobacteriota bacterium | reverse complement strand
AGGTGTTCCACAAGCACAGCTCTCCCGCTGCCCCTGCGGATTTCCCAGCATGGTGGTCTACTTTTCGACCGCCACAATCCGCCGCTCAAACGGCGTTTCGTGGTCTATTATTGCTCCGCCGTTTATAGCTCGTAATGCACAAGTGTGATAGGCCCCAGCCGTTATGGCGATAGCTTGGCTAAGCCCACTGGCGAGAACGGGAGTGGAACGATTGATTCGCGAGCCATCCCCCAACTGGCCTCTGGAGTTCTCGCCCCAGCAGCGCACCCGGCCATCACTATGCAGAGCACAAGCATGAACAAATCCCGCCGCGACACTCACTACCCCCGCCGGGAACCCCGTCAAGGGGGAACCAACACGAACAGGGGTGCTTCGAAACACAAAGGTGCCGTCCCCCAACTGGCCAAATTGATTGGCCCCCCAACACCAAACCGTGCCGTCAGCCACTGCATGACACGCAAATTGGGAACCCGCCGCTATCCGCGAACGATGAGTTCGTCCGGAATCCTCAGGGCTCAACCGAGGCGCAGCGGTCAACCAGGGCGAAGAGTACACGGCGAAGACAACGAGGAAAACCGCAATCCGAGAACGCATCATCCGTCGATCATACCCCCCGCTGACACAAATAGGAATACGCCCAAGTACTAGAACTCATCCGGCATCCTTCTAGTTCTTTGACTGCCTGAAGAGACTCGAACGAAAGATTTGTCTCGCGAGTAACTGTCCCGATCGTGATCCGCTTTCAGAACCTGCCGGCGCCGTAGGCTACGACGACAACATCGACGAGTGTTGTTGAGGTGGCGGCTTTTCGACAATGATTGGCGATCTGTCGCAAGATCGACGTGCGGCCGGGTGTGTATCCTGACCTCATGCCGAACAACCTTGCCCGATTTTCCGTACAGGCTGACGATGTGCAGCGAGCCAAGAAATTTTACCAAGACGCCTTTGGGTGGAATTTCGAGCCGTGGGGGCCGCCGAACTTCTATTTGATCGAGACCGGACAGACGCCGATTCGCCCGGTGGGCGGCTTGCTGGGCGCAAGGCACGAGCGAGTGCCGGGCGTAAGAGCGGCCGGTTTTGAGTGCACCATCGGTGTGGAAAACATCGACGAAGCTATGCGGAAGATCGAAGCCGCGGGCGGGACACAAGTGATGGCGAAGTTCCAGATCCCAACCGTGGGCAGTGGAGCTTACTATCAGGACACAGAGGGCAACGTCTTTGGGGTTATGCAGTATGAGGAGCAGTGCGCCGTGTAGGGTGCTGCGATGGCAGAGGTTGCGAAAGGACGCAGGCGAAGGCTCCGTGCCGAACAAGAGCCCTTCCTTGTTGCCAGGTGCCTCGCCGCCAACTATTGCGCTGGGTTTGTGATCGATGCACACAAGCACGAGTGGCACCAATTGCTGTATGCCACCACCGGATCGATGACCGTCACGTCTCCCCAGGCGACATGGATGGTGCCGCCAGGACGGGCGGTGTGGATACCGGCCGATGTGGAGCATTCCATTCGCATGTGGGGTACGGTTGCAATGCGATCGGTGTACTTCCGGCAGGATGCCGGTGTGCGAACGGCAGCTTGCAGGGTGATCTCCGTCGCGCCGTTGTTGCGTGAGCTGATCTTGCGCAGCGTGGATCTGGCCGGGCTTGACTCGCGAGAATTGGCCGAACAGCAGATTGCCGCCCTGATTTTGCATGAGGTGGAACGCTCCGAAGACGGGCCGTTGCAGTTGCCGATGCCTTCCGATGGGAGGGCACGTAAGGCCGCTGAGGCGGTCTTGCGCGATCCCTCGCAGAAGTGGACGGCCGCCGAGATCGCGCACAAAGCAGGACTGAGCGAACGAACGCTCGAGCGAACGTTTTCCGCCGGCACCGGCATGAGCTTTGGCGTGTGGCGGCAGAAAGCGCGCTTGCTCGAATCGCTGCGCGTGCTTGTAGAGACCCAATCCGTGACCGAGGCTGCGTTTGAGGCGGGGTATTCGAGTGTCAGCGCCTATATTGCGGCCTTCCGCCAGACGTTCGGATACACGCCCGGTTCTTTGACCGGCTGATGGAAGCTTGAGGCGTTCCCGACTGGTATGGGGTGGCCATTGCTTGTGAAGACCGGATGTCGTCGATGCGACGAAGGGGCAGCAGGTCTGCTGGACGCTCTGCCATTCGCTTTGAAGCCTGTGCGCAAACCTGACCGCCGCCGGGACGCATGTCCGGTATAGTGACCAGATGCCACCAGATCCGGCGATTGGAACGATTTCAGGCGGTGGGCCTCGGGTGCCTTCTTGCGTTCTCCTCGAACGTCGCAACTCCGAGAATGTCCAGACGTGTCCTGTTTGCCAGATTTAGAGAGAACCGATGAGCGCGACCCGTCCAATTCATCCTGACTTTCTGGCATTTCTGCGGCTCAAGGAACCCGCACTGATCGAGCTCTTCACGGACGCGCGGCAGTTCCTGCTCGACATTCATCCTGGCGCCAATGAGTTGCTCTATCGAACGCATGCCCTGACCGCTGTTTTTTCGGTTTCCGAACGGCTGGGCGATGCGTACTGCATGCTCCCGATCTACGGGAATCACTTCAATCTCGGGTTCAACCGGGGGAGCCGGTTGCCCGACCCGCACAAGTTGTTGACGGGCACGGGCAACCTGATACGCCATATTGACATCTCGGCCCGAGCGGACTATCGGAACAAGAAAGTAAAGGATCTGGTTCAAGCCGCGATCGACTTCGCGATCGCGGACATGGACAAACCCAGCCGGGCCGAGGGCCTGACGGTATCGAAGATCAAAGCGAAGAAGTGAGCGGCACTTGTCATACTTGATCCGCACTGCTGCCGGAATTCGAGGTCAGGACCATACGCTCTGGGCGGCAGGCTGAGGCTTGCATACGCTTGCCTGCTGGATGGTCCCAGCCTGGACTCGACACCCGTGGCGGGGAGCTGATCCAGGTCCCGAGATCCGGTCGAAGCCGGTGACTCGTCCCCTATATTGGCCGGGACTCACAACTTCAATGTTGCGCCGGTTGCCGGCTTGTTCTCTAGAGAGAAAACTCTCGGCGGCCGATCTTCCGATTGTGAGACTTGATCGCCACCCGCCTTCCCGTCCGGCCCCGCTGCTGGCGACCAGACCGGCATTTCTTCTCGTGCTTTGTTTGTTCGTTTCCGGCTGCACAAAGATAGACCGCGAACGGCACCACGAAGAGCCCCTGCCAGGTGGACGGACCTACTCGATCCGGTCATGGCGGGAACTGGACTTTCAAGGAGGAGCGTCAATCTGCGAAGTCTCGCTGAACGGACCCGGCTGGCAGTCTGAGCGCATCGGCCGTTTTCAAGTCGACAAGTACGGTTCCAGCCACTACTGCGGCTTTGGTCCGCCGTGGCGGCTTTTCGAGTTCGACTCCAGAATTGCGGTAGCGGCGGGAACGGTGGTTTACACAAAAAAAGAGCGCCGATGGGAAGCGTGGTCGCCCTGGCAAACACCGGGTGTTTACGAGTTCATGAGCCGCGTTAATCCGGCGAAGGTCTACCCGGACGCCCTGGGTGTCGAACTACGCCAGCACAAGGGCAGTTGGATCCTGGAAATGCTTCTTGATGTGCCAAGCCGGCTCAGGCTCATCTTCAAGGACTTCGCATTCGATGAAGCAGCCACACTTCGTGAAAATCACATTCGATAAGGACCAAGCGTAAACTCGCCATTGAACCGCGACCGTGCCGTATGAACCGGAGCGCCGCGGCAGACTGGCTCGCCCTGCAGGAATGGGCCAAGGCTGGTCCGGAGGTTTCGGCTCGTTCCCTGATCACGGTTGCTCGTGCGGAATCGGGTCCGGCTCAGTCCAGGCAACAACCGCCGATGGCAGCGTAGCAGCGAAGAAGATCGCTCCGAAAAGCACCTGGTTGCGATACTCAGGACTGATCGCCCACAAGCCCTTGCCTGGTGCCAATGCCCCATAGACCGCTCCGGCACAGATGACAGCAAAGAGGATTCCATACGCGCGGACAAACGCGCGGTGCCGCACGCCGGTTTGGCGCTCATCCCGGCTGGTGAATAGGCGAGAGTCTCCCGGAAACCCGTACTCCCGCATGAGGTTGACCATGGAGAGCCAGCCAGCGAATAGCGCCATGCCGGCGATCGCGAGAAGGGCCAAGCCGATCAAATTCTTCGCTGACCCGGCGCCGCGCTGTACTAGCCCCGCGGAGATGCACAGGATCACGTAGCTTGCATAGGTCGCGGCGACGGCAATCCGCCGGTTCGATCTCGTGTCCAGCGGCAGGCGCAAAAATGTCTGGCCGGTCATCATGATTCCCCTCCTGTTGGATACAGAGCGTTGCTCATGGGTCGAAACGGTTTTCGCGAGAATATCGCCTCGACGGGTAATTGGAAGAACTCGCTGATTCGAAAGGCCAGGTCCAAGCTCGGATTGAAGTCCCCTCGCTCCAGGTAGCCGATGGTCTGATAGCTGACGTCAAGGGCCTTGGCCAGATCCTGGCGGCTCATGCTTCTTTCCGCGCGGAGCACGGGGAGGCGATTGTAGATCTGGCCGCCGGATGCTTCGTTCTTTTGCATGACCAGACTAATTGTATAATATATTATACAATCTGTCAATTAAATTGTACCTTAGATCGCAGCGCAGGTAGCCGCGAGCTGGCGGTTCAGGCGCCGGAGGAGTGCAGGGAAATTCGTCTGGAGCCAGTTTGATGTAAGTCCCGTTCCACGAATGAGTTGACCAACGGCTTCGGCTTTCGTTTGCCGGGTATGCGAAGTTGTCAGGTCTGAAGAACGGGGCATTGCTCGCTGCCGGTTTCGAGCGAGGTGCAAATCGCCAGCAGGATCTGCAGGCAATTTCTGAGTTGGTCAAGCTCGGCGCGGTCGAGGACGTGGACCGCACTTCGCACGTGAGGCAAGCGGCGGGATCCCCTGAATGCGCATTTCCCTGGCCGATCCTCCCGAGTTTGGCATTCGGGCTGCGGAACCCCAGAATAGATTCCGATTCATCCGCTGAGGGGGCGGTTCGCGCATTGGGCTTTTTCGCGTTTTGATATACTGCTGGGCGCAGTTCGTAAGGGGGTTTTTCATGAAAAGTATCGCAGCAACGCTGCTCTTCGCGCTATCCGTTTCTTCGCCGGCAGCGGCGCAGGATCTTCGCGGTTCCGTCCGCGGTTCGGTTTTTGATTCGACCGGCGGAGTCGTCACCGGCGCCAAGCTGGTGCTGCGTAACGTCAACACGAACGTTTCCGTCGAGCGCGAAACCGGCCCCACGGGGACCTACCTGTTCGACTTCGTAAGCCCCGGCACCTACTCGCTGACAGTGAACATGTCCGGTTTCCGCGGCTTCGTGCAGGAGAACATCCTGGTGCAGACGCGCTCCGACATTACGGTCGACGCGAAGCTGGAAGTGGGCGCGGTGAGCGAGACGGTTCGCGTGGACGAGGCGCCCGTGGCGGTGCAGTTCAACAAGACGACAATGGAGACGACGCTCGACACGAAGATGTCGAATTCGCTGCCGATCATCCACCGGAATCCGTTCCTGCTGCTGGCGCTGGATCCGCAGGTCACCTTCACATCGGGCTCCCAGGAGCAGAGCCCGTTCCATCATTGGGCCGGCAGCCGCCTGGACGTGGGCGGCGGAACGCAGTTGAAGAACGACATTCTTGTCGACGGGTCGCCCAACACCTGGGGACCGAAGACGAACTACGTGCCGCCGATGGACGCGGTTTCCGAACTCAACGTACAGCAGAACGCGACGGACGCCGAATACGGGCATTCGGCCGGCGGCATCATCTCGCTGCAGATGAAGTCCGGCTCGAACGACTGGCACGGCACGGTCTATTATTTCGGCCGCAATCCGAAACTAAACGCGCGGCCGGACTCCACGACACCGACGCGGTCGTTGATCCGCCACAACGTGTGGGGCGCGACGTCGGGAAATCCGATCGTGAAGAATAAGGTCTTCAACTACATCGCCTACGAAGGTCAAAACCTGCGTGAGCCGATCAACCTGATCAAGACGCTTCCAACGGCGCGAGAGCGCACGGGCGACTTCTCGCAGTCGATGTTCGTGAACGGCCCGCAGATCGGCATGAAACCGATCTTCGATCCGTGGACTACGCAAACGAGCGGCTCCGTGATTACGCGCACGCCATTCCCGGGCAATATCATTCCCCGGTCGCAGATCGATCCCGTGTCGAACCGTTTTCTGCAGGACATCTGGGCGCCGAACGGACCCGGCGACGATGCCACGCAGGTGAATAACTACCGGCTGACGTTTGCGCGCGTGTACGACTACTACAACTGGTCCAACCGGACGGATTGGAACATCAACGATAGCTGGAAGGTGTTTGGCCGGTTCTCGCGCTACCACACCAACGTTACATCGCCGAACCCGGCCGGAACGCCGGCCGGATCGACGGGCGGCTCCGAGCGCAACTCGATGACGGCGGTAGGCGACGCCGTATGGACGGCCAACGCCTCGACCGTCGTCAGCTTCCGCGGATCGTATGGAAAACCGGTCGACCGCTTCATCGACCCCATCGCCGAAATCAAGTCCTTTGGCGACTTCTTTCCGCAGAATCCCGGTTTCTTCGACAGCTATGCAAAAGCGCTGCCTGTGCTCTACTATCCCGGTCTAAATCTGGGTGGAGGGTTCGGGCGGGGCGGCTACTGGTTTTCCGCTCCCGACTTCTGGAACGGACAGGGCAAGGTCTCGAAAAACGTGGGCCGTCATTATCTGAAGATGGGAGGCGAGTTCCGGCGTTATCGCGGAAACTCCTCCTTGCCGCAGCCGCTGCAGTTCTCGTTTCCCGCGGCGAATACGGCCAATACCTACGTGAATCCGAACACTCGTCTGAGCGGTCACGAATGGGCGACGTTTCTTCTCGGGGCCATCGGCGACAACTCCCGCGCCCGGAACGTGCCCGCGTTGCGCGCGCGCAACATTTACTACGGCGGGTATCTGCAGGACGATTTCAAGATCAGCCAGAACGTGACCCTGAACCTGGGCCTGCGTTGGGAGTTCGATAGCGCGATTGTCGATCCCGATGGCCGGTTGTCGCGCACCCTCGATCTCACCAACCCGATCCCCGAGTTTCAGGGCGCCAACGCGCCGCAGCTCGGTTCCCAGGTAATGGCGATCCGGCGCACAGCGCCGCAGTACAACGGCGCTTGGATTCACACGAAAGGGCCGAAGGACGGCGCCTATAACTCGCCGTTGACCACTTTCCTGCCGCGCTTCGGCATCGCGTGGCGCCTATCGGACCGCATGTCGTTCCGCGCCGGCTATGCGCGTTACGCGATCATGCCGTCGGTGGACATTGAGGGCGGCATCAACCTGAACGATGTGGTGCCTTATCCGGGCTTCGGGCAGGATTCGTTCCCGCTGCCGACCGTGCAGGGCGTGCCGGCCGCGCGTTTCTCCAATCCATGGCCGTCCAATAACCCTCTGACTCCGCCGATTGGCCGCACGCTGGGCCGGTATACCGAGCTGGGTTCGACGGCGCAATCCATACTCTGGAATCAGGATCTCGGCAACTCCTACAACGACCGGTTCAACTTCAGTCTGCAGCGGCAGTTGCCGAGCCAAATCGTCGTCGATTTCACGTACTTCATGAACTACGGATTCAACCAGCGCTACCAGCGCCAGTTGAACAACGTCGACCCGCGTTTCGCGTGGGAGAACCGGAATGCCGTCAACGCGCAGGTTCCGAATCCTTTCTTCAACGTGCTGCCGTTCGATAAGTTCCCCGGCGGCCTGCGCAACGTCCGCAATGTGTCCGTGAACGATCTGCTTCGGCCGTATCCTCACTACAACCAACTCACCCAGTGGTTCGCCGAAGGCATTCACCGGACCTACAACTCCATCCAGATCAAGGCGCAGCGGCCGTTCGTCAATGGCTTCAACTTCCTGATCGGCTACAACTACAACAACGCGCGAAACGACGAGTTCTTCGACCCGCTCGACGTCTTCCTGAACAATCTCACGATGCAGGATTCTCCGAACGCCCGCCACAAGTTCAATATTGGCGGTATCTACGAGGTCCCCTTCGGAAAGGGCCGCAAGTACATGGCGAATCTGGGCAAAGTGGCCAACGGTGTTTTGGGCGGATGGGCGCTGAGCGGAATCTATCAGCAGATCTCCGGCGAATACCTGCGTTTCGGTCCCGCCGTGGTCTCCGGTAACCCGGCCATTTCCAATCCGACGCGCGACCGTTGGTTCGACACGTCCAAGGTTACGCGCCAACCGGACTTCACGCGGCGCACCAACCCTCTGCAATGGGACGGCTTTGTTAGCCCAGGAGTTCTTTCGATCGACGTCACGCTCGGCAAGGAGTTCCAGATTGCCGAGAAGTACGCGTTCGAGATCAAGCTCGAATCCTACAATCTGCCGAACAACTTCAACGGCGGAAATCCGAATCTGAACCCGGACAGCTCGCTGTTCGGCCGCGTGGTTTCCCAACGCAACACGTATTTCGGCCGTCAATTCCAGTACACGGCTCGGATACGCTGGTAGGGTGGTTGCGCAGTTTCTGATCGCATTCGCGGCGACGCCGGTTTTCACCGATGCCGGCGTCACGCTGCTCGGCACCCCGTCTCCGGATGGGGCGTACGTGTCGAATGTGGAAAACGCGGACCTGACGTTGCGAAACCTGGCGACTGGCCGCACGCTGAAGCTGACCAGCGCGGGGCCGAAGGAGTTCGCGTATTTCTCGTCGATCTCGCGGGACAGCAGATTGGTGGCCTATGCGTGGTTCAACGCGGAGGGTTTCTACGAGCTGCGCGTGGTTCCGGCCGGCGGCGGCGAGCCTCGCACCGTGTTCAAGAACCCGGAAGCCGGCTTTGTGCAGCCGTGCGCGTGGACGCCGGATAACAAGCAAATCCTGACGCTTTTGTTCCGGAAGGACAATGTCAGCCAGATTGCGCTGCTGCCCGTGGATGGGGGCGCCGTTAAAACCGTCCGCTCGTTGAACTGGGTGTATCCGAAACGAATGGACCTTTCGCCGGACGGCGGAACGATCGTCTACGACTCCTTCGCGCCCGGCTCCACATCGCAGCGGACCATATACTCGCTGCCGCTGGACGGCGGGGCGGAGAAGCGGCTCGTGTCGAAGCCTGGAAATCATCTGTTCCCCCTGTACTCGTTGGACGGGAAGCGGCTCTATTATCTGAGCGACAACGATCTTGTAGAGATGACGGTGGAGACGGGCGCGGAGCGGATCGTCGAACGGAACATGGGCCGCGCGCTGCCGCTGGGAATTACGGCAGCGGGCAAGTTGTTTTACGGCGTGCGGAGCGGCTCCAGCGATGTGTTTCTGGCGGCGGTAGACGACATTGCGAAAACTGCGCGGCGCGCCTCGGCGCAGTTCCCGAACCGGAATTTGGCACCGGCGTTTTCGCCCGACGGAAAGCGGTTGGCGTATCTGTCGCGGCGCGGCTCGGAAAACTTCGGGCAGGAGTCGCGCGCGGTGGTGGTGCGCAGCGAAAACGGCGAAACGGACATTCCGGTTCGCATGGCGCATATCGAACGGGTTCGCTGGCGGCATGACGGCAAGGCGCTGCTGTTGAGCGGGTCCGACGGGCGGGGCCGGGGCGGCCTTTTCGAACACGACCTGGAGACCAACCGGACGGTGCCGCTCGCCGCCGAACCCGGCGGGCCGTTTCGCGGGTACCTGGCGGTGTCGACGAAAGACGGCGTGTTTTACTCCGACGGCAAGACTTTGCGCAAACAGGATGGCGCAGTGGTGTATGAGGGCCGCGAGATTCTCCAGGTGGCCGCGACAGCGGAGGGCGCGGTGGCGGTTTACGACAAGAACACCGTGGCGTTGCCGGCCGTGGGCCGGTTCATCGTGATGGAGGGACTGACGGAACTTATCGACGGCGGAACGCGGCTGCACGCCATGGTCCGCGGGAAGCTGGTGCGGCCCGTTTCCGGCGAGGAGTTTGCGCTGCCGGGGAATATTCAGCCGGGGACGGCGCTGTCGCCGGACGGCAAGACCATCGCGGTTACGGCAGGGCGGGAGAAGCAGGAGATCTGGACCGCCGACTTACCGAAGCCCGTTGAATAAGGGCGGCGGGGCCGGCAGAGTATCGAAAGGCGTACCGGCGATGAACATCGAGCCGGCCAGCGGTACGGCCGGCTCCATTCCTTCCACGGCGGTGGTGAAGAGAATCTTGACGCGCCCTTCGTGCAGCAGGAACTCCGGGCAGGTGACGCGCGGAGAGCCGGGCAGCCGCCATTCGGCGAGCACTTCGCCATCGGCGATGCGGAACTGGCGCGCGAGGCCGCAGGGCGCGGGTTCCGGATTGAAGAACGCGACGATGACAGAAGCGCCATCGGGCGAGGGACGCAGGCCGTCAGGATATAGAGGGGTGTCGCGGAAATCGGCGATGATGCGGCGCTGGCCGAGTGTGCGGCCGCTGTATGGATACTCGTCGAGCGTTTTGTTGAAGGAGTCGATGTCGACCAGACGGCCGGCGTTTAGGAACTTCCCATTCGCGCAGATCTGGCTGGAGTGCAGCGTGTGCAGTTCGCCATCGTAGAGATACATGCAGGCGATGCGCTCCTGGAACGTGAGATGTTTGGTGCCGAAGAGCAGCCCTCCCTCGACGGCGACGCCATCGTTGATCACGACGCGTTCGTCGTCGGTCACTCGAACGCGCGCGCCGAGCAGGCGCCGGTTTCGATAGTCGTACATTGCCAGGTCGCGCTCCAGGCCGACAACGATCACCCCAGGCTCGACGGTCTCGGCGAAAAAGCCGGGCCGCCCGGGCAGCGGGTGCACGCTGTTTTCTCCCGTGGCGATGTCCAGGATGTTGAACGAACCCTCTTTTGAGTCCGCGCCGTACTGTATCGCCACCCAGCCGAGTTTTCCGGGTTCCGCCCGCAACACCCGCGGGCATTCGGGCAGAAAGCGCAGGGCGCCGGGCGGTGGAGTGAAGAGGGGCTGTGCCTCGAAAACATGCATGAATCTTTGATTGATACCATCAAATGGCCCGCATGCGCCTGACCTTTTTACTTCCACTCACGCTCTTGGCCCAGGAACATTCGCCCGAGCGTGAGCGCAATCCGTTCGCTAATCAGACCGCCGCCATCGCCGCCGGAAAGAAGATCTACGATCAGACCTGCCAGGCCTGCCACGGCGGCAACGGCCGGGGCAACTCCGGCCCCGCGTTGAACGGTACGCTGACGCGCGGAAACCTGGACGGCGAGATTTTTCTGAACATCCGCAACGGTCTTCGCGGCACGCAGATGCCGGGTTTTCCGGGTTTGAAGACCGATCAGCTTTGGCAGCTTGTCACCTACGTCCGCTCCCTGAACGCGGCGCCGGCGGCGAGCGGCGAGGCTGTGGCCGGCAACGCGCGGAACGGCGAGGCGCTGTTCGGCAAACACTGCGCGGCGTGCCACGAGATCAACGCCGCCGGCGGCGTGACCGGACCCGAGCTTTCGAACGCCGGCCGGCATCCGGCGGCCAAGCTGCGCGAGAAGATCGTCAACCCCGCTGCAATCGTCACTCCACCGCGCCGGGGCGCGCGGATCTCCACGTTGACGGTCCGGCTGCGCGACGGCCGCATGCTGCGGGGCGTCCGCCGGGCGGAGGACACCTTCACGCTGCACCTGGCCGACGACAAAGGGCAGTTCCACATTCTGGCGAAGACGACGATCGCGAACGTGGACGAGGCCGGCGTATCGATGATGCCAAAGGCCGCGTTGAATGCCGGCGAGATCGATGACGTCGTGGCCTATTTGAAGGCGCAGAACGGCCGCGACCTGGCGAAGACGGCGGCCGCGCGCATCGAGGGCGGACTAACACATCAACGTATGGTGCACTCCGCGCGCGAGCCCCAGAACTGGTTCAGCTATTGGGGCAGCTACGATGGGAAGCACTATTCGGCGTTGGATCAGATCAATACCCGCAACGCCGGCGCGTTACAGGTCCAGTGGGCGGCGCAACTGCCCGGTGACGCGATCCTGCAGTCCACGCCGGTGGTTGTGGATGGCGTGATGTATACCGCCGGGCCGCCGGGCGAGGTATTCGCGCTGGACGCGCGGACGGGCCTGGAGATCTGGCGCTATCAGCGCAAGCAAAAGACCATCAATCCGTATGAGAGCAACCGCTTCAATCGCGGCGTCGCCGTTTTGGGCAATCGCGTCTTTTTCGGAACGCTGGATGCGTGGGTCATCGCGCTGGACGCTCGCACCGGGCGGCCGTTGTGGGAGACGCAGATGGCCGACACCATGCAGGGCTACGCGATCACGGCCGCACCGCTGGCGATTCGGGACAAGATCATTGTTGGAATGGGCGGCGGCGAATACGGCGTGCGCGGATTCCTCGACGCCTACGATGCGGCAAGCGGCAAGCGGCTGTGGCGGTTTCACACGACGGCGGGCCCCGGGGAGTTCGGCAACGACACATGGTCCGGCGATTCCTGGGCGCGGGGCGGCGCGGCCACTTGGCTTACCGGCAGCTACGACGCCGAGTCGGATACGGTTTACTGGACCACCGGCAATCCGGGACCCGACATGAACAACCGGATCCGGCAAGGCGACAATCTGTTCTCGTGCTCGGTGGTGGCGTTGGATCCGAATACCGGCAAGCGGAAATGGCATTATCAATTCACGCCCAACGACTCGCACGACTGGGACTCGAACGAAGACGTCATTCTTTTTGACCGCGAATACGAAGGCCGCCCGCGCAAGCTGATGATCCACGGTGATCGCAACGGCTTCCTGTACCTGCTCGATCGAACGAACGGTACTTTTCTGAAAGCCTGGCCGCTGGTGAAACAGACCTGGAACGCGGGCTTCGACGAGAAGGGCCGGCCGATGTGGGCGCCGAACTCGCAGGCGACTCCGGAGGGCCAAGTGGTCTTCCCCAGCCTGGGCGGCGCGACGAACTGGCAGTCGCCTTCTTATGACGCGGAGACCAATACGTTCTTCGTGGTGACAAACGAGGCTGGGCAGCGCTACTTCATCGACGAGCAGAAGTACGAACCGGGCAAGGCCTACTGGGGCGGGCGGGCGCAGGGCATCGACGTGCCGGCAATTCCGGCGATCAAGGCCTTCGACGCTACGTCCGGACAATTGAAATGGCGGTTCCCGATTTCGGCGGGGTCGTTGGCGGCGGGCGTGCTGGCCACCAAAGGCGGCGTTCTGTTTGCCGGAACGCGGGAGGGCAATCTGCTCGCGCTCGATTCCAAAACCGGCGCGTTGCTCTGGAAGATGCAGACGGGCGGAACGATAGCGTCCTCGCCCATGAGCTACGCCGTCGACGGCAAACAGTTCGTCGCGATTTCGGCCGGCGGCGTCCTGTACTCGCTGGCTCTTCCATGAGGATTCTCGGTCTTGGCAGCGATTTGGCGGAGGTGGGCCGGATTCGCAAAAGCCGGGAGCGCTTCGGGGAGCGTTTTCTGCGCCGCGTGTATACGGACGCAGAGATTCAATACGCGATGTCGAAGGCGAACCGGGATGAGCGGCTGGCCGGCCGGTTCGCGGCGAAGGAGGCCGGTATGAAGGCGCTGGGAACGGGGCTGACCGGCGGCATCACCTGGCACGATGTGGCCGTGGGCCGAGAGAAATCCGGCAAACCGGTGCTCATTTTCTCCGGCGCGGCGAAGGCGCGGGCCGATGCCATGGGTGTGGTCCACGCGCACGTCACCATTACACACACATCAGAATTGGCGATGGCTGTAGTCATTCTTGAAGGCCTGTGATAGCTTGGCGGGATGAAACTCGCCACGTTGCTCTTCGCCGCGCTCGCTGCAATCGCGCAGCCGGTTCCAGTTGTCTCGCCGGACGTATCGGCGGACAAGAAAATCACTTTCCGTATTTTGGCGCCCCAGGCGGCGGAAGTGCGCCTGATGGGCGGCGATATACCCGGCAACCAGAAGGGCATGGAGATGAAGAAAGGCGAGAACGGTGTGTGGGAAGCGACCGCCGGCCCAGTGGTTCCGGGCGCCTATCGCTACACGTTCAACATCGGCGGCGTCAACATCGCCGACCCGCGCAACCCGGCCACCAGCGAATCGAACACAAACGTCTGGAGCGTCGCGGTGGTTCCCGGGTCGGACCTCTACGACACGCGCGACGTGCCGCACGGCGCGGTGGCGGAGGTCACCTACCATTCGAAAGCCTTGGGCAAAGTGCGCCGAATGCATGTCTACACGCCGCCGGGCTACGAACTGGATAGCAAAAAGTACCCGGTATTCTACCTGCTGCACGGCGCATCGGACTCCGACGACTCCTGGACCACCGTCGGCCGCGCGGCGTTCATTCTGGATAACCTGATCGCGGACAAGAAGGCGAAGCCCATGGTTGTGGTGATGCCGGCTGGGCATACGGACCGGGGCGGATTCCGCGTTCCGGGCCAGCGCGACGACTTCGCGCGGGATTTCCTGGGCGACATTCTGCCCTATGTCGAGTCCCACTACCGCGTGATGACGGACCGGGCCCACCGCGCCATCGCCGGCCTCTCGATGGGCGGCAACCAGACGCTGGCGATCGCCATTCCGAACCTGGAGAAGTTCGCCTACTTCGGCGTCTTCAGCTCCGGCCTGATCGGTGCGTTTCGCATGAACCGGCCCGGTGCGCCGGCCAGCCAGGCGGACGGCGGGGCCGCGTGGGAAAAGGACAACGCCGCCGTGTTGGCCAACACCCAATTGAAAAAGGGCCTGAAGCTCGTTTGGTTCGGCATTGGGACGCAGGACTTCCTGCTTGAAACCAGCCGCGGCACGGTGGAATTGTTGAAAAAACACGGGTTTCATCCGGTAGTGAAAGAGACGGGCGGCGGACACACGTGGCTGGAGTGGCGCGATTATCTGGGCGAGTTTGCGCCGAAACTTTTTCAATAGCGCCAGAAAATAAAACTCCGCGAGGCGGCGGGCATCGTACTACACTATGCTCGCCGCGCTCGCGCCCGCTCTTCAACGGCATATTCCAGAAAAGCGACTGATCGAAGCCTCGCTTCAACGGCTTGTCCAGCGTGGAGGAAACGGCGTGCAGGCGGCCATGGAGCACGCGGTCCTGGGAGACGCTGGGCGCATCCGGCCGCTGCTCGCGCTGCGAGTTGGCCGTTTGGCGGGATCTCCCAGCCACCTTGTGCTGCGGGGCGCGCTGGCCGTGGAACTGGTTCACTCCGCGTCGCTGGTGGTGGACGATTTGCCGTGTATGGACGACGATCTCGTACGCCGCGGCCAACCGTCCGTTCACGCCGCATTCGGCGAAGCTACGGCGATCCTGGCCGCGCACAGTTTGGTGGGCCTGGCCGCGAAGTCATGCCTGACGGGGTGCGCCGAATCGGACTTAAGCGACCTGGCTCACTTCCAGTGCAAGTTGCTTTCGGCGCTGGATCCCGATTCGCTGGCCGGCGGGCAGGAGATGGATCTTCGCCAGAACGGAACCCACGAAGAGATCAACGAACGAAAGACGGTTCCCTTGTTCCGTCTCGCCGTGGAGGCTGGGCTGATCCGCACGCCGATCGACGAGGCTTCCCGCTTCGCACTGCGCCGGTTTGGCCGGGAGTTTGGCGTCGCGTTTCAACTGGTCGACGATGTGTTGGACGGGCTGCCGGTCCGGCTCCCGGAGGCCCTGCGGACGTTGCGCTCGGCGCATGAAGCGGTCGACGGTTTTGGCAAGGATGCGGAGCCCCTCCGGGAGTTAGTGGAGGTCCTTCATGCCCGCGTCAACACCTAGGAAGGTCGTCGTCGCCGGCGCTGGATTCGGAGGGCTGGCAGCCGCAGTGCGCCTCCAGTCCCGCGGTTATGAGGTGACTTTGCTGGAAGCGCGCTCGCAGTTGGGCGGCCGGGCCCAGGTATTCCGAAGAAACGGCTTCACATTCGACGGCGGGCCCACGGTCATCACCGCGCCCTTTCTGCTGGACGAGTTGTTCACCGGCGCGGGCCAACGCCCCGAAGACCACATGAAGCTCGTGCCGGTGGATCCTTTTTACCGAATCGAGTTTCACGACGGACGGTCGTTCGACTACACCGGGAATGCGGAAGAGATGGAGCGCCGCGTGGCCGCCTTTTGCCCCAGCGACGCCGCCGGATACCGGGAGATGCTTGTTCAGGCCCGCGCCATTTTCGACAAGGGATTCACGGAGCTGGCCGACAGGCCGTTTTCCAAATTCATGGACATGGTGCGCATCGCGCCGGACCTGATCCGTCTGCATTCCCACAAGACGGTCTATCAGTTCGTATCCAAGTACGTGAAAGACCCGATGCTTCGGCGCGTGTTCAGTTTTCACCCCTTGCTGGTTGGCGGCAATCCGTTCCAAACCACATCGATCTACGCGCTGATTCAACATTTGGAACGGCAGTGGGGCGTCCATTACGCGATGGGCGGCACGGGAGCGATTATCGAGGCGCTTGGCAAGCTCTTTCTCTCTTTGGGCGGTACGCTTCGGTTGTCCACTCCGGTCCGGTCGGTTCTCGTGAATAAGGGCGCGGCCTCAGGCGTTGAGAGTAGCTCCGGAGAACGATTTTTTGCCGACGCCGTTGTGAGCAATGTCGACGGGCCGAATACCTATCGCAAACTGCTTGCCGGCCACAGCCGCCGCAAGAATACGGACTCGCGGCTGGAACGGATGCGATACAGCATGGGGCTGTTTGTGCTTTACTTTGGGACCACCAAACAGTATCCGGCGATTCCTCATCACACCATCATTTTGAGCGAGCGGTACCGGGAATTGCTCGACGATATCTTCAATCGCAAACATCTGAGTGAGGACCTGTCGATTTATCTTCACCGGCCCACGGCGACGGACGCCTCGATGGCCCCGCCGGGTTGTGACACGTTCTACGCTCTCGTCCCGGTGCCCAATTTAGAAAGCGGAACCAATTGGTCCGTGGAAGGCCCGCGGCTGCGGGACCGGCTGATCGCCTTCCTGGAACGCCACTCGATGCCGGAGTTGTCCAAGAATCTGGTAACGGATTTCCACATTACACCGGCGGACTTTGAGCAGTCTCTGAATAGCTACGCCGGCGCTGGGTTTTCGCTGGAGCCCGTGTTCACGCAGTCGGCATGGTTCCGCCTCCACAACGAATCGGAGGATGTCCGGAATCTCTTTCTTGTCGGCGCCGGAACCCACCCTGGCGCTGGCATTCCGGGAGTTCTGAGTTCGGCGCGCATCGCTGAGAAGCTTGTGCTGGAGCGGGTGCCATGTTAGACCGGCCGGAGTTGGAGCGCCAGGCGGCTCGCGCCACCGAGGCCGGTTCCAAGACATTCTTTCTCGCGGCCCAGTCCTTTCCCGAGCCGATCCGGAGGGCGACGCACGCCATCTATTGGTTCTGCCGCCATACTGACGATCTGGTCGACGAAGCACCGGACCCTCTGACCGCCCGCCAGCGTCTGGACGAATGGGAGCGCGCTTTCCTCGACGGAAGCTCCGGCGATCCGATCCTCCGGTTGCTTCACCAAGTGCTGGCCGAGCGGGGAATTCCGCGCGTGCTGCCTGCCGAACTCATCGCCGGCGTTCGGATGGACCTGGATGGACGCAGCTACCGCACCTTCGACGAACTGCGCGAATACTGCTACCGCGTCGCGTCGGTGCCCGGGCTGATGATGACCCGCGTCATCGGCTACCGCGATAACGCGCTGCGCTACGCCGAAGAGATGGGTGTCGCGATGCAGTTGACCAACATCCTGCGCGATATCGGCGAGGACCTGGGCCGGGGCCGCGTCTACATTCCATCCGATGAGCTGGCCCAATTCGGTTTTCATGGCGATTTTCCATCCGATGCCGCCGACCCGCGATTCCGGGAGCTAATGAAGTTCCAGATCCAGCGGGCCCGCCGGACCTACGCCGAATCCCTGCCGGGCATCGCGCTCCTGGCGCCCGAAGGACGGTTCGCCGTCGACCTGGCCGCTCGCTATTACGGCCGCATTCTCGATTGCATCGAGCGTAACAACTACGACGTTCTGTCTCGACGCGCCGTGGTGTCCAGATGGGAGAAGTACGGCCTGTTTCTGCGAGCCTACTTCGAGAGGGCCGCATGATGGCGCGGGCGGCGCTCGCGGCCGTAACCGGCCTTGCTGCCCATCTGATGGCGCACCACGCCCTCGGCACTCCGTTGTTGACCGACCAGATCGGCGAGTGGATCATGGCTCGCACACCGTCGTCTTGGGCGCTTGCGATTCTCGACTCCATGGGTCCGTGGGCTAAGCCTTTCGCCGCCACCGGCGGCCTGGCCGCCCTTGGCGCGGTGTTGAACGCCGTGGTATTTCTTCAGAAGCACTTCGGCCGGCTGGGGCCGCCGCTCGCCGCGTTGGCGATCACCGGTTGGGTTCCGTCCGGCCTGACGTTTTGGGTCCCGGCGCTGGCCATGCTGCTGCTCCCCGCGGCCCGGAGCGCCGTGTCCGGCCGGCGCGCCGCGCTGGCGATGGCCGCGGGCACCGTGATGGTGGCTGTGGAAGGCCGTCTACGGGAGCGGCGTCTGGCCACGGCGGCCATTCCCTCCACCGAGCTGTATCCGTTTACTCCTCCGGCATCCTCGTTTGGCGACGGGCTTGTGCGTGGCGCAGTGACACCGGCCGGGGAGTTCTACACGATGTCCAAGAACACCGTTGATCCTTCAATCGATCCGGCGGCTTGGCGTCTGCGAATTCTTACTGACGGCGTGGAGATCGCCTCCTGGAGTTATGCCGAGATCCTCGATCTGCCGCGCACTCAGCGGTGGGCAACCCTGCGGTGCATCAGCAACACGCTGCATTCGAATCTAATGGGAACGGCTCATTGGAGCGGCGTATCGCTCGAACAACTGGTCCGGCGCTCCGCCGTTCCCGCGAATGCGGTGGAACTGGCCGTTATCGGAGTGGACGGCCACGGCGACAGCCTGCCGATCGACTACGCGTTCTCCTCCGGCGTGCTTTTCGCTCTTGGCATGAACGGCAAGACGCTGAACCGTGCCCACGGCTATCCGCTCCGCCTGCTGTGCCCGCGCTACTACGGGCTGAAGAATGTGAAGTGGATTGGGGAACTGCGCTTTGTCACCAAGCCATACATCGGAACGTGGCCCAAACTCGGATACACCAAGGAGCCGCGGCCGCACGTGGTCTCTTCCATAGACCGCGTGCGCCGCGACACGGGCGGGATCCGCGTGGGCGGAGTCTCCTTCGCGGGCGACCGCGGCATTCAGCGCGTGCAGGTCTCGGTAGACCGCGCTGAGTGGGTTGACGCGCAAATGGAAACACCGCTTTCCCCTTACACCTGGACGCGCTGGACGGCGAGGGTTTCCAGCGGCGCCGAATTGCGTGTCCGCGCGCTGGACGGCACCGGCCTTTGGCAGTCCGAAACGGAGGGGCCGCTATTTCCGGACGGAGTGAAAGGTCCGACGGTGCGGAAAGTATGATCACAGCGGCCGCAGGGATGTGGGCTGGGGCCACGATTTGGATCGCCTGGCATTCCCGGCGCGTGTTTTTGGGGCTTCCCGAACTCATCGCCTGCCGCGCCAGTTATCGAGAGGACGTGACGGCCGTTATTCCCGCGCGGAACGAGGCCGGGAAGATTGGACGCGCGGTCCGCTCGCTGGCGAGCCAGGCCCGGGTGATCGTCGTCGACGACCACTCCACCGATGCGACCGCCGCCGAAGCGAAAGCCGCTGGTGCACTGGTGATTCCGGCGCCGCCGCTGGCCACCTGCGCACTCGGCAAACCGAGCGCCTGCCTGGCCGGGGCGCACGCAGCGAAGTCCCGATGGATTCTGTTCGTCGACGCCGATACCTGGTACGAACCAAATTTCGTGGCGTCGCTGATTGACCACGCCGAGCGGCACGCGTTGGACTCCGCCAGCGTGTTCCTCCGCAACGACTGCCAGTCCTGGGTGGAGCGGCTGCTACTGCCCTACGCATTCGGCCTCTATTTTTGCGGGGTCGACGTTCGCCGGGATCCGATCGCCAACGGGCAATGCCTGCTGTTCCAGACGAAAGCCTACTGGAGCATCGGCGGCCA
>VFZO01000107.1 GCA_016871155.1 Acidobacteriota bacterium | reverse complement strand
AGCCGGTTCTCAGGGTCCGCCGCGGCGTTGGCCGCATGGGACTCGCTGCTCAGTTGGTAGGTCTCGGAAAGCAGGATCAGCCGGTGCAGCGCTTTCAACGACCAACCGTCCTGCACGAAGCGGGCGGCCAGGTAATTGAGCAGGTCTGGATGGGAGGGCGCGGCGCCTCGCACGCCGAAGTCACTGGTGGACGTGACCAGACCCACGCCGAAGTGCCAGTGCCATACCCGGTTCACCATCACCCGCGCAGCAAGCGGGTTCTCCAGCAGCCAGTCCGCCAGTTGACGCCGCCCGCTGCCGCGTTCTCCCTGGGGCACCTTCGCGCCACCCAGGATCTGCAGGAACCCGCGCGGCGCCATCGAGCCCGGTGACCGTGGATCGCCCATCCGCTGAATGGGCACATCGTGCCCCTCTCCTTCGCTGATCGCATAAGCGGTCTCAAGCGGCGGAAACGCCTCGGCCACCGCACGGCGCTGTTCGCGCAGTTCGTTCAACTCCTTCCAGACCGCTTCGCGCGAACGGCCTGGGGTGGTGATTTTGCGGTCTTGAAACGACTGGTACTCGGCGAACTTCTCGCGCTCGCGCCGGTTCCACGGCGCCAGTCGATCTTCAAAGGGCTTGAGAATCTCGTCGGCTTTTGCCTGGCCGACGCGGTAGACAAAATCGGCGCGATGCGGCCGGTGCTCGGCTCCGGCGAACGGATAGACCGAGCTGTCCAGGATGCCGTAGATCGCATAGTAGTCGGCGGTGGGAATGGGATCGAACTTGTGATCGTGGCAGCGCGCACAGCCGATGCTCAGGCCGAGGAAGGTCTTGCCAAGGTTGTCGATCGAGTCCTCGATGGTCACGTGCCTTTCGCCATGCGGACTCACCCCGATGCGGCGCGACACCGCCAGATAGCCCGTTGCAATCGTCTGTTGCCAGCGCTCTTCTTCGCTGGCGGCGGGCAGCAGGTCGCCGGCAATCTGTTCTCGAACGAAGCGGTCGTACGGCTTGTCCTGATTGAAGGCGTCGATCACCCAGTTGCGATACTTGTACGCTTCCGGAACCGGGAAGTCGGCGGCGTCGCCGGCCGTGTCGGCGTACCGCACTACGTCGAGCCAGTGGCGGCCCCAGCGTTCACCGTACCGCGGCGAGGCCAGGAGACGCTCCACGACGGTGGCGAAGGCGCCGGGTGAACTGTCTCTTACGAAAGCGTCGATTTCGCCGGGAGATGGCGGCAGCCCAGTGAGGTCGAACGTGACCCGGCGAATCAAGGTCAGCTTGCTTGCGCGGGGCACGGGCGCCAGCTTCGCCCAATCCTGCGCGTGCCCAATGAAGCGATCGACGGGATTGCGATTCCAGCCGGCGCGCCCGGCCACTGGCATTGCTCCTGGCTTCTTCAAAGGCTGAAACGACCAGAAAGCCTGTTGCTCCGGCCGAATGACGTATGGACTCAATTGCGCGGGCGCGTCCACGAAGATGGCGCCGCGTTCGATCCAACTCGCCAAATCCGCAATCGCCGCGGCATCGAGCCGGCCGGCTGGCGGCATCTTCAGGCGCGGATGTTCGTGCCGCACCGCTTGCAGCAGGAGACTGCGGTCCGGGTCCTTGGCGATCACCGCCGGGCCGGACAGGCCGCCCTTGGCGAACCCCTCGGCCGTATCGAGGCGCAACCGGCCTTGCTGCTGCAGCGGTCCGTGGCAGGCGACGCAATTCGCGTCCAGCACCGGTTTGATGCGCGTAAGAAAGAACTCGCGCGGCGACTCGGGCCAGATCGCGCCTTCGCGGATCCAGCGCGCAATCGCCTCGATCTCCACCGCGTCGAGCTTGTTGGCCGTCGGCGGCATCTTCAGCGAGCCATGCGTATGATCGATCGCCTGGAACAGCAGGCTGTTGTCCGGGTCGCCCGGTACGATGGCCGCACCTGACCGCCCGCCCCGCAGGATCGCTTCGCGCGAGTCCAACCGCAGTCCAGCCGAGCGTGACACACCGTGGCAAGACTGGCAGCGTCTCGCCAGCAAGGGGCGGATCTTCGCTTCAAAGAAGTCGCCTCGTTCATCGGCCGCGGCCGGGAGAACGAAGAGCATTGCAAGCGTGCAAGCGGCCCGGTTCATGGCATCACCGTAGCGCGGCGCCGGCTTGCGCCGGCCCGTGTTTCGCTCCCCTTCCAGGTCCGCCCGGACCCAGCGTAAACCGCAGCGTGACGATCTCCCTGCGGCCGAAGTTTGTAACGTAGAGATCGGAGTGCCCGTCGTTGTCGTAGTCACCGGCTGCCACACCCATGCCATAGGAATGACCCTGCAGGCCCGCGCGTTCGGTGACGTCGGTAAAGGTGCCGTCGCCGTTGTTATGGAAAAGCCGGTTCCAGAACCGCTGGTCTGACTTGTCCGGCTCCCGCCCCGCGGGCATGGGATCGGCAAGCGCGGCGCTTTTGACTAAGAACAAGTCCAGGCGCCCGTCGTTGTCATAGTCGAACATGGCTACGCCGCTTCCCATGGACTCGATCAGGTATTTTTGCGACGTCGCATTAGACTGGTGCCGAAACGTCAGCCCGGCCGGCCCGGTAATGTCGGCAAACTGGGGCGGAACCGGGGCCGCCAGACCGGTCGGCCGGCTGGCGGCAAGGCAGGCGAGGAGCGTCCGTCGTGTCATTCGTGTTGTTTCGAAGCGGCGATTGTGATTCGCAGCCTTCAGCATATATATAATGGCGGCGTGGTGGTTTCGGCAAGCGCAGTTCGCCTCGTGACGATATGGGCGGCTGGACTCGGCGGCGCCTGTTTCGGTCAGTCCCGGAGTGAAGCGGCGGCGGATTTCTTTGAGTCCAAAGTCCGGCCGCTATTGCTGGCCCGTTGTTCGTCCTGTCACGGCGACCGGGCTCAAATGGGGCAAAAGCAGTTCAATACCCGCGAGGCAATGCATCGCTCCGCCGTCGTTGCACCGGGCGATCCTGACGCGAGCCCGCTGATTCGTGCGATCCGCTACGACGCCAAGATCAAGATGCCGCCGTCGGGAAAACTCGCGCTAGCCGAGATCGTAGTCCTGGAGAAGTGGGTTCGCGAAGGCGCGCCCTGGCCTGCTGACGACGGCGCATCCGCCGCTCGGACGCCGCTTGCGGCTTCGGCGGGAGGAGGAGGCGGGGCGTGGGCGCTGCAACCGGTCAAGAAACCCGAGCCGCCTCGGGTGAAGGACAACTCCTGGGCCCATGGCGCCGTAGACCGCTTCGTCCTCGCCAGGCTGGAAGAAAAGCAACTGGTGCCCGCTCCTGATGCGGATCGCTACGCTCTCCTGAGGCGCCTCACCTTGGACCTGACCGGTCTGTTGCCGGCTGCGGCGGACATCGAGCGATTCGCGGCCGACGAGTCGCCGGCGGCACTGGAAACCGTGGTGGACCGATTGCTCGGCTCTCCGGCGTTTGGGGAACGTTGGGGCCGGCATTGGCTGGACGTTACCTATTGGGCCGACACCACCGGCGTCGGGCGCCGCATTCCCCTGCGGGAGGCTTGGCGCTACCGCGATTACGTGATTCGCTCCTTCGCCGACGACAAACCATACGACCGGTTTCTTCGCGAGCAGATTGCCGGGCCAGCCGGACTGCGCAAGGGCGAAGCCGGATCGCCGGAAGAGGCGCTGACCGCCACCGGTTTCCTGGTGCTGGGGCCGTGGGCGTGGTTTGCCTACGACAAGGTGCAGAGCCGCGCGGATATGGTCGACCTGCAGGTGGACCTGATCGGCCGCTCCGTGCTGGGTCTCACGCTGGGCTGCGCGCGATGCCACGATCACAAGTTCGATCCGGTTACGAATAAAGACTACTTTGCCATGGCGGGAATCTTTCACAGCACAAAGACCACGTCACGCGCCAACGATGAAGGCGGCATCAACCAGGTGCGGCTTCCGGAGACGGCTGCTCTGGTGCGTGCGCACGCCGACGCCTTCGCAGCTTGGGAGAAACGCGTCGCGCAAGTAGAAGCCGACGACAAGATCTTCAAGAAGGAGCAGGAGGAAGTCAGGAAACGAATCGAGGAGTTGAAGAAGCCTCCGGCCGCCTCCGGGGAAAGCACGGCCGCGATCAAGGCCGCGGAAAAGGAACTGACCGAACTCAAGAAAAGGACCGAGTTCGCAGGTGACCGGCAGATTCTCCTGTTCACCAAGTACATGAAGCCCAAGTGGCCGGCGGTGTACGCTGCCGAGGAGATGGAGTTGCCCGAGAACGCGCGGATTGCCGCCCGCGGCGACGCGCATCAACTCGGAGACTTCGTGCCGCGCGGATTCCTGAGCGCGGTCAGCACCGGGCGGCCGGCGCCGGAGATCGATCCGCATTCGAGCGGCCGCAAGGAGTTGGCTGACTGGCTCACGGACCCCGGCCATCCCCTGACCGCCCGAGTGTATGTGAATCGCCTCTGGCATCACCTCTTCGGCCGTGGCATTGTTGCGACCACAGATAACTTTGGCGCCAGAGGCGAACCGCCTACTCATCCGGAGCTACTGGACTACCTCGCCACGCGCCTGGTGGAACAAGGCTGGTCGACCAAAAAATTGATTCGTGAGATTGTGCTCAGCCGTGTGTACCAGTTGGCCAGCCGCCCGGACCCGCGGAACGAGGAAGTGGATGCCGGCAATCTGTGGCTGTGGCGCGCCAACCGGCGCCGGCTGGAGGTGGAGTCGATGCGCGACGCGATACTGCAGGTGAGCGGGCGGCTCGACACGGCGCGCGGCGGCCCGGCCCTGCCCCTCACCGCGCAGAACGTGCACACGATTGCGCCGTATTTTCTTGAGGACGATTCCCGCATCGAACCCCACGTGAAGTTTCGCCGGACAGTGTATCAACCGATCATGCGCAACAGCCAGATGGAGGACGTCGACATCCTCAACCTATTCGACTTCAAGGATCCCGACCAGATCGTGGGAACCCGGTCCGCCACCACCGTTCCCACGCAGATGCTGTATCTGATGAACTCGCCGTTCCTCCAGGAGGAGTCGCGCCGGCTTGCGGCCGCCACTCGCGGGCTGGACGACCGGGCTCGCGTCTCGAAAATCATCACCGGCGCACTCAGCCGGCCGGCGGTGCAGCGCGACTTCGATCAGGCGCGGCAATTCATTTCCGATTTTCGACTGGAAGGGACCGAGACGCCGGACGCCGCGGCCGGCCGTGACCTAGCCGCCTGGGCCCGGTACTGCCATGCCATCCTTGCCTCCAGCGAATTCCTGTATCGTAGATAGCGAAAGCGCAGCCATGCCTCACCCGATTGCACCGCCCCTTCAGGATCGGCGTGGATTCCTCCGCTCCCTCGGCGGCGGCTTTGGTTCCGTCGCCTTTGCCGCCTTGGCCGCGGCCGATCGTGCGCGGGCAGCGGGCTCCGGCGATCCTCTGGCGCCCAAGCTCCCACATTTTGCCCCCAAGGCCAAGCGAGTCATCCTGCTGTGGATGCAAGGCGGACCCTCGCAGATGGACTTGTTTGACTACAAACCCCGCCTGGTGAAGCAGGGCGGTGAGAAGATTCCGTTCCAGGTGAACTCGGCCAAGGAGCGCTACGAAGACCACGCGCGGTTGATGCCCCCGGTGGCGGACTTCCGGCAGCGCGGCCAGTGCGGACTGTGGATGTCGGACCTGATGCCGCATCTGGCCTCGAAAGTGGACGAACTGACCTGGCTGCGCGCGATGGTTACCGACAGCCCCGCCCATCCCGGAGCCATTCGGCTCTTCCAAACCGGCTCTTTGCAGTTTGTGCGCCCCTCGATGGGGTCGTGGATCATGCACGGGCTCGGGACCGAGAACCAGAACCTGCCCGGGTTTGTGGTGATCAGCCCGATGCTCTACGGCGATGACGGCAGCCCGCTGCACTACTCGAATGTTTTTCTGCCGTCCGTCTATCAAGGGACGAGGCTTGGCGATGCCAGAACACCCGTCAAGAACTCAAAGATAGGGTTGTGGGATTCATCTCTGCCGCCACCGCTACAACGCCAGCACTTGGATCTGATCCAGGCTCGCAATCGCATGGACCAGGAAGCGGCCGGGGTCGACCCGAACGTCGAGGGTCTGATTCAATCCTACGAGTTGGCGTTTCGAATGCAAATGGCCGCGCCCGAAGTCTTCGACGTTATGCGCGAATCTGATGCCACGCGCAGACTCTACGGCATCGGCGAAGACGAAACGGATAACTTCGGGCGCAAATGCCTCATGGCGCGGCGGCTTGCCGAAGCCGGCGTTCGCTATGTACAGGTGACGGACAACGGCTGGGATCACCACGCTAAGATCGCGACAACCCTGCGCAAGAGCGCCAAGGGTATCGACAAGCCCCTGGCCGGTTTGTTGACCGACCTCAAGTCACGCGGCCTGCTGGATGACACGCTTGTGATTTGGACGGGCGGATTTGGCCGCACTCCCTACGATCAGTCCCTCGGCGGCGCTCGCGCCGACGCGGGCCGCGATCACAACCCATACTGTTGGACGATGTTCCTGGCCGGCGCAGGAGTCAAGCAGGGCATGATCCTCGGAGAGACCGACGATTATGCCTGGCAGGCCGTGGACGGGAAGGTGCACGTTCACGATTTGCACGCCACCATCCTGCACCTGCTCGGATTGGACCACGAGCGGCTCACCTATCGATACAGCGGCCGCGACTTTCGGTTGACCGACGTGTACGGCAACGTCGTCCGGCAGATACTCTCCTGAACTGAACCACCGTGCCGGCCATCAAAGGGGAAGCGGATTCTCATCGATCCGGAGCTTCCCGATGCGTGGAGCCATATGCGCGAAACGTTCATCGGGAATCAGTTCAGTACCCGCGCACGATGCGTTTCCCCGCGTCGCCCTCCGGCCACATCGAGGCGAGCAATCAGGGCAGAGATGCGGCGCGTCTGAACAACTGGTAGCACAGATGATGATAGCCGGAATGATGCTGTCGTCTGGGGCGAACCGCCAGGTGTTCCGGGCCTGCCTCACACTCAGACTGAAGCCGCTCGCTGGCCAGCCGTAACGTTTCGGCCACTTTTACAATTTTGCCGCCGTCGTTACGGCTGGCCTGTTCGCCATGGGATGGCCTCTTTCGATCGGCGCATCAGCACGACCGCAGCTTCACGTATCGGATTCCGCTACCGTCCGGCTGAATGCACCAGAATAATAGCAGCATCGATCCATCTGGCAGCAGGGTGAGCGAAGGTTCCCCAAAGGAGAAGTCCGTCCACTCGGCATGCCCCGCGGAGGTGCCGTGTTGCGTCACGGTTTTCGCGCTCCATGCGAGTTCGCTGATCTCGAGTCCGAAGCTGGTGGCGGTGGGTTTGGCCAGAGCAATCCGGATTCCGCGTTCGCCGAACTTCCGCTGGTTGTACGCCATCAGGACCCGCCCGGCCGGTAATGCCGTCAGCGCGACCGACTGGCCCATGGTTTCCGTATTCCCGGTGGCGCTCCACGTGTCACCGCCGTCGCTGGAAATCGCATAGGCGTTCGGATAGTCGTTTTTGCCTGCGTGGTCGACATGCCAGCCCGCGCACAGCAGCCGTCTATCGGACAGCTCGATCGTCCAGGCTTCGGCTCCGCCTGAATGTTCGGGATCGAATCGAAGCGCATTCCGATGCCGCCAGGTCGCACCCCGATCATCGGAGACGCAAACCACGACGCGCCGCCGGTCGACCTTCGTCTCCGGATCGAAGTTGTTGTACGGAGAATAGGTCGCGATCCAACGGCCCTTCGAGGTCCCACACAGCGGACAGGGCGCCTCGGCGGATCCGGGACCATCCATCGGAATCACCGCGGGCGCGGACCATGTCGTGCCGGCATCGTGCGAGCGCGACCACACCAGATCGTTTTGCATCATGCCCTGCGTTGCGTCTGACCAGAAGGATTCACCCGGCTGGCCGATCTTCATGCGGATTCCAAACAGGAACGGGCCTGGGCCGATCGAGCAGAAAATCGAGCCGGTCGTGCGGAGGTCCGGAAATGCGGGTACGGGATCGGACCACGTGATTCCGCTGTCCCGCGACCGCGAGAGCATCGGGACGAAGTCGTTGATCCCGAGTCCAGACTGGACCATGAACGAAGCGAGCAGTGACCCATCCGGTTGAGCGAGGCAGCGCGGTCCGCAGGCGAACGGGGTTCGCAGTACGAACCCTTGCGCGGTTGTTTCAAACATGATGACGCAAACCCAGCCCCGCCGCTTCGCCGGTGAGTTTCCCGTCGCGCACGCCGAACTTACCGTTGACGATTACGTGACGGATTCCTTCGGGATCGCGAGCCGGATCGGAGTAGTCCGCCAGCGTGCCGATCTTGGCATAATCGAACACGGCCAGATCGGCGAACTTGCCCGGTGCGATGACGCCGCGATCCTGGAATCGGAACCGTCGCGCTGCTTGCGCACTCGTCTTGACGATCGCCGCTTCCATGGGCAGCCAACGCTTGTCACGCACGTATTCGCCGAGAAACTTCGGGTAGGTTCCAAATGTGCGCGGATGCGATAGTCCGTCCTCGATGACGAATCCATCGGTGATGACCGAGTTGAGCGGATGCGTGAGGACCTTGCGCAGATTGTCCTCGTTGTTGTTGAACGAGATGATGAAGACGTTGCCATCCTGCTCCTGAATGAGCGTCATCGCCGTGATGGGTGGCGTGAGCCCGCGGTCTTCCGCGATCCGCTGGATCGACTTCCCGATCAGCCCGCGCGCGCTGTCGTGTCTGACGCCGCAGATGATGATGTCGTCCCAAGTGTTCGCCATGCCATCGTCCGTCTCTTTCGCGATCCGGTCGAACTTTTGCGGATCGGAGAGTTCGCGAAGCAATCCCGCGGCTCCGCCGTCCTGGCACCACTTGGGCAGGAACTGCAGAAGCGAGCACGAGCCCGCCAGGTACGGATACGCATCCATGTTGATGTCGAGGCCGGAGCGATGCGCCGCCTCGATCCGTTCGAGCGCGGCATCGAGCCGGTGCCAGTTCTTCTGCCCCACCACCTGCATGTGCGAGATCTGGACGGGCACGCCCGCGCGGCGCCCCACTTCGATCGACTCCTCCACCGCTTCGATCACCTTGAATTTGTAGTCGCGCATGTGCGTCGTATAGTGGGCGCCGTGCTCACGCACCGGTCCGCACAAGCGCACGATCTCATCGGTGTTCGAAAAGCTGGCGGCGCCGCAATTGAGCCCTGTGGAGAGTCCGAGTGACCCGGCCTCGAGCGAGGCGTGGAGCGCCCCCTCCATCACGGCAAAGTCCCCTTCCGATGGCAGGTCACCCCGCATGCGCATTGCGTAAACGCGCAGAGCCGAATGTCCGGTGAGGGCGGCGACATTCAGCACCGGTTGCGCCTTCTCGAGTGCGTCGAAGTAATTGCCCGCCGAAGCCATTCCCTCGACGGGCTCGCCATCGAAGATCTCGCCGGTCATCTTCGGCATATTCGGCAGTGTCGGATAGAGCGAGAATCCGCAGTTGCCGATGACCTCGGTAGTCACGCCCTGCAGCAGTTTGTTCGGCTTCCGCGCGAGCACTTCCATGTCTGCGTGGCTGTGAACGTCGATGAAGCCGGGCGCGATGTGCAGGCCCGAACAATCGACCCGCTCCGCTTCGATGGCGGTATCGATCGCGCCCGCGGCGGCGATCCGGTCGTCCTCGATCAGTAGCGATCCGGCGCAAGCTGCGGCGCCCGTTCCGTCGACGATAGTAGCGTTGGTGAGAAGTGTGCGTTTCATGTCAGGCCTTGGCGGCGAGCGCCGAGTGGCAACGGCATCCCCGGTTACTCAGCAACACACAAGGGCGCAAACGAACTGCGCCTGGTACCTTCGTGGAAAACAGGCAGTTTATCAAAGCTGCAAGGCACAGTGGTCAAGCTCAGGTTCAAACTTCAGAATGCCACGCTCTTTGCCTTCGGTTTCTCTTGGAAGCCAACGCACTCTCATGCCAATTGACAGTAAGCTATAAACGAGGTACAGGTCAAAATATCGAAAATAAGCCGCATTGTGATCCTGTTGGGGGCGCTCGGCGCGGCCAGGGCGGCACCGCCGGACTGTGCGGCGTGCCATCGAGACATCGCGCACAGTTTCGCGCGCACGGCACACGCGAACGCTTCCCGCTTGGCCACGGCGGAGTCAATCCTTGGGTCATTCGATGCGCCCGCGAATCGCTTGAATTCGAGCAAGAAGGGCACCTTCTTCCTGATGGAGCGCGGCGAAGACGACCGGTTCTATCAGACCGGCGTGGACGGTGACCGCAGACGTACGGAGCGATTCGATCTGGTGATCGGCTCCGGGCGTCGTGGACAGTCCTATCTGTTTTGGCGCGACAATTTGCTCTTCCAACTCCCCGTTTCATATCACGCTGGCACGGCACGATGGATCAACAGTCCCGGCTACGAAGACGGCACCGTGCACTTCGGCCGCGCAATTCCTCCACAGTGCTTCGGATGCCATGCGACCCGCGCCGACCTGGAGCAAGCGGGGCGGTCTGTGCAATACCGCCGGCCGGAAATGATATTGGGTATCGGATGCGCTAAGTGCCACGGTGAAATGCCCTGGCAGCATGCCGCGGGTTTTGGCAAACCCAACGGCTTGAAAACTTGCGCCGCTTGTCACGCCGGCTTGGCTGATGAGCGGCCGCCCGAGCCCGACGTCCATGGCGATCAAGTTGGGCTACTGCGGGCAAGCCGGTGCTTCCAGAAAAGCCGGGATCTGAATTGCGTGACGTGCCATGATGTGCACCAGGTACAACGCGAGCCTGCGGCGTTCAACGGGCGATGCATGGCCTGTCACCAGAGAACCGGGTGCGGCAAACAACCGGATCGCGCGGGCGGCTGCGTGGAGTGCCACATGCCGCTTGAGAGGTCCAAACTGGTCGAAGTGCAAGCGTACCGGTCGCACCGAATCGGCGTGTACGGAAGGAAGAAATGATCGCAGTTGCGCTCTTGTTGGCCGCGCAATTCGTTGAAGTGGGCCTCGAAGCGGGGCTCACGCACAAACATCAGAACGGCGTGTCGCCCCAAAAGCTGCTAATGGAGACGTTTGGCTCGGGCGTAGCGGCGGCGGACTTGGACGGAGATGGGCGCGTGGATTTGTTCTTTGTCAACGGCGCCGACATTGCACGCGGCAAACCATCGACAGGACATAGGCTGTATCGCAATCTCGGCGGGCTGAAGTTCGCGGGCACGACCATTCGCGGCAATGGGGGTTTCGGGAGTGGAGTCGCCGTGGGAGACTACGATCGCGATGGCCGGCTGGACCTATACATCACCGGCTTCGGCGCCAACCAGCTGCTGCGAAACCTCGGTGGCATGCGGTTTGAGGATGTAACGGTGAGAGCCGGCGTGGCGGCCGGCGGATGGTCGAGCAGTGCTGGATTCCTCGACTACGACCGCGACGGCCACCTCGATCTCCTGGTCGCGCGCTATCTGGACTATGACCCCGGGAAGGACCAGCCCTGCGGCTTCCGAAAGCCCGGCTACCGCATGTACTGCGATCCGCGTATGTACGACGGCGTGGCCAGCCTGCTGTTCCGCAACCAGGGGGATGGTACGTTTGCCGACGTATCGCGCAAAACGGGAGTGGCGAATCCGGCGGGCAAGAGCTTGGGCGTGGCGATCGGAGATATCGACGACGACGGCTGGCCCGACGTGTACGTGGCCAACGACGGCGTGCGCAACTTTCTTTATCACAACCGTCAGAACGGGGAGTTCCTCGACATTGCGTACGCATCGGGCTCCGGCATGGACGGCCAGGGTAGACCCCAGGCGGGCATGGGCACCGAGATTGCCGACTATGACGGCGATGGCCGTATGGACATTTTTGTGACCAATTTCTCGCTCGAGTTGAACACGCTCTATCGCAATCTCGGCGGCCTGCTTTTTGAAGATGCTTCCGAGCGCGCCGGCCTCGCCTCGGGTTACGAGCCTCTCGGCTTCGGTACGCGCCTATTCGATTTCGATAACGATGGCGACCTCGATATCCACGTCACCAACGGGCACGTGATTGACAACATCCCACTCTACCAACCGCGCCTGACTTATAAACAACGCGATCTGCTGTATGAAAACACCGGCGGCGGACGGTTCCGCGAAGTGCCGGCGTTTCACCTCGAGCACGTCGGCCGCGGCTCGGCCGTGGCGGACTTCGATGGGGATGGCGACCTGGACATCGTGGTTTCGAATCTCGGCCTACGGCCGTTTCTGTTCCGCAACGATACCACTCCCCGACGCAACTGGTTGGCGGTCGAGTTCAGCCAGCCCGGCGCACGCGTGACCGTTGGGAGTATGGTTCGCTATGTGACAGCTGCGTCGAGTTATCTGTCGAGCAGTCCGCTGGTCGCGCATTTCGGGCTCGGCGAAGCCAGTACCGCCGACGTGAAGATCGTGTGGGCGGACGGCAGGAGAGAGACGCTTACCGGGGTGAAGCCGAACCAGACGATCCGCCCCCGAGCCACGCTTCTTCCCGATCGGCCTCTCCGTTGAGCCGCTCAAAGTGCACCGACGGGAGCTGCGGTGCCCCGCGAAACCTGGTGAGCGCGGCTTGGGCGGCGCCGCGATCGTTGCGCAGGCGATGAGCCTGGGCCAGCCGCAAATACGCCTCGGCACGCTCGCCCAGCGCCAGCGACCGGCGCAGCGAAACTTCCGCTTCTGCGGGGCGCTTGTGCCACAGGTGGATCTTCGCGGCGAGAATATGCATTTCCGGCGTTTGGTCCACGCTACGCGCCAAATCGGCCAGCGCGGCACTCTCCTGGCGGCCATCGTCCCAGTAGGCGAGCGCCCGGTAGTAGAGAAATAGCGGAACATCCGGCGCCGCGGCAAGCGCCTTGGACGCCAATCGCACAGCGTCAACGGAACGGCCCTGCTGGCGGCGAACCTCGCCGAGCAGCGCGTCGAGATAGGGCGATGGCGCTGTTCCTGCAATCGCGCGTTCGGCGCGCTCGAGGCGGCCGAGATCGAGGTCGATCTTTGCGATGTAGAAACTCGCCGTGGAAAGGGAGGGCGTGAGTTCCCGCGCCTGCTGGAATTCGGCTTTCGCCTCTGCCAACAACCCTGGCGAGCCTGTCGCCAGATAGGCCTCGCCCAGCAGCAGATGCGCTCGCCCCGAACGCGGGCTCAACACGACGGCTCGCGTGAACTCTTTGATGGCCGTGTCGAAACGCCGCGCCCGCATCGCTTCGGCCCCCTTGTCGAGGTGTAGTTCATGCGGTGATTGGGCCAGCAGCAGTGCGCCAGCCAGACAGCACCACGTCAGCCCGCGGCTGGCCGCCCGCATGTCAGAACTCGATGCGCAGCATCATCGCCATTCGGCGGCCAACGTGCTTCTCCGCATCGAAGTCGGAGACCGAGGTCGTAAAACGGCCGACGGTGGCTGGCACGGAGATGTTGCCGGAGGGCACGACGAAGTGCGGTGAGTTGAAAGTATTCGAAATCATCGCCGTGAGCACGGTCGACAGACGCTCGGTGACTTTGAACCGCTTCATCAGGCTCAGATGATGCACGTTGATGCCCTGGCCAACTAGCACGTTGGCGCTGCTGTTTCCGAATGTGCCTGGCGCGGGGACGCGGAATGCGGAGGGATCGAACCACCGCGAATACGAGCGCTGGCCTCCCGGCAGGTTGCCGTCAGCGATCCGGTCCGGCAGTCCGCCTACGGTGTTCGTATTCGAGGGATCAGAGCCGGAGAAGCTCGGCGAGAAGAAGAAGCCCGAGGTGAAATAGCTGATCGTATTGAGCGTCCAGCCACCAAGAGCCTGGTTTAGTGGCCCGGAGGCGGAATTCAGATAGCGGCGGCCTTTCCCGAGCGGAACCTTCCAGGTTCCTGTGATCACCGAGTAGTGGCGCCGGTCGCCGGCTTGCCGAGACCAGCGATCGGTCACCGCGTAGGGGTTCTCTGTGACGAGGTTGTTGGCGAGGCTGTTGGACAGTGTCCAGTGCGCGTTGAACTGGAAATCGCCCACCCGCTTCTGGGCCTGGATCTGGACGGAATCATACTTGGTCTGGCCGTCGTTCCGGGCTTCGGTCACGCCAATGAACTCCGGATAGGGCCTGCGTGCCTGCGCAAATGTTGTCAGGCTGGCCTGCGGCTTGTTGATGGCGAGATTGTAGACAATCCCTTTTCCGCGCGAGCCCACATAGGATGCCCGGAATCCGATGTTGTGCCAGTCGCGTTCGACGGTGAAGTTGTACTGATGGATGGTTCCCGTCTCTGTGTTGATCGGGAACCCGGTGATGCTCTGGCTGGGAATGCCCGCCGAAGCCAGGCTCTGCGGGAAGGGATTGGGGAACTGGAACAAGGCGCCGCCGCCCGGAGCGAGCACATTCTGGTAGTTCTCGGCGATCTGAAACGGGCCGCCGCTCTGGATGCGCGCGAAGTAGTCAATCCGTTCTGTGAAGGCGCCGTAGCCGCCCCGGAACACGAGCTTGTCAGTGAGCCGGAATGCGCCGGAGATGCGCGGACGGATATCTCTTCTATCCGGCTCCGGGACTACCGGGCCATTACCGATCTTGATGTTCTTCGGATAGAGAGGATGGATCCTCCCAGCGCCTTCAGGAGTCACGTTCACGGTGTTGGTCGCCTTGTCCCAATTGAACATCAGTCCGTCGGTGAACGTGGGAAGTGAGTAGTAGTCCCAGCGGACGCCGAGGTCCAGTGTCAGACGCGACGTGGCTTTGAAACTATCGGTGACAAAGATCCCCGTCTCCTTGTTCGTGCGAGTGCGGTTGGTGAACGGATCCAGGCGCGTGGACGACTGCGGAACCCCGAGCAGAAAATCCGCGAACCCGATCTGGGAACGCGTCATCGCACCGTTGAAGACGAATGAGCCGAACGCGCCGTCAGGTATCGTTCCAACGAACGATCGGAAGGTGCGGACCTCTCCGCCCGCTTTCCACACATGACGTCCCCTCGTCCAGGTGATGGAATCTTCGAACGTGTAGTCCCTGTCGTCGGCAAGAAGTCCGCCGGCGATGGTCTGCAACGGCTGAATTCCGGTGATGTTCATGACCGGGAATCCCTGCGCGCTGTAGTTGCCGCGATTGACGCCCTGCAGGCCGAGCAGCTTGACCGATTCGGCGCCGTTGAGCGGAGTTACACCGGCCTGCGTGTCTCCGTCGGTGATCTTGTTCGGTGAATTCCCGAAGCGGAAGGTGTTGACCATGGAAGGAGAAATGATGTGAGTGTCGGAGACAACCCACTGACCCTGGTCGCGGTAGCGCGTCCAGGTGAATTTGGGTAGGTTGCGGTCGAGCACATAGGGCGTCCAGCCATGCCGCCAACGCAGGTACACCGTATTGTTCGAACTGACGTTGTGATCAAGGCGCCACTGGACCGAATTGGTTTTGAAGTAGTCGTAGTGGAAGGGGTGCAGGAATCCGAAATTGTTGGTGCCGTAGACGTTCGGGTTGCCCTGGTTCGGCTCCGGCAGGAAGTTGTCGAGAACCTTGCGCGAGATATCGCTGTGGCGGCTGAGAGGGATGATCTGCCCGGGGAACGGAGTGCGGTTGCCCGCCGCGTCGGCAGCGGTGAGCGGGTCTTGAATGACCTGATTCGCCGCGCTGAACTGCGAGAAGTCGCCACGTCGCATCGGGAGCGAGGCCACGTTGGCATTTTTGTAGGTGCCGAGCGGAATCCGCTGCGCGAACCAGGAAGCATAAAAGAACGTCTTGTTTTTCCAGACCGGACCGCTGGCCTCCGCCTGCCACTCATGTTGAATGAATGGAATCCTCACCGGATCGTAGAAGTTCCTCGCATTCAGCCCCGAATTGAAATGCTTGTAGTAGACCATGCCGTGGAAACTGTTTTCGCCGCGCTTGGAGGTCATGTTGTAGCTGGCCACGCGGGAGTTCTCGGCCGTGGAATTGACCATCGAAATCTGCACTTCGTCATTGAAGGCGATGTTGGCGCCGCCGTAACGGTCGTTCTCCACACCGTCCATCGCCTGCGACAACTGCTGGCTCGATTGTCCTGCCACGCGCACCACCCAGCCGGAGCCCTGAATGCCCGGAATCGTCGTGAGCATCGCAAAGGGTGACGGGATTACGTTGACCGAAGGCGAGTCCTGCAGTTGGTCTTTGCTGACGGTTCCGCCGATGGTTCCCGTCTCGGTGGTGAGCACCGCGACCCCGGCTGCCACGGTAATGCTCTCCGTGGTGGTTCCCACCTGGAACGTGATGTCCACGCGGCGGATCTGCGCGGTGTCCAGACGCACGTCCTCGGCGACGTAGGAGCGGAACCCAGCCGCGTCGGCTTTCAGACGATATGAGCCCGGCTTCAGATCGGAGAGTTCGTAGTTGCCATTCTCGTCGGAGGTGACGGTCCTTACGACACTATTGGTGCCAACATCGGTCAAGGTGATCTCGGCCTTGGGTACTACCGCCCTGGACTGGTCGACGACACTTCCACGAATCGTGGATTTATCGGTTTGGGCGTGCAACTTGTCAAACATGACAGAGCACACCAAAGCAACCATCGCGATGCGCAGCATGGCGCGAAGCTATCAAAGGCAGTGGCTGAAGTCAACTCGCCGCATTCTGCCGGATTAAGCTGAATTGAGCTCAGATTTGGTGGCGCCGGGAAAGAGCTGCTCCACGGTCCTGCGGGCCACCATAAGTGATGAAAGTCTGCGCGGCAGGCAAGAGGCCAAAGCCACTCCAGAGCTGTTGAGCTGCGTTTGGGAGTGTCGACCGGACCTGAATCGGGTTGCGCGAACACATTCAATCCCACGCTGTGACAGAATTTGGGTCTGTCGATGCGGCTGCTCGTGTGGCTGGCGTTGCTCGCGGGTCCTTTGTGGCTGGCGTTGCGAGCCGCTCCTCCGGCCCCACCCGAATTGGTTTCGATGTTCCCTTTCGGAGGCCAGCCAGGGACAACCTTCAAGGCGACAATTCGCGGCCGGTGGTTGGATAGCGTTACCACAATCTGGTTCGATTGCGAGCACCTCTCGGCCACGATTACTGGCGTGCAGCCAGCCTCGGCTGCGGCGTCAGGTTCCGGTGCCGGGTCGAGAAAGAAGAAAGGCTCTTCGGCGCCGACCCAACTGCTAACGATGGACCTGAAAGTTTCTCCGGATGCGGGTTTGGGCATGCATTCCATGCGCATCATCACCCCGGGTGGCCTCTCTGACGCCATCCCGGTTCGCATTCACGCCGAGCCTGCCCTGCTGGAATCGGACGTCAACCACGGCGAACCGACCTCGGCGCAAACCATCTCAGCCTTCCCCGTTGTGATCAGCGGAAAACTCACCGGCGGCGGAGAGCTCGATTACTACGCTCTTGAGGCCAGGCAAGGGGAGACCTTCCGCTTCGACGGGCTCTCGTCGGGCACAGGCCTAGACCCCAGCCTGACGCTCTTTGAGTTCCGAGGACAAGAAACGCGCCCCGCGCGTTGGCGCTTTAGTCCCGCGCGGGCTATACGCCCACCTTATACGGACGCGGAGTGTATGGGGTTTCCGGATTTTCATGACGGGCCGACCGGCCCGCGTTCCGCTAATGCTCACCCTACAGAGGCGCTGCGCTGGCGCCGAGTTTCAGCTTCGGCACGCGGGCGGACTTCAGCGCCGCGAGTTTGTCGAGAAAGTCGCGGCGGTCCAGAATGTAGTGGAACTTCAGCGCCGCGTCACCGCCGGATAGGTGGTCGAGTAACTGCTCCAGGATGTCCCCGGGCATCGACGCCTGGATACCCAAGTGGCGCAGAAAGCCCGAGCCGCGGAGGCGCGAGACGAGTTCCTGGAGCGTCATGCGGCCCTCGAAGGTGACGCCGCCGGAGCGCTGCGAGCGGCTGAACAGATACTGGATCGCAAGTACTTCATCGAACAGCATGGCCGAGAGCACGAGACGGTTGGGTTCTTTGAGCCAGCCCTCCGGCACCTCGCGCGAGCGGCGGATCACACGCACGCCAGTGAACTCGGCATCCCAGTCCACGTCCGTGTAGCGGCGTTCGAGGTACAGGCGCGTGGCGGCGATGATGGCCGAGTGGTTGTCGAAATCGAACTCGCGGCCCGCATGTTCCAGCCACTGGAAGAACGCTTCGCGGCCCGTGGATTTCTGATCGAGGAACCCGTACTGCCCTTTGGAAGTAGGTAGCGATTTTTGCAGCTCGCGGCGGGCCGCATCGGTGGCTTTGCCGCCTTCGATGCGCACGAGTTTCAGTTGCGCGAGCCACTTGCCGGGGGAGTGACAGTGCGGGCAAGTGTCGCCTCTCTCTCGAAAGTACGGGCGGCCGAGCGGCGAGGCATGGAGTTCATCGAGCGTGGGCTGGTGCGCGCGCATCTGCTTTTGCGCGGTGACGGCGGCCATGCCAAGGTAGCGCGTGAAGACGTCAAGTATGCAGGCAAGACACACACCGATGGTTTCCTCGCGCAGCATTTCGTGAGGGAAGAAGTCGGTGAGCTCGGCGCCCGCGGTCCACTTTTTCGGGCGCTCGGCTTTGGCGGGTTTTGCCGGGGCGGGCACGGGCTTCACCACGATGGGCGCGGGCAGGGCTTTCTTCGCCGCAGCCTGCGGAGCGGCCTTCTTCTTAACAGGCGCTTTCTTGGCTGCCGCCACCATCCGCTTCGCCGCCACCGCCGCCTTCTTTTTCACAGCCATGGCTTAGCTCCCATTGATCTCGTCAAGAATCTGCAAGGCCGCGCCGCGCGGGTCGGACGCGCGCGTAATCGGCCGGCCGATCACCAGGTAATTCGCGCCGGCGTCGATCGCCTGGCGAGGCGTGGCAATGCGCTTCTGGTCCCCCGCGTCGCTTCCCGCCGGGCGAATCCCGGGCACCACCAGCAGCTTGCCGGGCCCCATCAGCGCCCGCATCGCCGCGGCTTCGAGCGGCGAACAGACAATACCGTCCATCCCGGCGTCGCGCGCCCCGGCCGCCCGTTGCGCCACCAGTTCCGGCACCGTCTTTGACGTCCCGAGGTCCGCCAGATCGTGCTGGTCAAAACTCGTCAACACCGTAACCCCGAGCAACCGCAGGCCCGCGCTTCCCCGCCCTTCCACCGCACCGCGCATCACAGACTGGCTGCTGGCGTGAATGGTCAGCAGATCCACACCGAGCGCCGCTACTTGCGCCGTCGCGCGCTTTACCGTCTCGGGAATGTCGTAGAACTTGAGGTCAAGAAAAATGCCGTGGCCCTCCGCGCGCAATTCATCGACAAACGCTCGGCCGGCCAGCGTGAACAGCTCAAGGCCCACCTTATACATCGCCACTGAGTCGCCCAGTTGCTTCACCAGACCACGGGCTTCGGCTACCGAAGCCACGTCGAGCGCCACAATAATCGGATTTCGCATTGCTCTTTTATTTATTGCACCCTGATCGCCTTCTCGCTCCGAGGCGCCACGCGCCCGATGCACCGCGCACCGTCGAACCGGGCCAAAAAACGGATGGCCGCCGCTTCCGGCAGCGAGACCAGCAAACCGCCTGAAGTTTGGGGATCGTATAGCAGATCAACCAGATCCGCGTCGAGACCGGCGGCGATCTCCACATCGGACCCCGCGTACTCTTTGTTATTCCGTAGTCCACCTGGCTTGGCCTGCGCCCGCGCATACTCCATGGCGCCCGGCAACAACGGAACGGCATCCGCCTGGATTTCGAGCGTCACTCCGCTACCATTGGCTAACTCACGCGCATGTCCCAACAATCCAAAGCCGGTGATATCCGTGCAGCCATGCACCGTTTCACCCTCCAGCACTTCGGCCGCCGCGCGATTCAGCATCAACATCGACGCCACCGCCGCCGCTAGATGCTCATCTGACGCGAAGCCCCGCTTCAAGGCCGTGGTGATCACGCCCGTGCCGATTGCCTTGGTGAATACCAGCGCATCGCCCGCGCGCGCGCCACTGTTGGGCCACACGCGCAGCGGATGCACCGCGCCGGTGACGGAGTAGCCAAACTTGATCTCGTCGTCATTCACCGAATGGCCGCCCAGAATCGCGCAGCCCGCTTCGCGCATCTTCTCCGCGCCTCCAGTGAGAATCGCGCGCAGCACGTCCAGGTCACCTTTGCCGGGATAGCAAACCAGGGACAAAGCCGACATGGGCCGGCCCCCCATCGCATAGACATCGCTCAGGGAATTGGCCGCGGCAATCGCGCCGAAGGT
>VFZO01000106.1 GCA_016871155.1 Acidobacteriota bacterium | reverse complement strand
TCGACAAAGGCCTGCCCGCCGGGCAGGCTTGGTTCACCGTGTATCGCCAGGCCTTCACCGGCGATGGGAGCGACCCGGTCGGCCTGTACTTCGGCACCACGGGCGGCGAACTCTGGGCCAGTCGCGACGAAGGCGAAAGCTGGAAACAGCACGCTGGCCACCTGCCGCGTATCCACGCGATCGAGGTCGCCGGTTGAAGGTCTTCATCCCGGGCCCGCTGCGTTCCTACACCGGAAACCGGAGTGAGGTCCAGGCGGCCGGCGGCACGGTCGGCGAGGTACTCTTCGACCTCGATCGTCAGTTCCCCGGCATTCGCTTTCGCATGGTCGATGAGCAGGACCGCGTCCGCCGGCACATCCGTCTCTACGTCAATACGGAGGAGGCGCCGGCGCTCGGCAAGAGTTGCGGCGCTTCCGATGAGATCCAGATACTCTGCGCGATCAGCGGCGGCTAAAACGTGTAGCGGAGCCCCAACTGCATCCGTCGCGCGGCGCTGGTTACCGTATCGCGGATGCGGCCAAAGGTCGCTGCTGTCACCGTCGACGTGGGAAATCCGAACGAAACCGTGTTGGTCAGGTTGGTAATGTCCGCGCGGAACTCCAGGTTGTGCCGTTCGGAGACCGCAATGTGCTTCTGGAACGAAGCGTCCAGGTTCACAAATCTCGGCCCCTCGAAGAAATTCCTCGGCGTGTTACCCAGTTGGCCGGCGTCCGGCGTGCTGAACTTCCCGCGCGCGGCCGCGTCGAAAAGGAAAACCAGTCCCTGCTGCGGATCCGTGAACGCGGATCCCAGCTTCGCGGAACAACCTTGGCAATTCGCCGGAGACTGCACGACGTTCGATACGGTATTGGCGCCCGAAAAGACGGTGAATACACGGCCCGAATTCAGCGTGAAGATCCCCGCCATGCGCCAGCCGCCCGCGACGTGATTCAAAACCGCGTTCGACGAGCCAAGGAACCGCTGCCCCTTGCCGAACGGCAGGTCGTAGCTAAAGCTCGACTTGAACTGATGCGTGCGGTCGAAATCGCTGCGTCCCCAATTCAACTTCCGGTTGCGCAGGTCGAACGGTGTCGACGACGCGCTCTGCGCGGCGCCGGTCGCGGCCACGGTGAAATTCGGATCGAAGCTCCGGGTGTCCATCGAGCGCGACCAGGTGTAGTTCACGTTGGCGAAGAAGTTTGACGTAAATCGCCGCTCCAGCAACAACTCCAGTCCGTGGTACGTCGAAAAATCGTTCGAGTCGATCACGTTGACGCTCGTGAACTGCGGGAACTGCCAGAAATAATACGGCCCGGCGCCCGAAAGATCGGTCACCGAACGTCCGCCCTGCAAACGGCCCGCGAAGTTCGCAGCCAGCCCGGCGGCGTTGTTCAATCGCAAGTCGTCGGCGAACAGCCGCCGGATCATGCCGGACGCCGTCTCGTTCGCGTTGATGCGCGTGTCGCGGGCCAAAACGCGGTTCAGAGTCGCGGACTCGCCTCCCGCCTTCACCTGGTTAAATCCTTCCAAAAATCCATTGGAGAAAATATCGGCCTGATTCGCGTTATAGGCACCCAACAATCCATAGCCCCGGCGGCCGAAGTAGGAAACATCCACCACGGTGTTCTTGAACACCTCGCGCTGGAACGACAGCGACCATTGATTCGTCACCGCCGTCCGCAGGTTCGGGTCTACCAGCGTGATCGAGTTGTTCGAGAAAGGCGCGGGCTGCGCCAGTGCCGCCGGTGAGGCCGCCGGCGGCGGAATCGCTTGCAACCCGGCCAGCCGCCCTCCACCCTGTCCAAAGGCTTGATCGGTCACGCCAATCGTCTCACCGGGCAGATTTGGAAACACGGAGGATGCGAACAGGAACGTCGGCAACCGGTCGAATGCGATGCGGTAGTTCGCGCGAATCGATGTCTTTCCGCTGCCGAACGGATCCAAGGCGAATCCAACCGAAGGTCCCCAATTATTCAGGTCGTTATCGTACATCGGCCCTTGCGCCCATCTCGCGGTCTGCGTCGGCGCGCCCCCTTGCACCAGCGTTTGATCCGGCCGGCGGATCCGGTTCTGGGGGTTGGATGCCGCTAGCTTCGCTTCCCAGCGCAGCCCCGCGTCGATCGTCAGTCCCTTGCGAACTTTCCATGTGTCCTGAATGTAAAGGTCATACTCCGGATAGTCGGTCACGAAGGCGAACCGCCCGGGGACGAACTTCGAGCCGTCCGAGACGAAACCCACCGACCGTTGCCCCACGCGTCCAAGCAGAAAATTCACGTGATTCTGCAGGGACGGCCGGTCAAACTGCACGTTCATGTCCGCCGGAATTCCGAACGTCGCCGGGTCCACAACGTTGATCGCGGTCGAAAAGTTCACCGCCGGATTCGCGTTCAGTCCGCCCACCGTGCCTCGATCGTCCACCTGCCGCTGCAGCCGGAAATTCATGCCAAACTTCACGGTATGCGCGCCTTTGATGACCGACATGTTGTCGACGATCTGCGCCGTCCGCACCTTGCGGTTGTTGCCGAATGAGAAATCCGTTAACACGGTCACCGGCGCGCCGGTTAACGAGTAGTTGTTCAGCGACGCCAGCGGCTGATCGAAAATAAAGCCGAATTTGTTGAAGCCCATGACGAACTCGTTCGTTACGGTCGGCGAAGGATTCGTGCGCCAATTCACCGCCAGGTTTTGGGGCGTCCGCTCGGTATTGACCAGGCAGGGCAGACCTGGGAACAGAGGCTGTCCGCCGTTGCCAGCGTCGCAGTTTGTGTCTTGCCGTCCAAACGCGTAGCGGACGTACACGGTGTTCTCGTTGTCCACAATATGGTCCACCTTGGCCACGATGTCGTGCTGGCGCTCAAACTGCGGCGCGGTAAACACATAACCTGCGGTATTCAATCCGTCCCCGAAGTCGAACCGGTTTGGCAACGGAGTTTGCGCAACCAGTGCCGCAATCGATCGATCTTGCCCGAACCGCCCCGGATCCGACGTGAATACGTTGTACTGGCGCAGCACGCCGGCATTCGTCGGGTTCCCCGAAAAATCCACGCTAGAGCCCGCCACACCGGCCGGCAGCGCACGCTGCCCGGGTGTGTAGCGGAAAATGCCGCGGCGCATCGATTCGGTGTAGACCGTGCGCGTCACGATGGCCGTGTTCAAAGCCTTCAGTCCCTGCCCGTTCGCGAAAAAGAAGGTCTTGTTCTTCACAATCGGCCCGCCCAAGCTCCCGCCGAAAATGTGCTGCACAAACTGCGGCTTCACCACCCCGTTCAGGTTGTTCTGCCACTCGTTGGCGTTGAATCGCGGCGTACGGTACATCCAGAAGCCCGAACCGTGCAGTTCGTTCGTACCGCTCTTGGTCACCATCGCCACCTGCGCGCCGGAGTTCCGCCCCGAATCCGCCGTGAAGTTTCCAGTCAGCACGCGAAACTCGCCCAGCATGTCCGGATTCGCCCGGATGGGTGTAAAGTTCGACCCGCCCGCCGAAGTCTCGTTGATATCGATACCGTCCAGGGTGAAGTTAAACGACCGGTCGCGAGCGCCGTGAATATGCACGCCGCCGCCTGTGTTCGCGCCCGAGTTCACGCCTGGCTGAATTTCCAGCAGTTGCAGTGGATTCCGCCCGCGCGTCCCGACAATCGGCAGATCCATAATCGTCTTCGATTCCAGCACCTGTCCGTGATTGCCCGATGTCGAGGTCTGCACGAGCTCGGCCGCGCCGGACACCTCGACCACCTCTGTCACCGTGCCCAGTTGCAGCGAGGCGTTCAAGGTCAGCGGCTGGCCGATCGTCACCCGGTTCCCCTTCGCCGAAAACCTCTTAAATCCGCTGGCTTCCACAGTCACCGTGTACGTGGCCGGTTGAATAGAGTCGAAGGTGTAGGCTCCATTCTCCGCTGTCTTGGTCGAGAAACTCGTCGCGGTCCCTTCGTTGGTCAACGTAACGCTCGCGCCGGCAACCATCGCGCCGGTCGAATCTGTCACCACTCCAACCAGCCTGGACGTCGTTCCCTGGGAATAAAGGCAAATAGAGGCGGCTATTGCCGCGGCAACCCGAAAAAGCATAACTCATCATACCGTTACGATGGAAGTACATGCTCGTTCTGGCCTCGCAATCGCCCCGCCGCAGGGAAATCCTCAGCCATGCCGGCATCCCGTTCATCGTCCGTGCCGCGGAGGTCGACGAATCGGTGCTGCCCGGCGAAGCGCCCCAATCCTACGTCCGCCGCCTGGCAACCGCCAAGGCCGCCGCGGTGCCGATCCAAGACGGCGAGACCGTCCTCGCCGCCGACACCACCGTTGTGGTCGATAACCAGATCCTGGGCAAGCCGGACGGCGACGCCGACGCCGCTCGCATGTTGCGCCTGCTTTCCGGCCGCTCCCACGAAGTCGTCACCGGCATCTGCCTTCGCAGGGGAATGCAACTCATCATCGACGCCGCCGTAACCGAAGTCGTCTTCTCGCCGCTCTCAGACGAGCAGATCCGGGATTACATTTCCACCGGCGAACCACAGGATAAGGCCGGCGCGTACGGCATTCAGGGCCTGGCCGCCCGCTACATTGAGAGGATCGACGGCTGCTACTTCAACGTCGTCGGCCTGCCGGTCTCACTTGTCTGGCGTCACCTGCAACGGTAGCGCTTTCACTTCGGCCTGCTCCGCCCCGCTGGCCAGCGCCGCTTCGAGCGTGGCCATCACGGCGCGCAATCGCTCCGCCTCCGTCACCCTTCCATCCCGCCCGCCGGTCAATCGTTCGGGCAAGGTCACCCGCACGCTTTGGATCGCTCCGCCTTTCAAGACGTCGAACCAGTAGTCGCTCCGCCAGCAGCCCGCAAACCGGCACGTCCGGCCGCGCTGAAAGTACTTGTATTCGCCCAGCGTCAGCCATCGCTTGTCGAGCACCGGCTCGGGCGCAGGGGCGGCGGGAGGCGCCGCAGCCGCGGGGGTGGCCCCCTGCAACCAGTCCCAGCAACGGCTAAGGAAGCCGCGGTTGACCGGTGTTTCAGTTTCGGATTCGGGGACCCGCACCCGGAGGCGCATAATAAATATCATGCGCCATTTGGTGCCGTTTCCGCTCATGTTCTTTTTCGCCCTCGCCCAAACGGCCCCGGAGCAGGGTCCCGCCAACGCCATTTTGAACTCCGGAAAGCCAATGCGGGTCCCCGCTTCCTGCACCGAGGAAGAGATCCAGTCCTGGGGGATGGCCTGCACTGCGGACCAACCCTGTCCCATCTATCTGGATCTCTCCACTCTCGATGTCTACCTGAACCGCATCCTCGTCGCCGGCAATCTCCACACCCAGTCCACGCAACTCGCCTCCGTCCTCCTCCTCAGTGAGGATGCCGGTAAAACCTGGACGGAACCCTTTTCGCGGCTCAAGCAGGCATCGCTCGATCAGATGCAATTCATGGACCCCCAGACCGGCTGGATCTCAGGCCAGGTTCTCGGCGCGATCCCAAAGGACCCCTTCTTCCTCCTGACCCTGGACGGCGGCAAAACTTGGAAGCACCGCCCGGTTTTCGGCGAGTCGCACCTCGGCATTATTGAAAAGTTCCACTTCACCTCAGCCAAACAAGGCAAAGTGCTCGTCGATCGCACCCGCTCCGCCGAAGGCGGACGCTGGGCCACCCTCGAGTCCCAAACCGGCGGCGACTCCTGGTCGATTCAGCAAATCACCACCCGCCAGCCCGCGCTCAACTGGGACCGGCCCGCCTCCGCCTCCTGGCGAATCCAGACCGTCGCCCAAACCAAGACCTACCGCATCGAAAAGCGCGAAGGCCAGGCCTGGACCCCGGTCGCCGAGTTCCTCATTCAAACCGGCCTCTGCTCTCCCAACGAAATCGAACTCACTCCCCCGCCGGAACCCGAAGCGGCCAAACCCACCCCGAGCGACGCCGTCGAGGTCTTTCAAATCGGTGGTCCCAGGAAGCCGGCAGCCAAGTCGAAGAAAAAGTGAACGCCGCCATCGAACTGGAAGTCTTTCGGCATCTCCTCGTATCCATCGCCGAGGAGATGGGCATCGTGCTGCGCCGAACCGCGTTCTCTCCGAACATCAAGGAACGCCGCGACTACTCCTGCGCCGTCTACGACGCGCTGGGCCAAACCGTGGCCATGGGCGACCACATGCCGGTGCACCTCGGCGCCATGCCGCTCTCCGTCGCCGCCGCCATTGAGGACTGCCGGCCGGGTCCCGGCGATGTCGTCATCGTCAACGACCCGTTTCGCGGCGGCACGCATCTCCCCGACATCACCGCCGTCGCCGGCGTCTTCCCGGCGAAGTCCTCGAAGCCCGCTTTCTACGTCGCCTCCCGCGCCCATCACTCCGATGTCGGAGGCATCAGCCCCGGCTCCATGCCCATGGCCCGCGAGATCTACCAGGAAGGAATCCGGATTCCTCCCATCGCGCTCATCCGCGCCGGGCAAATCGATCAAGCCCTGCTGAACCTAATCCTCTCCAACGTCCGCACACCCGTGGAACGCCGGGGCGACATCGTCGCCCAATGCAAATCGCTCGATCGCGGCGCCGCCCGGCTGAAAGAAATCGTCGCCAAGTACGGTCTCCCGCGCGTCCAGCGCAACATGGCCGGCCTGCAGGACTACTCGGAGTCCCGCATGCGCGCCGCCCTGGCCCGGCTCCCGAGGGGTACGTTCCGGTTTGAGGACTCGCTCGACAACGACGGGATCGGAACCAGCCGTCTCTTCATCCGCGTCGCCATAACCCTCTCTAGCGGGCAAGCCACCGTCGACTTCACCGGCACCGATCCCCAGGCCGAAGGCCCCGTCAACGCCAACTACGCCGTCTCCGTCTCCGCCGCCATGTATGTGTTCCGCTGCCTGATCGACGGGGATGTCCCTTGCAACGCTGGCCTGCTCCGCCCCATCCGCTTCATCGTTCCGGATGGCACTCTCGTCTCCGCCCGGGAACCCGCCGCAATGGCCGCCGGAAACGTCGAAACATCCCAGCGCATCACGGATACGCTCCTGGGCGCTCTGGCCCAGGCCCTGCCCGGCCGTATCCCGGCGGCCTCCAGCGGCACGATGAACAACCTCAGCTTCGGCGGCGTGGACCCTCGCACACGGCGGCCCTTCGCCTACTACGAGACCATCGCGGGCGGCATGGGCGCCGGCCCGGCCCACGGCGGTCTCTCCGCCACCCACACCCACATGACCAATAGCTGGAACACGCCGGTCGAAGCCTTCGAGCATCAATATCCTATGCGAGTCACACGCTACAAGGTCCGCCGTGGCTCGGGCGGCGAAGGCGCGCGCAAAGGCGGCGACGGTATCGTCCGGGAACTGGAATTTCTCGCCCCGGCCGAGGTCAATCTCCTCTCGGACCGTCGCGGCCAAGGGCCCTACGGACTCGCCGGCGGCCGGCCCGGCGCGCCCGGCCGTAATCTGCGGAACGGTAGACCCATCGCAGCCAAACTGCGCTTCCAGGCCTCTCCCGGCGACCGTCTGCGCATCGAATCGCCCGGAGGCGGCGGCCACGGGTTGATATGATGAAGGGTCCTGTCTCATGAGCTCGCCCAAGCGGAATCGCGTCAAAGCCAACTTCATGGTCGTGGGTTGCACAATCCTTGGCGCGGCCGCACAGATGCTGATCAAACGCGGCACCGCGCAACTGGGTCAGCTCGTCGACCCCGCACTCGGCTCCGCACTCGTGCAAGTGCCGCAGATCGCCTGGAAAATCGCCTCCAATGTCCCGTTGTTCGGCGGCCTTGCCTGCTACGGCTTCTCGACCATGCTCCTGGTGCTTGCGCTTCGCTACGGCGAACTCTCGGTTCTCTATCCCATCATTGCCTTGACCTACGTTTGGGTCAGCATCCTGTCGGTGACCATGCTGGGTGAGTCGTTGAACGTGTTCAAAATTCTTGGCCTCGCGCTCATCGTTCTCGGCGTCGCCGTGCTCGGCCGAAAGGACAGCAAAGCGGTTTGAAAACACCGTTATCGTCGATCCTGCTGGTCCTCGCCGCCTCGTTCGTCGGCTCCTTCGGTTCCGTGCTCCTCAAGGCTGGTGCGGACCGACTGAAACGAACCCTCCTGGGTCTGCTTCGCAACTGGCAACTGCCGGTCGGCATCGCCGTCTATCTGGTCTCCTTCGGCATGTACACAGCGGCCGTCCGCTCCGGGGAACTCACCATCCTCTACCCCATGGTCTCGCTCGGCTACTTGTGGACACTGCTTTGGTCGTATCTCATTTTCAAAGAGCCGCTCACGCGGAATAAATTCATTGGCATCGGTATGATCCTGCTCGGTGTCGTGGTACTCAATCTCGGAAACAGATAGGCTATAGGTTCATGTCCGCGCAGCCCATTCCGGAGTACGAAGGACTGAGCGGGCGTCCGTTCTCGTTCTACCCCCCGATTCTCAACATCGATAACAACGAGTGGAATCTCTCCGAAGCCACCTGGTCCGAGGTTCTGGTTCGAAACACCAGGTCCAGCCTTGAAATCTGGGTTCCGCGCCGCTATCTCGGCGCCGTCTCGCGCGTCGACGAACCGGTCATGATCGTCGGTCTGCAGCGCGAACTCGAATACGCCAACGGCATTCTGCGCCCGCATGAGCGCCGCGTCCTCAACATGCCCAAAGCGCCCTACCCGCCCACGCCCGTCGATGAGGCCTCCATCCCGAAGCCGGCCATGGTCGCCGGCGTCCGCCTGGGCGACTCCGGGAGCGGCGAATCGCGCATCGGCCTCTATATCCTCGCCGGTATCGTCGCCTTTCTGTTCGTCGTCTACGGCGTGGTTTCATACAACCGGGGTGACCGAATTCAATACCAAGGGGTCTTGCAGGAAGACCTCGGTTTCACTGCCGAGGACGATGTCTTCGCCGTCACCCGCAAACTCGGCCCCCCGGCCCGCGACCGCTGGAGCGAGGGCAAGGACCTGCAGTACCGCGCCCTCGAATATCCGGACCGCCACTTTACCGTGATTCTCATGGGCACTGCGCAAAACAACGCCCGCTACATCGGCGCAGTCAACGACGACTGGCGCCCCGTCCACACCGTGAAACACGCGGGCAACGGCAACACCCGTTCTCTGCTCGAAGGGCTGAAGCGCTTCTAACGCAGCCGCCGGAACACGGCCGGTTCCCGCTCCCGCAAATTCACCCTCTCGCCCGGATCCCGCTCCAGATCGTAGAGCGCCTCCTCCGCGCCGGTCCGCAGATACTTCCACCGTCCGTCGCGCACCGCCACGCTGAACGGCGTCCCAACCAGATCGTCCTGAAACTGCCATCGCAACCGCCGCGCCCGCAGCCGCTTGCCGCGCAGCGCCGCCCGCAGGTCCACGCCGTCGCGCGCTTTCTCGCCAGTGAGAGTGGCAAACCAATCGGGAAACCACGAGATCTCCCGGCACTCCGTCCCCGCGCGCGTCACACCCGGCCAGCGGACGATGCACGGAACGCGAATGCCGCCCTCATAGAGTTCGTACTTCCCGCCGCGCAACGCGCCGTTCGAACCCGCGCCCGCCACGGCCGGCGTCCGCATCTTCACCCATCCGTTGTCGGACGCGAACACGACGATAGTCCGCTCCCACTCGCCCGCCGCCTCCAACGCCGCGCGCACGCGCCCTACCGTGTCGTCCAGGCACGCCACCATGCCGGCATACAGTGCGTTCGCCTCCGGAAACATCTTTCGAAACGGTGCCGTCCAGCGATCCGGTGCCTGCAGCGGCGTATGCGGCAGCGCCAAGGAAAGGTACAGGAAGAAGGGCCGGGCGTGTGGCCTGCCAATCCACGAGACGGCCCGCTCCGCCGCCAATTCCGGATAGTAGCCGTCCAGTTGCACCGGCTCAAGCCCGTCGAAAGTCGCCCGGGGTCCGCGCGGCCCGCCGCCAAGCGAAGCGTGCGTGTAATAGTCGATCGTGCCCGTCAAAAAACCCCAGAACGAATCGAACCCGCGGGCCAGCGGCACATGGGCTGGCCCCATGCCCAGATGCCACTTCCCAATCAGCGCCGTCTCGTACCCCTTCGCACGCAGCGCCGCCGCCAGAGTCGGCAACTCCAGCGCCAGGCCCTCGTCCCCTCCGCCGCGCAGCACGCCGGTTACGCCGGTCCTCTCGGGAACGCAACCCGTCAACAGAGCCGCGCGCGCCGGCGAGCACACCGGCGCGGCGCTGTAGTGATGGGTCAGGCGGCAGCCGTCTCCGGCCAGCCGGTCCAAATGCGGAGTCGTGTTCTGCGTCGAACCATAACAGCCCAGGTCGCCGTAGCCCAGATCGTCGGCCAGAATCAGCACAATGTTCGGCGCGCGCCCGGCCGCCACGGCTGCCATTCCGAACTGCCGCCGCGTCAACTTACCGGAGAGCAAAGGTAAAAACCGCCGTCTTCGTGCAAATGGAAACGTACTGTTTTCCGTCCACCGCGTAGGTCATCGGCGCCGCGCGAATCGTCCCCCCGGTGTTGAAGTGCCACAAGGCCCGCCCGCTTCGTGCGTCCAACGCGATCAACTGCCCATCGCGGCCCGCCACGAACGTCACGTCGCCCGCCGTCGTCATCGTGCCCGCGTGGGAGACCAACTCCTGATTGCCCAGGAATGCGTACTCCCAGCGAACCTTCCCCGTTCGCACGTCGATCGCTTTCACCGACTGCTTCGGCGCCGCCCTCTCCGCGTCGTTGCTGAAACCCGTTGGATAGAAGTATCCACACGCGTCGCGCGCCACCACGTAGAACAACCCCGTTCTCGGACTATACGACGGCGACTGCCAATTCGTGCCGCCATGCACATCCGGGCAAACATAGTTGCCCTTCACGGTCGGCGCCGTATCCGGATTCCGCTCCGGCCTCCCGTTAGGCAGGATCCTCTTAGCCCACGTCTGCTTCGCGAACGGCTCGCCGAGCAGAAACTCCCCGGTCACGCGGTCGAGCACATAGAAGAACGCGTTGCGGTTGGCCTGCGCCAGTAACTTTCGCGGCCTGCCGTTCCATTCCATATCCAGCAGCACCGGCGTCTCATTCGCGTCCCAGTCGTTCACGTCGTGGGGCGTGAACTGGTAGTGCCATGCCAACTCGCCCGTCTCCGCCCGCAGCGCCAGCACGGAACAGCTATACAAGTTGTCGCCCGCCCTGTCGGACCCGTCGTAATCCTTAGGTCCCGGGTTTCCGGTCGTCCAATACACCAGCCCAAGCGCCGCGTCGTACGTGCCGGTTGTCCACGTCGCCGCGCCTCCCGCCTTCCAGGCCTGACCGCCGGCCGGCCACGTCTCGTGGCCTTTCTCGCCCGGCCCGGGCACGGTGTTGAATCGCCAGCGGCGCTTTCCGGTAGCCACGTCGTAGGCGTCCAGAAATCCGCGCACCGTTCCCGTATCGCCGCCGCGCACGCCCAGAATCACCATGTCCTTCACCACCAGCGGCGCGGCCGTTGCCCCGTACGACTGTTCCGGATCGGCCAGCCGCACGCGCCACAGCAGGCTGCCGTTCCGCGCGTCCAACGCGATCAGCGCGCAGTCGCTCGTCGCCATGAACAGCCGGTTACCCTCAAGCGCGAACCCGCGATTCCAATTGGTGCGGCGCATCGCCTTCCCGCCCGCCGCCGCCGGGGGCACGGCGTACTCGAAACTCCAAATCACCCGCCCAGTCCTGGCGTCCAGCGCGTGCGCCTCTTCGCCTCCAACGGTCAGATACAGGATGCCGTCGCGGACCAGCGGCGTCGTCTCGCTCCGGGTCGGCAGCCGCGGGGTCTGGAACGCCCACGCCGCCGCCAAGCCCTCCACGTTGCTCGCCCGGATCTGGTCCAGCGGGCTGTACCGCTGCCCGGTGGTATCGCGGTCGTGGCTGAGCCAGTTGCCGTCTGGCGTCTGCGCGCCCAGGCTCATGAGGAGGAGTCCAAGCAGCCGCATGTCAGTAGTTCGCGAACCCGATCTCGGTGCGCAAATGCGGCGCCCGCTGCCGGTCCAGAAACGCTAGCAGATCCTGCAATGCCCGGGCGCTCAACCGCGCCGCCGGCATGCGCGTCCCCGGCTCAAGGTCCACCCGCTCCAACTCCGCGCGAGTCAGGCCGCGCAGCACGCCGCCCAGACTCATCACCTGCATCGAGAAATTGTCTTCGTTCTTCAGCACGCCCATGATCGTGCCCTTCCCCTGCACCACCACGGTCACGGGCCGGTAGCCGGGCCGCACCTTGGCCGCCGGCTCCAATACAGATTCTCGGATCTCGGCCGTCGAACTCTGCAGCGCGATACTGCTCAGGTCCGGTCCGAGCACGCCGCCTTTGCCCTCAACAATGTGACACCTCGCGCAGCCTAACGACCGGAACAACCCCCGCCCCGCCTCGACGTCTCCCTCCACCGGCTTACCCATCCCCGGCTTCGCCACCGAGTGGACAAACGCGACAATGTCCCAGGCATCCGCGTCCGGCCCCGCCAACGGCGGCATGCCCGTACCCGGAATCCCGTTCCGGACGACATCGAATAAGCGCGCCGGCGGCGACAAAACCACCAGCCGGCTCTTGTGCAGATTCGGAGCCTCCCCGCCTCTGCCATCGCGGCCATGGCAACCGGCGCAGCGCGCGCCGTACAGCGCCTCTCCGCGGGACGCATCGCGTCCCTGCCCCATCGCAAGGACAGCGCCCAGCGCCGCCGCCAATACAAACCGCCGCATCGTGAAGATCCTATCATCGTCCCATTTCCTCGTGCCTCGATCGGGTTGCTGGCCCACTCCAGTCTGACGCCTGCTCCGCAGGGCACCAATCGATTTCAAAAAGCCGCAACCGGGGTAAGCCGCTGACGCGGAGCGCTTCGCACAGCCAGAATCCTTTGACATGGACGCGAGCCAATGAAGCACCAGCCGCCCAGCCTGCAATCGCTCGCCGCCCTCCTGACCGGCAGTCAGGAGCTGACTCGGACGGCACAGGTATGGGCATTTCCCGCAGCGCTGAGATCGCTGCAAGCAACCCGTTCAATCTCTTTTGATCGGCTTCAAAACGGCCGCCCGCCTTGTTCAAATCGGCCAAGTAGTCAAGGTCGTCGACAGCCTGGGCCTCGATCTCCGTGACGGCGCGTCACAATCCGCCTGGAACTGGTATGCTACTGCCATTCATGAAGTCCAATTTCACCGCAAAACAGTCTCGAAAAGCTCGCGCGGTACTCGCCGCTCTTCTGCCTCTGGCCGCCGCGGCCCAGAACATTACCGACGTCGGCTCGAGAAAACAGTTGTTCATCGATCACAAGTTCATCGAATCGTCGGAAGGCATCCGTCTCACGATGAACGCTCCTTATCAAACGCGGGAGAAAATCCTGGTCACCGATCAACCCTGGGAGCGCGACGGATGGGTGGCCAGCTACTCAACCGTGATTCAGGAGAACGGCAAGATCCGCATGTGGTATCAGATGAGCGCGGGTAAAGCCGGGCCGAAGCAGAATCCCCCGATGATGGCGGTCGGATACGCCGAATCGACGGACGGCATCCACTTCACCAAGCCCGTCTTGGGCCTGGTCGATCGCGATGGCTCGCGCCAGAACAATCTGGTTCTGCCGCCCGACTTGAACCTGATGACTGTCGGTGGCAGCACCGTTTGGCGCGACGATAACCCGAACTGTCCTCCGGAGGCTCGCTACAAGTCCTGGATGAAGATCTATCCGAAGCCTGGGAGCGGCATCAAGGGTCCCCATCGCGTATTCATTTCTCCGGATGGTCTGAATTGGAAAATGGACCTGCGCTCCGTTACCGGATTGCGCGCGGCCGACACACAGCCCTCCTGGTTCTGGGATCCTCGCGTTGGGCGCTACATCGGCTACAGCCGCGAATGGGTTCGCCGCGGTGTGGGATATGGGGCCCGGATGGCGAGCTACAACGAGTCCGACGACATGATCCACTGGGACAGCCCCGAAATGTCGCTCGAACTGGATGAGCGGGACATGGCCGCTGGCAAGGTAGAACGTCTCGATCTCCGCAGCGTGACCGTTCAAGGCGAGAATATCGTCGCGACGAGGTCCCAGGGTGCCGAAGCGGTGAAGGCCGGCGAAGATCAGGTGCTGACCCCGACGATGCCTCTTGACTACTATGGACCTGGTGTCTTTCCGTACGAAGGCGTGTACCTCGCGCTGAGCCCGATCTTCTATCACTGGCGGATGGAGGGACGCGAATCCTGGCCCGATACCTCTGACCTGCATTTGTCCGTCAGCCGCGACGGACTTCACTTCACCCGTCCCGAAGCGCGGCGGCCCTTCCTCAGCACCGGACCCGACGGCAGTTTCGATTCAAAGTGGATCTATCCGGTCTTACGTCCGGTCCGCATGGGTGACGAGCTCTGGATCTACTACTTCGGCACGAATCGCGACCACGGCAACCGCCTGGATGCTTTGGCCGAGAAGGAAATGCACGCTATTTCGCGGTCCATCCTGCGCGTGGACGGGTTTGTGTCCGCCGACGCGGACTACGAGGGCGGAACGTTTCTCACGCCCCCTCTGCGTTTCACCGGAACGCGGCTGGAGCTCAACATCAATACGGGCGCGGGCGGTTCGGCAAAGGTCGAGATTCTGTCGGAATCCGGCAGACGGATGGACGGGTTCTCGTTCCACGAGGCGGACGAGATCAATGCAAACCGTGTGCGTCAAGTGGTGACATGGCGCGGAAAGTCCGATGTGTCCGCGTTGGCCGGCAAGGCTGTCCGGCTAAGGATCCGAATGCGAAGCGCGAAGCTCTACGCGTTCCAGTTCACTGGCTAGCTCGGCCGGTTCTGCCGAAGCTGCCAGTTGCGCCGCCGGATCGCCGCAACACAACCCCCAAAACCCCCATGGTAGAATTCGGCAATCGTAACCGCAGGCTTCTCGCGGATGAGCCTTCTCCGCATTGCCGCCTTGACGCTGCTTCTAGTCGCGGCCTACTACAACCACTTCGACAACGCCTTCCACTTCGACGATTTTCATACCGTCGTCGACAACACGGCGGTCCACACGCTCGACAACTGGAAGCAGTTCTTCCAGGACCCCGCCGCGTTCAGCGTTTTGACCACCCATCAGGTCTATCGCCCGCTCGTCACCCTCTCACTCTCCGCCGATTGGACTCTCGCCGGAGGCGCAAACACCCGCTGGTTCCACATCTCGACATTCCTCTGGCTGATCGTCCTCGCCGTCACGCTCTGGGCGCTGTTCGCGCGGCTGCTCCGGAACGAAGGCTGGGCCTGGTTCGCCACCGCGCTCTTCGCCGTGCATCCCGTCTCGGCGGAGACCGTTAACTACATCATCCAGCGCGGCGATCTCTACGCCACCCTCGGCGTCACGGCCGCGCTCTACCTCTTCCTCACGGCCCGCTCGCCGCTCTATCTGCTCCCCTTCGCAGCGGGTGCCCTCTCGAAAACCACGGCGCTCGTCTTCCCGCTCCTGCTCGCCGCCTATTTAGCCATCTACCGCGACCGGCGCTGGTCCAGCCTCGCGCCGTCCGTCGCCGCCACGCTCGTCCTCGGCCTGCTGGCCTGGCGAATGACCGGCGCCGGCTTTAACCCCGGCGCCGCCAGCGCGGGCCTCTACCGCGCCACCCAAGGCTTCGTCTCCTGGCACTACTTCACGCAGTTCTTCTGGCCGGCGGCCCTCACCGCCGACACGGACATGACATCCGTTGCCGCGTATTCCGATCCTCGTGTCTGGTCCGGCGCGCTCTTCGCGGCCGCGCTGCTCGCGGTCATCGCCTGCACCGCGAAGCGCGACAAGGAGGCCGCCTTCGGTCTCGCCTGGTTCCTCATCGCTCTGCTGCCCACTGCCGTCATGCCGCTCGCCGAGGTCGCCAACGATCATCGAATGTTCATGGCCTTCCCCGGCCTCTGCCTGGCCGCCGGGTCGCTCGCCAAACGCCTGCCCCGGGCTCGCTGGGTTCCCGCCGCCGCCGCGCTCGTGCTCGCCGCCTCCGTCACCGCCACCCACTTCCGGAACGAAGTCTGGCGCACCGAAGAATCGCTCTGGCGCGACGTCACTGTCAAAAGCCCGCGCAACGGCCGCGGCCTGATGAACTACGGCCTCACCCTCATGGCGCGCGGCGAGACCCGCGCCGCGCTCGACTACTTTGAACGCGCCGCCGTCTTCAATCCCCGCTACCCGATCCTCGAAATCAACCGCGCCATCGCGAACGGGGTGCTCGGCCGCGATGGCGACGCCGAGCGTCACTTCCGCCACGCCGTCGAATGGAGTCCCGCGCAGTCCAGCGGCTATTTCTACTACGGCCGCTGGCTCTGGCAGCGCAACCGCCGGACGGAGGCCGCGGCAAACCTGGAACGCGCCGTCGCGCTCAACCCGCGAGACTTCGCCGCCCGGAGTCTGATGGCCGAAATCCACGCAGGCATGCAGCAATGGCGCGAGCTCGACACACTCGTTCAGGACACGCTATCCATCGCACCCACCGACGCCACCGCACTCCGCTTTAAAGCCACGCTGGCCGAAACGCGCCGTCACGCCGAGGACGCTCGATCGAAAGCCGAGGCCGCTCCGGCGCCCGAGCGCTTCATCGAACTCTCCCTCGCACACTTCCGTTCCGGCCGCTATTTGGATTGCGTCGAAGCCGCCCGTCAGGCGCTCCGCCTGCGTCCGGACTACGCCGAGGCCTACAACAACATCGCCGCCGGCTACAACGCCCTTCGCATGTGGGATGAGGGCATTCGCGCCGCGCAGACCGCCGTACGCCTCAAGCCGGACTGGGAACTGGCCCGCAATAACCTGAACCACGCCCTGGCCCAGAAGGCGGCAGCCGGCCAGTGATCCTCCTCATCCCGGCCTACAGACCCCCGCCGTCTCTCCCCAACCTGATCGCCGAAGTCTTGCAAAACGGCCCGATTCGCCGCGCCGTGGTTGTCGACGATGGCAGCGGTCCGGAGTTCGCCGGAACCTTCGCCAGCCTCCGCGCCATGGATCGTGTCGAGGTCTTCGATCACGCCGTCAATCTCGGCAAGGGTGCGGCGCTGAAGTCGGGCTTCAACCGGATTCTCACCTCTGGCGGGAACGTCACGGCCATCCTCACCGCCGACGCGGATGGCCAGCACAAACCCGCCGATATTCTCCGCCTCGCCGCCGCACACGCCTCCCAACCGGACCGGCTCATCCTCGGCGTCCGTTCCTTCAACGGCGCTGTTCCCTTTCGCAGCCGCCTGGGCAACACTGTCTCGCGCTGGGTCTTTCACGCACTCACCGGCTGCGCGCTTCGCGACACGCAGACCGGCCTTCGCGTGTGGCCGCGCGCCCTTTGTCTGGAGGCGCTCCGCCTGCCCTTCAACGGCTACGAGTTTGAGTTCGAGGCGCTTCTCAAGACGCCCCCGCCCGTCTCGCCCAGATCCCTATTCAAACGGTCTATGAGGACGGCAACGCGTCCTCCCACTTCAACCCCATTCGGGACTCTCTGCGCATCTACTTCGTCTTCCTGCGCTACTCGGCTAGCGCCTTGCTCATGGCCGCGCTCGACTCCTCCGTCTTCTCCTTCGTCCTATGGCGCACCGGCAACCTGGCCCAGGCCCAATGGACGGGCCGCGGAGTCGCCACCGTCGCGGCCTTCTTTATTCTGCGCAACCTCGTCTTTCGCAGCACCGCGTCTTTCTGGCCGCCCCTGCTGAAGTTTCTGGCCCTGGTCGCGGTCTCCGGCGCCGTCAGCCTCGGACTCATTCGGGTTCTCACCGGCTACGGCTTCCCTCCGCTCGCCGCCAAACTGCTGGCCGAAGGCACACTCTTCGCCGCCAACTTCGCCGTGCAGCGAACGCTCGTCTTCCGCCGCGATTAACGCTTCCGGATCGTCCAATGCCAGTGGATCGCGCAAACCGGATCCAGCGGCCGCAGCAGCGCATCGGCCGCGCGCGCCGCGCCCGCGCACCCCGGCGGCACAAAGCTTCGCAGATTCACGCCGCCCGATAGCAGGTAGGAAAACCACGGCAGCCATCGGCGGCCCTCAATGCGCAACTGCGGGAACAGCGCCTCGAATCGCGGCCGGTCGCGCTCAAACACCATCCAGGTCAGCGCCTGATTGGAGTCCAGCAGCGTGTGCCCTTCAGGGAAACTCCACGCCGCATCCTTGTGCCGGTACGGCTCGGGATGGATCTTCCCGAAGAAGAACCGGCTGAACGGTGTGTGCGCGCAGTCCACCAGGGATAACACGCCACCCGGCCGCAGCACCCGCGACGCCTCGCCAAGAAAGGCCTCCACGTCGGGGATGTGATGGAACACATGCGTCAGCAGCAGCGCCCGCAGCGAGCAGTCGCGAAACGGCAGCCGGCGGCCGTCCGCCACCAGGTCCACCGCGCCCGGCACCACGTCCGATGTGACGACCTCCGGCCGCAGCGCCTTCAATCCACTCATTCCCGCACCCAGTTCCACAATCAGTCCCGCGCCCGCCGCGCTGCCGGCATCAGCCAGCAGCAGGTCCCGCCACAGCGCGTAGCATCGCTGAATTAGAGGCTTCTCTCCGGCCATCCGGCTCTGCGCTGCGAACCACTCCGGCGTCCCCATCGCGTGGGGCCGCAGCAAAGGATGCGTCAACCACTCTTTCATCGCAGTCCGCTCGCGATCCGGTGCGCGTTGGCCATGATCGTGAAGGTCAGGTTCTTCGCCGGTAGATGGGAGAAGCAGGACCCGTCGCACACATACACCGCACGCGTGCCCTCCAGCCTCCCATCCCGGTGCAGTTGATACCGGCCCGGCCGCTCTGTCATCGGCAGCGTGCCGGCATAGTGAATACCCTGCCCTGGCCCCGCATGGTGCGCCATGCCCGCGTGCGCCCAGAACCCGAGCGAACGGAATACCCGGACCAACTCCAGAGTCAGCGCATCGTCGGCTCGCCACGGATAGTCCGCTTCCAGCGCACCGTCCGGCCGCAGGCGCAGGTACTGCGCTCCCGGCGCGGCTGGATGAAACACCATCGCCAGCGTCACGGCCGGCAACAAGGCGCGCAGCACGCGCAAATTCGTAGTCAGGGAGAACGGCAACCGGTGCGCGAACTCGATCGGCGGCGCGCCGCGCGTGCCATAGAGGCTGCCCTGAAACTTGCGTCCAAACCGCTCGGCCGCCAGCACGATGTTCAACTGCGCCATGCCGCTCTCCGGCGCATCGTCGCCGCGTCCCACGCCGCTCCAGCGCACCAGCGGCAGCGCCGTGATCGGATTATCCAGCAGCGGCAGCCGCGTCGCGAAATCGTCGAAAGAGCGCAGCACGATTCGCGCCGTATTCAGTGTCCCCGCCGCCAGTATCAGCCGCCGCGCCCGGAACGTCTCGCAGCCGCCCTGCAGGCCGACGGCCTCCACCTCGACGCCGGCCTCCGTCTCGCGGAACCGCCGCGCCACCCAGCCGGGCGAATACGTAAGTCCGGGCAGCGAGTCGAGTGTCGACGCGGGGCAGTACCGCGCCGGGTCTCCGGCCGACGTGAATTCATTGGCCCGGTACGTGTACTCGCCGCTCCGCACCGCCAGCCGCGCGTGGCCCAGCGTCACGCCGGCCGGCCGCGCTCGCTTATAGTTTTCGAGCATCGCACGCGCGTTCCGCCCAATCCGCAGCGGCGGCAGCAGCTCCGGTTCCAACCCAAACTCCGCGCCCAGATCGTCGTTGGCGCCGCACACGCCAATGTGGCGCGAGACGGCGTCGTAGTGCGGCGTCAGGTCCGGCAGCCCGCCCAGTTCGCCGTCGCGAAACCGGTACACGCCCCCGCCCCAGGCATTCCCGAGCCCGCCCTTCGCCAAGCTCACCACCGCCGGGAACGACGCCGAGACTACAGGCGTCAACCGCGCCGCGTCGCGAGTGATGAACTCCACCGCCGGCCCGCGCAGCTTCAGCGAGACCGGCGGCGCCCCGGCCCGCAGATGCTCCAGCCCAACGCTAGTGAGCCCCGCCGCCGTGTGCCCGGCGTCCAGCATCTGAACGCCCGGCCGCCCGCGCAGCGCCCAAGCCGCCATCGCGCCCGCCGGCCCGGACCCAACGATCAAAACGTCAACCTCGGCAGCCATGCCGCCACAAAGCCGCCGAGCCCGCGATCCAATGCCACGCGCCGGCAAAAGGCGCGGCGAGCAACGCGGCCCATCCCGCACCGCGCCCTGGCAAATCCTGGCCGGCTTCCAATAACGTGAGCATCACCCGAGCCCGCCGCGTCAGACCGTTCTCAGGGTCGCGCCGCCGCAGCACCATCTCGGCGGCATTCAAATCCGCGCCGCCCGCCACCAACCGGTCCACAACGGGATCGTTCGGAATCTCCAGAGCAACCAGAGCCCGTTCATAGGCGGCGCACAATTCCCCCACCGGCGCCCCGCGCCGGGCAAACGCACCGGCCATCGCCTCCGCTTCGTTCATCCCAAATCCGGCAGTTGGCCCCCGGCCAGCTGGCCGGAAGTGATGGATACTGAACGGGATGAGCGCAATCGAGCGACGGAAAACGGCTCACCCGTTGGGTGAGC